>NZ_AP018365.1:5705000-6045000 GCF_016756395.1 Streptomyces sp. SN-593
ACCACGCCGACCACCACCTCGTCGCCGCCCTCGCCCCGCACCGCGAGCGAGATCAGGGTGGCCCACACCGGCACGCCGCGCACGTAGTTCTTGGTGCCGTCGATCGGGTCGACGATCCACCGCCGGGCGCCGCCGCCCTCGCTGCCGTACTCCTCGCCGAGCACCGCGTCGCGCGGCCTGGCACGGGCCAGTTGGCCGCGGATCAGCTCCTCCGCGGCCTTGTCCGCCTCGGTCACCGGGGTCAGGTCGGGCTTGGTCTCCACCTTGAGGTCGATCGCCTTGAACCGCTCCATCGTGGCGGCGTCGGCGGCGTCGGCGAGCACGTGGGCCAGCCGCAGGTCGTCGTTGTAATCGGGCATGTGCCGAACCTATCGATTCGGCCAGGTCCGCGGCCATCGCGTCCGTTCCGGCGCCCCGCGCCGCCGGGGCCCACCGTCCGTCGCGGAGCCTTGACAGAGCGTCCGCGCGCGTCGATTCTTTCGGCACGCCCGACGCCCGACGCCCGATGTCCACGACGCCTGCGGTACTGGGGAGGCCACGATGCCCACCGTGCGCGAAGCGCTCCTCGAAGCGGCGTCCACCGCGCTGGCCGGGCGGGCGTGGAGCGAGGTCCGGATGGTCGAGGTGGCCGCCGCCGCGGGGGTCTCCCGGCAGACCCTCTACAACGAGTTCCGCAGCAAGGAGGGGCTGGCCCGCGCGCTGGTCCGGCGGGAGGCCGACGGCTACCTCGCCGGCGTCGACGAGGCGCTCGCCCGGGCCGGACGGGACGGCGGCGACGCGGGCGACCGGTTCGCCGCCGCGGCCGGCTGGACGCTGGACCGCGCCCGCCGCAGCCCGCTGGTCCGCGCCGCGCTCGCCGGCGACGGCGCCCCACGCCCCTGGCTGACCCCGCTGCCCGACCTCGCCGGCGCGCTGCGCGCCCGCACCGCCGCCAGCCTGGCCGGTGCCTTCCCCCGGCTGCCCGCCGAGGATGTCGCCTGGGCCTGTGACACCGCGATCCGGCTGACCGTCTCCTACGTCCTCGTGCCCGCCCCGAGCGACGACGAGGCGTGCGCGCGGATCGCGCGGGCAGGGCGCAGCCTGCTGGCCCGGCGCCACCGCTGACGGGACGTCAGGAGGGCCGTCGGGGTGGGCGCCGGAGACGCCCCGGCCGTGTCCGGCCGGCCGCGGTCAGTGCGACGAACCGGAGATCTGGAGCCCGATCACACCGAGGATCACCAGCGAGATCGACACCAGCTTGAGGGCGGAGACCAGGTCGCCGAGGAAGGCCATGCCGTAGATCGCGGTGCCGGCCGCCCCGATGCCGGTCCAGACGGCGTACGCCGGGCCGACGTCGAGGCGCTTCAGCGAGAGGGTCAGCAGGCCGAACGAGCCGAGCGCGAACAGGCAGAAGGCCACCGTCGGCCACAGCCTGGTGAAGCCGTGCGACAGCTTCAGGCACACCGCGAACCCCGTCTCGAAGAGCCCCGCGACCACCACGAGAAGCCAGGGCATCGCGTGCCTCCGTATCCGTATCCGTATCCGTATCCGTCGTTCCGCGTTCCGCTGTGCGTCGCACGCGTGTGTTCGCAGCCGATCATCACACAGACGGGCCGGGGAACCGACGGGGGTACCGTCGCCGCCTGCGCGCCGCGGGCAGGCTTCACACCGTCAGTCGCCCTCGTGCCGCTCGCGCGTCGCCAGCAGCCGGCGCAGCGAGTCCAGCCGGGCGGGCTCGGCGTGGCCCGCCGCCACCCACGCGTCCAGCGCGCAGTCCGGCTCGTCGTGCGAGCAGGCGCGCGGGCAGTCCTCGGTGCCCGGCACCAGGTCGGGGAACGCCTGGACCACCCGCGACGGATCGATGTGCGCCAGGCCGAAGGACCGCACCCCGGGGGTGTCGATCACCCATCCGGAGTCGTCCGGCAGCGGCAGTGCGAGCGCCGAGGTGGTGGTGTGCCGGCCGCGGCCGGTGACGGCGTTGACCACGCCGGTGGTCCGCTGCCGTTCGACCAGCGCGTTGACCAGCGTGGTCTTGCCGACCCCGCTGTGGCCGACCAGCGCGGTGACGTGGCCGGCCAGCCGCTCCCGGACCTGGTCCACCCCGCCGGCCAGGAAGTCGTCCCGGCTGGTGACGACGTAGGGCGCGTCGAGCGCGCCGTACGTCTCCAGCAGCGGACCGGCCGGCGCAAGGTCGGACTTGGTGAGCACCAGCAGCGGGGTGAGCCCCGCGTCGTAGGCGGCGACCAGGCAGCGGTCGATCATCCGCGGGCGCGGCTCGGGGTCGGCGAGCGCGGTGACGATGGCGAGCTGGTCGGCGTTGGCGACCACGACCCGCTCGTACGGGTCGGTGTCGTCGGCGGTGCGGCGCAGCACCGAGGTGCGCTTCTCCACCCGGACGATCCGGGCCAGGGTGTCCTTGGCGCCCGACAGGTCGCCGACCACGGCCACCCGGTCGCCGACCACCGCGGACTTGCGGCCCAGTTCGCGCGCCTTCATCGCCGTGACCTCGCGGTCCTCGACCAGCACGGTGAGCCGGCCGCGGTCCACGGTCAGCACCATGCCCTCGGCGGCGTCCTCGTGCTTGGGGCGGATCGAGGTGCGCGGGCGGGTGCCCCGGCTGTTCGGGCGGACCCGGATGTCGTCCTCGTCGGGGTTCTTGCCGTAGCGGCGCATGGCGGCCGTCAGCCCCGTCCGTGCCCGGCGCCGGCGGACCCGGGCAGCGCGCCCGGGCGGGCCAGCATGCCCGTCCACAGGTCGGCGAAGTCCGGCAGCGTCTTGGCGGTCGTCGCGATGTTCTCCACCCGGACGCCGGGCACGGCCAGCCCGATCACCGCGGCGGCCGTGGCGAGCCGGTGGTCGTCGTAGGTGTGGAACACCCCGCCGTGCAGCGGGCGCGGGCGGATCACCAGGCCGTCCCCGGTCTCGCGGACGTCGCCGCCCAGGCCGTTCAGCTCGGCGGCCAGTGCGGCCAGCCGGTCCGTCTCGTGCAGCCGCAGGTGGGCGATGCCGGTCAGCTTCGACTCGCCGTCGGCGAGGGCGGCGACCGCGGCGATCACCGGGGTCAGCTCGCCCACGTCGCCCAGGTCCATGACGAGCGGGCGCAGCCGGCCGCTGCCGGCGAAGGTCAGACCGTGGTCGGTCAGCTCGCAGGAGCCGCCCATCCGGGTGAAGATCTCGCGCAGCGCGTCGCCGGGCTGCGCGGTCACGCGCGGCCAGGCCGGCACGGTGACCCGGCCGCCGGTGACCAGGGCCGCGGCCAGGAACGGCGCCGCGTTCGACAGGTCGGGCTCCACGGTCAGGTCCCGGCCGAGCAGCGCGCCCGCCGCGACCCGCCAGACCCCCGCGCTGCCGCCGTCCTCCGGGGCGTCCACCTTGGCCCCGGCCTTGCGCAGCATGTCGACGGTCATCCGGATGTGCGGTACCGACGGCAGGCTGTCGCCGGTGTGCCGCAGTTCCAGGCCCTTGTTGAAGCGCGGCCCCGACAGCAGCAGGGCGCTGACGAACTGCGACGAGGACGACGCGTCGACGTCCACCGCGCCGCCGGACAGCGACCCCGCGCCGTGCACGGTCATCGGCAGCGAGCCGCGGCCCTCGTCCTCCACCCGGGCGCCGAGCGCGCGCAGGGCGTCGATCACGCCGTGCAGCGGGCGCTCGTACGACCGCGCGTCGCCCTGGAAGCGGACCGGGCCGTCGGCGAGCGAGGCCACCGGCGGCAGGAAGCGCATCACGGTGCCGGCGTTGCCGACGTCCACCGTGGCCGGGCCGTGCAGCCCCGCCGGGATGATCCGCCATGCCTCGCCGCCGCCGGGGTTGACCGTTTCGTCAATCTGGACGCCCATCGCCCGCAGCGCGTCCGCCATGAGCACGGTGTCGCGGCTGCGCAGCGGTCGGCGCAGCCATCCGGGTTCCGCGGACAGCGCGGCGAGCACCAGGGCGCGGTTGGTCACGGACTTCGAACCCGGCACGAGGACGGTCGCGTCCACGGCGCCGGGCGCGGTCGGTGCCGGCCACGGTCGGGTCTGCGCGGTGCTGTCGGTCATGGGCAGCAAGCCTAGTGGCTCGGGTGGGAGGAGACGGGTCGGCGAATACGGCGAAACCCGCCGGAAACAGGGGGCGGCTACCCTCCCGGGCCCGCATCGGCGACGGCGTCCGGTCCTCCGGTCCTCCGGCCGTTCCGCCGTTCCGATGTCCCCTCCCGGCCGCGCGGCTCAGCGGACCAGCAGCCACCTGCCGCCCGCGAACAGGGAGCACAGCGCGACGACGTAGAACAGCAGCAGCCACAGCGCCGCCGGGGTGCCGGTCAGCCGCGCAAGCTGGTCCGCGTCGGACGCCCCGCTGCGGTCCCTGCGCCGGGAGCCCTGGAGCTCCGCTACCGGTCGGACCCCGCCCAGCAGCAGGAACCACACCACCAGATACGCGAAGGCGGCCTGCACCTGTGCGCGGGTGATCCACGACACGAGCAGGAACAGGGCGCCGGTGACCACGACGGTCAGCACCCCGTACGCGTTGCGGATCATGACCAGCATCACCAGGAGCAGCGCGGTCGCCCCCCACAGCAGCGCGGTGATGTGCCCGGCGGTCAGCAGTCCCGCCCCGGCCAGGCCCAGCAGCGGGGGCGCGGTGTACCCGGCCGCGGCGGTGAACACCATGCCCGGGCCGTGCGGCCGGCCCCTGGAGACGGTCAGGCCCGAGGTGTCGGAGTGCAGCCGTATGCCCTGGAGCCGGCGGCCGGTCAGCAGGGCGACCAGGCCGTGGCCGCCCTCGTGCGCGATCGTCACGGCGTTGCGGGTGACGTGCCACACACCGCGCAGCACCACGGCGGCGAGCGCGACCAGCGCCGTGGCCCCCACCAGCCAGTGCGAGGGCGCGGGCTGCGTCCCGGTCAGCCGGTCCCACATCTCGGTGATGCTCGCGACGTTCATGCGGTGCTCATTCCTCTCGGGTCGGCCGCGGCCCCGGCGGGTCGTCCGGCAACGGCCGTGCGGCCGGGCCGGGTTGGCGGCCCGAACACGTCCGGTCCTGTGGTGCGGCCGGGCTGTCGGCCGGGCCCGTGGTCGTGGCAGTGTGGCAGTCATGTGCGGTCGATATGCGGCGAGCCGGAAACCCGAGGACCTCGTCGACCTCTTCGAGGTCCGGCGATGGGACCCCGCCGAGAGCCTCGCGCCCGACTGGAACGTCGCTCCGACCAAGGACGTCTCCGTCATACTCGACCGTCCTGTGCGGGACTCCGGTTCCCCGGAACCGGTGCGGCAGCTCCGGCCGCTGCGCTGGGGCCTGGTGCCGTCCTGGGCGAAGAGCCCCGACGTCGGGGTGCGGATGATCAACGCCCGCGCCGAGACCGCCGCCGAGAAGCCGTCCTTCCGCCGCGCGCTGGCCGCGCGCCGCTGCCTGATCCCGGCCGACGGGTACTACGAGTGGGTGACCGGCGTCGAGGAGCGGCGGCTGGAGGAGGAGGGCCGCAAGAAGCGCTCCCGCAAGCAGCCGTACTTCGTCACCCTGGCCGACGGCTCGGTCTTCGCGATGGCCGGACTCTACGAGTTCTGGCGCGACGCCACGCTGCCCGAGGGCCACCCGCGCGCCTGGTGGGCCACCTGCACGGTGCTCACCACGGAGGCGGAGGACACCGACCTGGCCGGGTACGACGGCACCGGCCCGCGGTCGCTGGCCGCCATCCACCCGCGGATGCCGCTGATGATGACGCGCGACCGCTGGGACGTCTGGCTGGACCCGCGCACTTCGGACCCGGAGGTGCTGCGGGGCCTGCTCGCCGCCCCGCCGCCGGGGCTGCTGCGGGCCCACCCGGTCGGCACCGCGGTCAGCAGCGTGCGGAACAACGGGCCGGAACTGGTGGTGGAGCTGGCGGCGCCGGAGGAGGAGACGCTCTTCTGACCGCCGGGGCGGGCCGGCCTTGATGCGCCGGCCGCCCTTGATGCGCTGTCCGTCCCGGACGCGGCGGCCGTCCCGGATCGTCAGCCGTCCCGGGTCCTCGGCCGAGACGGTCCGCCGCAGGGGCGGTCCCCGCCGGGTCGTCCCGGCTCCGGCCGGGGCCGCTCTGGCAGGCTTGGCCGGGTGCACACCCCTGACGTCGAACTCGTCGAGACCCCCGCGGGCCCGGCCCGGATCACCTGGCACCGGCCGGAGGGCCGGGCGCGCTGCGTGCTCGCCCTCGGCCACGGCGCCGGCGGCGGCGTCACCGCCCGCGACCTGGTGGCGCTTGCGGCGGCGCTGCCCGGGCGCGAGGTGACCGTCGCACTGGTCGAGCAGCCCTGGCGGGTCGCCGGGAAGAAGATCGCGCCGGCGCCCAGGACCCTGGACAGCGGCTGGAGCGCCCTGTGGCCGCGGCTGGCCGCCCCCGGGCTGCCGGTGGTGGCCGGCGGGCGCAGCGCGGGCGCCCGGGTGGCCTGCCGCACCGCGCGGGAACTGGGCGCCGCCGCCGTCCTCGCGCTGGCGTTCCCGCTGCACCCGCCGGGCAAGCCGGAGAAGTCCCGCTACGACGAGCTGGCCGGCGCCGCCGACGTGCTGCCGCTGCTCGGGGTGCAGGGCGGCGCCGACGCGTTCGGGCGGCCCGGGGAGTTCCCGGCGGAGCGCCGGCCGGTGGAGGTGCCGCACGGCGACCACGCCTTCGCGGTGCCCAAGCGGGCACCGCTCACCCAGGAGGAGGCACTCGCCCGGCTGACCGGGGCGGTCGCCGAATGGCTCACCGGGCTGGGATTCGCCGCCCCGGCGTGAGACGTCTGCAACCGGCGCGGTAGGCCGCCCGGGGGTGGTTCTCCTTCCCGGGAATGACGACAGCGCGCGCGCTGTTGTGCGTGTCGACAGGGCCGCGCCCGCGGCACCGCAGAGGGTGAGAGAGGCAGCCGCATGGTTTCAGCCGCATGCCGGTCACGCGACGGGGCCGCCGCACAGGTGAGCGCGCGCATCGCGCCCCTCGGTGCTGGTCAGACGCCTGCCGCGCCGTACCTGGACTGGACCCGGTGGCCCGAGCAGGCCCGGGGCAAGGGCGCGACCAGCACGTCCACCAGCCGTGCAATATCCTCCCAAGCGGGCGGGTCCACATCTGGGCGCGCCGGCGTTATCGAGGAGGTGGGTCCGGTCACCGGCACCGACGACAGCACGGCGGGCACCGCGGGTGCGTCCGGTTCGGGCGAACCCCCCGTGTCTACGGCCACGGGGGCGGCACAGGAGACCGAGGCGCAGCGCAGCCGGCGTTTCGAGCGGGACGCGCTGGAGTTCCTCGACCAGATGTACTCGGCGGCGCTGCGGATGACCCGCAACCCGGCCGACGCGGAGGACCTGGTGCAGGAGACGTACGCGAAGGCGTACGCGTCGTTCCACCAGTTCCGCGAGGGCACCAACCTCAAGGCGTGGCTGTACCGCATCCTCACCAACAGCTTCATCAACTCCTACCGCAAGAAGCAGCGCGAGCCGCTGCGCAGCGGCTCCGAGGAGATCGAGGACTGGCAGCTCGCGCGCGCCGAGTCGCACATGTCGACCGGCCTGCGCTCCGCCGAGTCCCAGGCACTGGACCACCTGCCGGACTCCGACGTGAAGACCGCGCTCCAGACCATCCCCGAGGAGTTCCGCATCGCGGTGTACCTCGCTGATGTCGAGGGCTTTGCCTACAAGGAGATCGCGGACATCATGGGAACTCCCATCGGTACCGTGATGTCGCGGCTGCACCGCGGGCGCCGGCAGCTTCGCGAACTGCTGGAGGACTACGCCCGGGACCGCGGACTCGTCCCCGCGGGCGTGGCACGTGAGAAGGGCGCGGATTCATGAGCTGCGGAAACGCACATGAGACGGACTGCTCCGAGGTGCTCGACCACCTCTACGAGTACCTCGACGAGGAGATGTCCGACGACGCCTGCGCCAAGTTCAGGGAGCACTTCGACGAGTGCCATCCCTGCCTGGAGAAGTACGGCCTGGAAGTCGCGGTCAAGAAGCTGGTGAAGCGCTGCTGCGGTTCCGACGACGTCCCCAGCGACCTGCGCTCCAAGGTGATGATGCGGATCGAGCTGGTCCGGCGCGGCGAGGACGTGTCGGAACACGGGACGCTCAGCGCCGAGATCACCACGACCGAGGCGCCGTCGGCCTGACACCGCGGAGGCGGCTGGCCGGGCGGTACACGCCGCCCGCCAGGAAGCCGTCAAGCGAATTCGCCGCATCCCACTCCCACGAGTGAGTGATGGTGCCTCCTTCCGGCGTAATCGCCGCAAACTCCGCAGAGCCGCCCGCCGCGGCCCTATCCTCCTGAGTCTCGTACATCTCGTACGGACAGGAGGCCGTCGCCGTGTCACCCGCGCACCGCCGCTCGCAGCCGCACACGGTCTGCTGGGGTTCCGCCTGTGCCCGCCGGGTCCGGCAGGAGGCGCAGCAGGCGACCGTGCAGGCACTGATGCTGGCCCTGGAACTCAAGGACCCCTACACCCGGGCGCACAGCGAGCGGGTGGGCGCGCTGGCCGCGCGCATCGCCCGTGAACTGGGCGCGCCCGCGGCCCGGGTGGAGGCGGTCCGGCTCGGCGGCACCCTGCACGACATCGGCAAGCTCGCGGTGCCCACCGGCCTGCTGCGCAAGAACGGCCCGCTCACCGACGAGGAGCGTGGTGTGGTCCAACTCCACCCGGTCGACGGGGACGCCGTGCTGCGCGGCGTCCCCGTGCTCGCGGAGGCCCGCGCGGCGGTCCTGCACCACCACGAGCGGATCGACGGCACGGGGTACCCGTACGGCCTGACGGGCGGCCGGATTCCGGAGGCGGCCCGGATCGTGGCGGTGGCCGACGCGTTCGACGCCATGACCTCGACCCGCGCCTACCGCCCGGCCCGGCCGGACGCGCACGCGATGGCCGAGCTGCGGCGCTGCGCGGGCACCCAGTTCGATCCGGTGATGGTGGAGGCACTGGCGGGGGCACTGGCGGCGCAGGCGCCGACCGGAGCCGGCGCGCGGCCCGGAGCCGGCGCGCGGCCCGGAGCCGGCGCACCGGCCCGGCCGGTTCCGGCGCTGTGCGGGGCGACCGCGGCGGTCGAGGGACCCCTCCTGGCCAGGGTGCCCGCACGCCCTCCGACCTGGGCATGGTTGGATGCCGGTGCGAAGGGCAAGGGAGTCGGGTGAGGCCCGCGTTCCGCGAGCAGCGGGCTCGGGCTGAGACAACGGCCAGAATGTGCAAGGTTGGTGTCGTACAGGGTGGTACCGGCCGCATCCGGCCGACCGGCTGAGCGGGCAGGCGGGAAACGACGTTGAAGATCTTCGGAAGAGTGCGGCACCGGCCGTCGCCCACGTGGCGCCAGGCCACCGACCGGGCGTTCACGCTGATCGACGACGGTCGCTACGAGGACGCCGGCGCGCTGCTGACCCGCGCCGCCGATCTGGAGCCCTGGCTCTCCGAGTCCTGGTACAACCTGGCGCTGCTGCACAAGTTCCGGCACGACTGGGCCCAGGCCCGGATCGCCGGGCTGCGCGCCGTCGCGCTGCTGGACCGCCCGGTCGGCGCCCCGGACTGGTGGAACCTCGGCATCGCCGCCACCGCGCTCCAGGACTGGCCGCTGGCCCGCCGCGCCTGGCAGGCGTACGGGCTGCGGATGCCGGCCGGCACCGCGGAGCGCACCGGCGAGGAGTCGGTGCGGCTGCCGCTGGGCAGCGCGGCGGTGCGGCTGTCGCCGGAGGGCGAGGCCGAGGTGGTCTGGGGCCGGCGCCTGGACCCGGCCCGCATCGAGGTGCTGTCGATCCCGCTGCCGTCCTCCGGGCGCCGCTGGGGCGAGGTGGTGCTCCACGACGGGGTGCCGCACGGCGAGCGGGCCACCGAGCGCGGCTCCGGGTCGTCGGTCTACCCGGTCTTCGACGAGATCGAGCTGTGGGCGCCGTCGCCCGTGCCGACCTGGCTGGTGCTGCTCGAAGCAGGCACCCAGGCGGACCGCGACGCCCTGGAGCGGCTGGCCGCCGAGGCCGGTTACGCCGCCGAGGACTGGTCGTCCTCGGTCCGGCTGCTGTGCCGCACCTGCTCGGAGAGCCGGATGCCCACCGACGACGGCTCCTCCGCCACCCGCGACCCCCACGACCACGGCGAGCCCGGCCATCCGGGCCACCTCAGCCACATCAGCCACGCCGGGGAGGAGCCGGGCTGGACCGCCGAGCGCGAGTGCGGCATCGCCGCGCCGGCCGGGCTGGTGCAGGGACTGCTCGACAGTTGGGTGGCCGACAGTCCGGACACCCGGGACTGGCGGGACCTCGAAGAGGTCTGCTGAGCCGTCGCGCCGGCCGTCCGTGAGGCGGCCGTGGCGGCCCCGGCGACGGCCGTCGCACGGCCTCCGTGCCCGGTACGCCGCACTCCCCGCGGCCGCCCGCACCGGGGCGCCGCGGGCTTTCCGGTGCCGGCCGTGCGGCCTTGCGCCGTCCCGTACCCTGGGAAGGATCAGATTCGGGTTCCGGGAAGGCGTACGGCGGAGATGTCCCAGCAGCACACCGAGCAGCAACTCGACTTCGTCGACGACGTGACCGGCGCGGCGGAGCGCGAGTCGGAGCACCGCGAGCGCGGCACCGCGCGTCCGATCACGGTGGTGGGCAACCCGGTGCTGCACCGCGAGTGCAAGGACGTCACCGCCTTCGACGAGAGCCTGCTCGCCCTCGTGGACGACATGTTCGCCTCGCAGCGCGCCGCCGAGGGGGTCGGCCTCGCCGCCAACCAGATCGGCGTCGACCTGAAGGTCTTCGTCTACGACTGCGCCGATGACGACGACGTCCGCCACGTCGGAGCCGTCTGCAACCCCGTGGCGGTCGAACTCCCCGCGGACCGGCGGCGGCTGGACGACTCGAACGAGGGCTGCCTGTCGGTGCCCGGCGCCTACATGGAACTCGCCCGCCCCGACTACGCGGTGGTCCGCGGCCAGGACCTCCAGGGCAACCCGGTCGTCGTCCAGGGCACCGGGTACTTCGCGCGGTGCCTCCAGCACGAGACGGACCACCTCTACGGCCGCCTCTACATCGACCGCCTCTCCAAGCGCGACCGCAAGGACGTCATGCGCCAGATGGCCGAGGCCACCCCGCGCTTCGAGACCGTCCCCAACGACTGACGGCGGGGCCCGGCCGGCGGGGAGACCGCCGGCCGGGGCCGCGTCGGGCCGGGCGGGTACCGGGTCAGAAGTCCTCGTCCAGGGTGACGGTGCCCTCCACGGCCACCTGGTAGGCGGAGGGGCGGCGCTCGAAGAAGTTGGTCAGTTCCTGGACGCCCTGGAGCTCCATGAAGGAGAACGGGTTCTCCGAGCCGTAGACCGGGGGGAAGCCGAGGCGGGCCAGGCGCTGGTCGGCGACGCACTGGAGGTACGCGCGCATGGACGAGGTGTTCATGCCGGGCAGGCCGTCACCGCACAGGTCGTGCGCGAACAGCAGCTCCGCCTCGACCGCCTCGCGCATCATGTCGGTGACCTGGTCGCGCAGTTCGGCGTCGAACAGCTCGGGCTCCTCCTTGCGCACGGTGTCCACGACGTCGAACGCGAACGACATGTGCATGGTCTCGTCGCGGAACACCCAGTTGGTGCCGGTGGCCAGGCCGTGCAGCAGGCCGCGCGAGCGGAACCAGTAGACGTAGGCGAAGGCGCCGTAGAAGAACAGCCCCTCGATGCAGGCGGCGAAGCAGATCAGGTTGAGCAGGAAACGGCGCCGGTCGTCGCGGTCCGCGAGCCGGTCGACGGTCTCCACGGAGTCCATCCAGCGGAAGCAGAACTGCGCCTTCTCGCGGATGGAGGGGATGTTCTCGACGGCGGCGAACGCGGCGGCCCGGTCGTCCGGGTCGGGCAGGTAGGTGTCCAGCAGGGTCAGGTAGAACTGGACGTGGACGGCCTCCTCGAAGAGCTGGCGGGACAGGTACAGCCGCGCCTCGGGGGAGTTGATGTGCTTGTAGAGGGTGAGCACCAGGTTGTTGGCCACGATGGAGTCGCCGGTGGCGAAGAAGGCCACCAGCCGCCCGATCAGGTGCTGTTCGGCCGGGGACAGCTTGGCGAGGTCGGCGACGTCGGAGTGGAGGTCCACCTCCTCGACGGTCCAGGTGTTCTTGATGGCGTCGCGGTAGCGCTCGTAGAAGTCGGGGTAGCGCATCGGGCGCAGGGTCAGTTCGAAGCCCGGGTCGAGCAGGTTCTTCACGGTGCTCTCGGCGGTCGCGGTGCGCTCGGTGGTCGCGGTGCTCTCGGTGCTCGCGGCGGTGTGGGTGGTCATTACTGGCATGCCTCGCAGGACTCGGGGTTCTCCAGGGAGCAGGCGATCGCGTCGGCGTCGGCGGTCGCCGGGACTGCGGCCGGGGCGGGCGCCCCGGGGGTGCGCGCGGCGGTCCCGGCCGCCGCCGCGGGGGACGCGGCCGAGGACGCGGCCGTGGACGCCGCGCGCGCGATCCGGGTCGCCGGCCGCGACCGCAGGTAGTACGTGGTCTTCAGGCCGCGCTTCCACGCGTACGCGTACATCGAGCTGAGCTTGCCGATCGTCGGCGTCTCCAGGAACAGGTTCAGCGACTGGCTCTGGTCGAGGTAGGGAGTGCGGTCGGCGGCCAGGTCGATCAGGGCGCGCTGGGGCAGCTCCCACGCGGTGCGGTACAGCTCGCGCACCTGCTCCGGAATCCACTCCAGGCCCTGCACCGAGCCGTTGGACTCCCGCAGCGCCTCGCGGGTCCGCGCGTCCCACAGGCCCAGCCGCTTGAGGTCGGCCACCAGGTAGGAGTTGACCTGGAGGAACTCCCCGGAGAGCGTCTCGCGCTTGAAGAGGTTCGACACCTGCGGCTCGATGCACTCGTAGACGCCGGCGATGGAGGCGATCGTCGCGGTCGGCGCGATCGCGAGCAGCAGCGAGTTGCGCAGGCCGGTGGCGGCGATCCGGGCGCGCAGCGCGGCCCAGCGGTCCGGCCAGTGCGGGGTGGCGCCGAAGTGGTCGGGGTGCAGCACGCCGTCGGAGGTACGGGTCTGGTCCCACGCCGGCAGCGGGCCGCCGCGCTCGGCGAGGTCGCAGGACGCCTCGTACGCGGCCAGCATGATCCGCTCGGCGATCCTCGTGGACAGGGTGCGGGCGGCCTCGGAGCCGAACGGGAGCCCCAGCCGGAAGAAGACGTCCTGCAGGCCCATGACCCCCAGGCCCACCGGCCGCCAGCGGGAGTTGGACCGGCCGGCCTGCTCGGTCGGGTAGTAGTTGACGTCGACCACCCGGTCGAGGAAGGTGACCGCGGTGCGCACGGTGCGGTCCAGCCGCTCCCAGTCGATCGCGCGGTCGAGGCCGCCGTGTGCGGCGTCGCCGTCCTCCCGCTCCCGCGGGGCGGTCACGAACGCGCCCAGGTTCACCGACCCCAGGTTGCACACCGCCGTCTCGGAGTCGTCGGAGACCTCCAGGATCTCGGTGCACAGGTTGGAGGAGTGCACGGTCCTGCCCGGGCGGGCGGTCTGGTTCGCGGTGCGGTTGGCGGCGTCCTTGAAGGTCATCCAGCCGTTGCCGGTCTGCGCGAGGGTGCGCATCATCCGGCCGTACAGCTCGCGCGCCGCGATGGTGCGGCGGGCCAGGCCGGCCGCTTCCGCGCGGCGGTAGGCGGCGTCGAAGTCGTCGCCCCACAGGTCGACCAGCTCGGGGACGTCGGCGGGGGAGAAGAGCGACCACTGCGCGTCGGCGTCGACCCGGCGCATGAACTCGTCCGGCACCCAGTGCGCGAGGTTCAGGTTGTGGGTGCGGCGGGCGTCCTCGCCGGTGTTGTCCCGCAGTTCGAGGAACTCCTCGATGTCGGCGTGCCAGGTCTCCAGGTAGACCGCGGCGGCGCCCTTGCGGCGGCCGCCCTGGTTCACCGCGGCCACCGAGGCGTCGAGGGTCTTCAGGAACGGCACGATGCCGTTGGAGTGCCCGTTGGTGCCGCGGATCAGCGAACCGCGGGCCCGCACCCGGGAGTAGGGGATGCCGATGCCGCCGGCGTGCTTCGACAGGCGGGCCACCTGGTGGTAGCGGTCGTAGATGGAGTCCAACTGGTCCCGCGGGGAGTCCAGCAGGTAGCAGGAGGACATCTGCGGGTGGCGGGTGCCGGAGTTGAAGAGGGTGGGCGAACTGGGCAGGTACTCCAGCGCGCTCATCAGCCGGTACAGCTCGGCGACCTCCTCCACCACGCGGTCGCCGGCCGCGGCCGGGCCGCCGGCGGCGGTGCCGTCGTCGTCGGCGAGGCCGCAGGCGACCCGGAGCATGAAGTGCTGCGGGGTCTCGATCACCTGGCGGGTGATCGGGTGGCGCAGCAGGTAGCGGCTGTGCAGCGTGCGCAGGCCGAAGTAGCCGAAGCGGTCGTCGGCGCCGTCGGCGAGCGCCTGTTCCACCAGCGCGTCCAGCCGGTCGGCGTGGGCGGCCGCGAAGGCGGCGGTGCGGTCGCCGATCAGGCCCTCGCGGTGGCCGACCGCGACGGACTCGGTGAAGCGGACCGCGCCCTGGCCGGCGGCCTCCTCGGTGACGGCCGCGCTCAGCAGGCGGGCGGCGAGCCGGGAGTACGCCGGGTCCTCGGAGATCAGCCCGGCGGCCGCGTCGGTGGCGAGGGTGCGCAGTTCGGCCCGCCCGGCGCCGGCGCTGCGGCCGCGCAGCGCGGCGGCGGTGACCCGGCCGGGGTCGGCGTCGGGCAGGTCGGCGGTCAACGCGACCAGGGTGCGCAGCAGTTCGGCGCCTGCGCTGTCCGCGGGCTCCGGCACCGGGGCCCGGCCGGGAGGCGCGGGTTCCGGCGCCGGGGGCCGGCCGGCGGCAGCGGCGGGGGCCGCCGGGGAGGTGTCGGCGGTCGGCGCGGGTGCGGTGGGCGCGGTGGTCACGGTGGAGCTCTCCCTCGTACGCGGCGGCGGCCGCGCGGAGGGCGACGGGAGGCAGGGCGGGGCGTTCTACGGCACGCCGCCGTGCGTCCGTCGGCCCAGTCCACGAGGCCCGGACGGTCCCTCCCGTCGAGCCGGGCAGGCTCGGGAGGCACCCCCGCGCGCGAGTGCGCGCGGACGTGGCGGCCGGCAGGCGATCGGGCTGTACGGCGCGCTGGACGCGCGTCCGTTCACCGTTGCGGGGCAGCGCCGGATTCGCACCGGCTTCCCCTGCGGCAACGAGGTTGAGCATACATGTGGTGCCGTCTGTCGAAGACGACACCACATGTTGTGTCGTGCTGTCAGTTTTGGTGAGGGTTGCAGGCGGTGTGGGGTAGAGCGTTCCGGGCCGCCGGGCCGGGCCGCCGGGCCGGGCCGGGCGGGTGGCCGGGCCGGGCCGGGCCGGGCGGGTGGCCGGCCGGCGGCGTGCGGGCGGCCGGCTCCGGCGCGGGCTCAGAGTCGGGCGCGCTCGCGGTCCGCCTCCTTCAGCTCCCGGGTGATCTTCGCCTCGTGGCGGAGCCCGAGGACGGGGACGAAGGTGAGGGCGAGGACGAGGGCGAGGAGGGCGGCGATGTCGAGGAGAACGGTCATGGGTCCATGGTCGCCACGCCGCTTACCGCCGAACAGTGGCAGTGCTGCCGTACTACCGAAACATCCTGCCAAGTGGCAGGGTGGTCACCATGCTGGAGAACGTGGCGACGGTGATCCTGGACGGCGTGCACCCCTTCGAACTCGGGGTCGTCTGCGAGGTCTTCGGGCTGGACCGCAGCGACGAGGGACTGCCGCGGTACGACTTCGCGGTGGTCTCGGCGGAGGGCCCGCGGGTGCGGACGCACGCCGGGTTCGAGATGGTGGTCTCGCAGGACCTGGACCGGCTGGAGGAGGCGGACCTGGTCGCGGTGCCGGCCGGCGACGCGTACGTCGACCGCGACTTCCCGCGGCCGATGACGGACGCGCTGAACCGCGCGGTCGAGCGCGGCGCGACGGTGGTGAGCGTGTGCTCGGGGGTGTTCGCGCTGGGCGCGGCCGGGCTGCTGGACGGTCGGCGGTGCGCGGCGCACTGGCGGCACGCCGACCTGCTGGCGCGGCGCCACCCGCAGGCCAGGGTCGAGGCCGACGTGCTCTACGTCGACGACCGGGGCGTGGTCACCTCGGCCGGCACCGCGGCGGGGATCGACGCCTGCCTGCACCTCGTCCGCAAGGAGCAGGGCAGCGCGGTCGCCAACGGCATCGCCCGGCGCATGGTGGTCCCCCCGCACCGCGAGGGCGGCCAGGCGCAGTACGTGGACCGGCCGCTGCCCCGGGCGCAGAGCGACACCGTCGCCGGGGTGCTCTCCTGGATGGAGCGGCACCTGGACCGCGAGGTGACCGTCGAGGAACTGGCCGCGCGCGCCCACATGTCGCCCCGCACCTTCGCCCGGCGCTTCCAGCAGGAGACCGGGACCACGCCCTACCGCTGGCTGCTCGGGCAGCGGGTGCTGCTCGCCCGGGAACTGCTGGAGGGGACGGACGTCACGGTCGACTCCGTCGCGGTGCGCGCCGGGTTCGGCAACGCGGCCACCCTGCGGCACCACTTCGTCCGCTGGACCGGCACCACCCCGCAGGCGTACCGGCGGACGTTCCGCGCGCCCAGCCCCGTGGCGTAGCCTCCCGCCGGCGGTGGACCCGCCACGCGCCGGCCGGAGGCGGGGCGCCTACGTGGACGGAGCGGGCGTCGGGGCCAGGGGCAGCTCGGGTTCGCCCGGCTCGCCGGGCTCCGCGGTGTAGTCCGCGAGGACCGTCTCGTCGGTGCCCGCGGGCGCCTTCACCGCGCGCAGCACCAGCGTGAGCACGACGGCCACGGCCAGGTTGAGCACGAAGGCGGTGAGCCCGATGTACCCGATCCTCCCGATGCCCGGGATCGTGTCGGAGTTGCCGCCGAAGTGCGACTGCGCGGGGCTGGACTGCTCGTACGCCTTCCAGGTGCCGTAGGCCATGCCCACCGCCCAGCCGGCCAGCAGCGCCCAGCGGTGGAACCAGCGGGTGAACAGGCCGCCGACGATCGCGGGCACCGTCTGGAGGATCCAGATCCCGCCCAGCAACTGGAAGTTGATCGCCACGGTCTTGTCCATCGACAGCACGAAGACCAGGGCGCCGACCTTCACCACCAGCGAGGCCAGCTTGGAGACGCGGGTCTCCTCCTCGGCGGTGGCGTTCGGGCGGATCAGGTCCTTGTAGATGTTGCGGGTGAACAGGTTGGCCGCGGCGATGGACATGATCGCGGCGGGCACCAGCGCGCCGATCGCGATCGCGGCGAAGGCGACGCCGGTGAACCAGCTCGGGAAGATGTTCTCGAAGAGCTGCGGGATGGCGAGTTGGGGGTTGTAGCCCTTGACGTTCTTGCCGACGCCGTCGGCGACCGCCATGAAGCCGAGCATCGCCAGCAGCCCCAGCATCAGGGAGTACAGCGGCAGGATCGCGGTGTTGCGCTGGATCACCGTCCGGCTCTTGCCGGAGAGCACCGCGGTCACCGAGTGCGGGTAGAGGAACAGGGCCATCGCGGAGCCCAACGCGAGGGTGGCGTAGGCCCACTGGGCCTGCGGGGCGACGGTGAGCGACCCGCGCGGCTTGCCGGTGGCGGGGTTCTTCACCGCGTAGGCGGCGCTCGCCTTGTGGAAGATGTCGTCGAACCCGCCGAGCTTGTACGGGATGTAGATGATCGCCACCGCGATCACGATGTAGATCAGCGCGTCCTTGACGAAGGCGATCAGCGCGGGCGCGCGCAGCCCGGAGGAGTAGGTGTAGGCGGCGAGCACGCCGAAGGCGATCAGCAGCGGCAGGTCCTTGACGAACCAGTTCGTCGAGTCGCTGCCGCCGATCCCCACCACGTCCAGCACGGCCTGGATGCCGACGAGTTGGAGCGCGATGTACGGCATCGTGGCCAGGATGCCGGTGAGCGCGACGGCCACCGACAGGCTCTTGGAGCCGAACCGCCCGCGGATGAAGTCCGAGGAGGTCACGTAGCCGTGGCGGCGCGAGACCGACCACAGCCGCGGCAGGAAGAGGAAGACCAGCGGGTAGGCGATGATCGTGTACGGCACCGCGAAGAAGCCGGACGCGCCGGCGGTGTAGATGGCGGCCGGCACGGCCACGAAGGTGTACGCGGTGTACAGGTCGCCGCCCAGCAGGAACCAGGTCACCCAGGTGCCGAAGCTGCGGCCGCCCAACCCCCACTCGTCCAGGTGCAGCGCGTTGTCCGCGCGGCGCCAGCGGGCGGCCAGGAAGCCCATCACCGTGACGGCGAGGAAGAAGAAGACGAGGACGCCGAGCGCCACCCCGTCGACGTGGTCGTTCACTTGCCGGCACCCCCCTTGCGGCTGCGCGCGTCCCGCCGGACCAGCACGTACGCGGTGTAGGTGAGCGCCGCCGACACCGGCACCCAGGCGAGCTGGTACCAGTAGAAGAACGGCATCCCGATGAAGGTCGGGGTCAGCCGCGAGTAGGTGCTGACCCACAGGGTGCTGACGAGCGGAATGAGCAGGCAGATTCCGGCCACCACCCGCGCGGGCGTGACCACCGGCAGTGGTCCGTCCGCCGGCCGGCGCGGTGGTGGTACGTGTGTCGGCGCAGTCGGCACAGTTGGTGCTCCCGTCCCCTAGAGCGATCATTGCGGTGCGCAGGAATCTATGGGAGGGAGGTGACAGGCGTCACTACCTGTGCCGATATCCACCGTACGGGCGAGGGGCGGAGCGGCCCGCGCGCGGGCGGAGGCCGCCGCGGACCGGCGGTGGCGGTACGGCAGGGGGCTCGGTGCGGGCTCGTCCGCCGGCTCAGTCCGTCGGGCGGTTGAGCCGTGCCACGAATTTGTACCTGTCGCCGCGGTACACCGACCGCACCCACTCCACCGGTTCGCCCGTGGTGTCCACGGAGTGCCGGGAGAGCATCAGCATCGGCAGCCCGACGTCGGTGCTCAGCAGCCCCGCCTCGCGCGGGGTGGCGAGCGAGGTCTCGATGGTCTCCTCGGCCCGGGCCAGCCGCACGTCGTAGACCTCGGCGAGCGCGGTGTAGAGCGAGGTGTACTTCGCCAGGCTGCGGCGCAGCGCCGGGAAGCGCTTGGCGGACAGGTGGGTGGTCTCGATCGCCATCGGCTCGCTGTTGGCCAGCCGCAGCCGCTCGATCCGCAGCACCCGGCCGCCGGCCTTCATGTCGAGCAGGCCGGCCAGCCGGTCGTCGGCGGTGATGTACCCGATGTCCAGGAGCTGCGAGGTCGGTTCCAGCCCCTGGGCGCGCATGTCCTCGGTGTACGAGGTCAGTTGCAGTGCCTGGGAGACCTTCGGCTTGGCCACGAAGGTGCCCTTGCCCTGGATGCGCTCCAGCCGGCCCTCGACCACCAGCTCCTGGAGCGCCTGGCGCACGGTGGTACGGGAGGTGTCGAACTCGGTGGCGAGGGTGCGCTCCGGCGGTACCGGGGAACCGGGCGGCATGGTCTGGGTGATGTCCAGGAGATGGCGCTTGAGCCGGTAGTACTTCGGCACGCGGGCGGTGCGGCCCGCGGTTCCGCTCCCCGTGGGTTCCGCGTTGCTGCCCGTCGCGCTGTCCATCCCGCGTACTCCCGACTGCCGTCGTGCTGCCGTCACCGGCTCCTCCGTTGATCGCGGTCACATGGTGGCACGGGCTCCCCGCCGGAGGGAGGCGGTGGGTGGCTGATGCCCTCCAGGTGTCGGTCCGATAACAGGTCCGACGGGTGTTCTTATACACCCTTGACACCCCTAAAGGTCTAGGCCAAGCTCCGGGTACTGGTCTAAACCATTAATGACCAATCCCAGACCCACAAGCAGGACGCGGCTGTAAAAGTGCGTGCGGCAGCCGACATTTCGGGCGGTGGGGGGAGTTTCGGGCATCCTTGAGGAGGGTGGCATGAGGCGCAAGCTCATCGCTGCGATCGGCGTCGCGGCAGTCCTGACCGGTGTCGCGGCCTGTGGCGGCAGCAGCGACAAGTCCGACTCGGGCAAGGGGAGTTCTGCCGGACCGGCCGACTTCAAGGGCAAGACCCTCAACGTGTGGCTGATGAGCGGCTCCAACCCGCCCGGGTGGACCAAGGACATCACCGCCGCGTTCGAGAAGCAGTACCCCGGCGCGAAGCTGAAGATCACCGTCCAGCAGTGGGACGGCATCCAGCAGAAGCTCACCACCGCCCTGTCGGAGAGCACCCCGCCGGACGTCATCGAGGTCGGCAACACCCAGACGCCGTACTACGCGGCGACCGGCGGTCTGAAGGACCTCAGCAGCGTGAAGTCCGACATCGGCGGCGACGACTGGGTGCCGGCGCTCAACGGCTCCGCGGTCTACGACGGCAAGCAGTTCGCCGCGCCGTGGTACTTCGCCAGCCGGGTGGTCGTCTACAACAAGAAGATCTGGACCGCGGCCGGCATCACCACGACGCCGAAGACGCAGGACGAGCTCTTCTCCGACCTGGACAAGATCAAGGCCAAGGGCACCAAGGACGCCTTCTACCTGCCCGGCCAGGACTGGTACGGCTTCGACGGCTTCCTGCTCGACGCCGGCGCCGACCTGGTCAAGAAGGACGGCGACAAGTACACGGGCAACCTGGACACCCCGCAGGCCGCCTCGGCGATCAACCTCTACAAGAAGCTGAACTCCTACGGCACCGCGCCGAAGGACAAGGACGAGGCCACCCCGCAGCAGTCCGACGTCTTCGCCAAGGGCGACGTCGGCGCGTTCCTCGGCCTGGGCTGGGAGGCGGCCGGCGCCATCTCCAAGAACGCGGCGCTGAAGGACCAGGTCGGCTACTTCGCCTTCCCGGGCAAGACCGCCGCCAAGACCGCCAGCGTCTTCGTGGGCGGCTCCAACCTGGCGATCTCCCAGGGCAGCAAGAACCCCGAGCTGGCCCAGGACTTCCTGAAGCTGGCGATGTCCGACCAGTTCGAGGGCGAGCTCGCCAAGGAGGGCGGCGTCGTCCCGAACAAGTCGAGCCTGGACTCCAACCTGACCGGGAACGCGTTCGGCTCCGTCTCGGCCGCGGCCGCGGCCAACGGCGGCACCACCCCGCTCATCCCGGCCTGGGGCAACGTCGAGAACGCGCCCAACCCGATCACCACCCTCTTCATGACCGGCGTGCTCCAGGGCCAGTCCCCGAGCGCGGCCGCCAAGAAGGCGGACACCGAGATCGACAAGCGGCTCAGCCAGCAGTAGTCACCCGGTCCGGGTCCGGGCGCCGGCCGCCGTGAGCGGCGGGCGCCCGGACCCGGCACAGCGCCTGGCGGCGGACGGCACGAGGAAGAGGGAAGCATGGCCGCGCAGTACAAAGGGACGCAGGTACGGGCCCCCGACGAGGGAACGGCCATGACCCCGTCCGGCAGAGCGCACGACGGCGGGCGGCCGCCGGCGGGCACGGGCAGGACGCGGTCCGCCGGCAGTGCGATAGCCGGCCGCTCGCTGCCCTACCTGCTGATCCTGCCCGCGCTGGTGGCCACCGCCCTGCTGCTGGGCTACCCGCTGGTGCGGAACGTGCTCATCTCGTTCCAGACCCTCAACGCCTTCCAACTGATCCAGCACACCACCCAGTGGACCGGGTTCGGCAACTACAAGGCGCAGCTCACCAGCGCCGAGTTCTGGCACACCACCGAGCGGTCGGTCTTCTTCACCCTCGCCAACGTCGCGCTGATCATGGTCTTCGGCACCCTGGTCGGGCTGCTGCTCTACCGGCTCGGCAAGCGGATGCGGATGCTGCTGTCGATCGGCCTGGTGCTGGCCTGGGCGATGCCGGTGGTCGCCGGCACCACGGTCTACCAGTGGCTCTTCGACACCCGCTACGGCGTGGTCAACTGGGTCCTCTGGAAGCTCGGCTGGCACTCGATGCACGGCTACAACTGGTTCGGCGGCCAGTTCTCCACCTTCTCCGTCATCACCCTGATGATCGTCTGGCAGTCGGTGCCGTTCGTCGCCCTGAACCTCTACGCGGGCCTGACCACCATCTCCGGTGAGATCTTCGAGGCGGCCCGGATGGACGGCGCCAGCGCCTGGCGCTCCTTCACCTCGGTGCTCTTCCCGATGCTCAGGCCGTTCTTCCTGAGCACCGCGTTCCTGGAGATCATCTGGGTGTTCAAGGCGTTCACCCAGGTCTACGCCCTGAACGCCGGCGGACCCGAGGGCCTGACCGAGACGCTGCCGGTCTACGCCTACGTCGAGGGCGTCGGCAACCAGCACTACGGCACCGGCGCGGCGATCTCCGTGCTGACCATCGTCATCCTCCTGGTGCTCATGTCCTACTACTTCCGAATCATCCTGAAGCAGGAGGACGACCTGTGAGGCGCTCCCTGTTCGGACGGCTGTGGCCCAACGTCGTCGCGGTCATCCTCTTCGTCTTCTTCGTCTTCCCCGTCTACTGGATGCTGACGACGGCCTTCAAGCCGGACCTCGACATCATCTCCACCACGCCGGTCTTCGTGCCCTTCCACGGCACCACGTCGCACTTCGACAAGGCCGTGCACGCGGCGGGCTTCTGGACGCTGGTGCGCAACAGCCTGACCGTCACCATCGGCGCGGTGCTGCTGTCGCTGCTGGTGGCGACCGCGGCGGCGTTCGCGGTGGCGCGGATGCGCTTCCTGGGCCGCAAGGCGTTCATCCTCATCGTGATGATGGCCCAGATGGCGCCGTGGGAGGTCATGACGATCTCCGTCTACATGGTGGTCCGCGACCAGGACATGCTCAACAGCCTGCTGCCGCTGACCCTCTTCTACATGATGATGATCCTGCCCTTCACCATCTGGACGCTGCGCGGGTTCATCGCCGCGGTGCCCAAGGAACTGGAGGAGTCCGCCCTGATGGACGGCTGCACCCGGTTGCAGGCGTTCGTGCGGGTGGTGCTGCCGCTGCTGGCCCCGGGGCTGATGTCCACCTCGCTGTTCGGCTTCATCACGGCCTGGAACGAGTTCCCCCTCGTCCTCATCCTCAACAAGGAGAGCGGCCAGACCCTGCCCCTGTGGCTGACCCAGTTCCAGACCAACTTCGGTGACGACTGGGGCGCTACCATGGCCGCTTCCAGCCTGTTCACCATCCCCGTGGTGATCGTCTTCCTGGTCCTCCAGCGCAGGGCCGTCGCCGGTCTGACCGCCGGGGCGGTGAAGGGATGAGCGCCATCGCCCGCACCGAAGACCTCGACGGCGCCGCCGGGCCGGACACCGCGACGCTCACCGCGGACGCGCTGGCCGTCCTCCAGCCCGGCTTCGACGGCCTGACGGCGCCCGCGTGGCTGCTGCGGATGGTCGGCGAGGGGCTCGGCTCGGTCGCCCTGTTCTCCCGGAACGTGGAGTCGCCCGAGCAGGTGGCCGCGCTCACCGCGCAGTTGCGGCGGGTACGGCCGGACCTGCTGGTCGTCGCCGACGAGGAGGGCGGCGACGTCACCCGGCTGGAGGCGCGCGGCGGTTCGTCGTTCCCCGGCAACCTGGCGCTCGGCGCGGTCGACGACGTGGAGCTGACCTGCGAGGTCGCCGCCGAACTCGGCCGCCGACTGGCCGCGTGCGGGGTGGACTTCGACTGGGCGCCGTCCGCCGACGTCAACTCCGACCCGGACAACCCGGTGATCGGGGTGCGCTCCTTCGGGGCCGACCCCGACCTGGTGGCCCGCCACACGGCCGCCTACGTGCGGGGCCTGCAGTCCGCGGGCGTGGCCGCCAGCGTCAAGCACTTCCCCGGCCACGGCGACACCGCCGTCGACTCGCACCACGCGATGCCGCGGATCGACGTGGACATCGAGACCCTGCGCACCCGCGAGCTGGTGCCCTTCCGCGCCGCGCTCGCGGCCGGCGCGAAGGCCGTGATGAGCGCGCACATCCTGGTGCCGGCGCTCGACCCGGTGCTGCCCGGCACGCTCAGCCCGGCCGTCCTCGGCGGCCTGCTGCGCGCGCCGGTGGAGGAGGGCGGCCTCGGCTACGACGGCCTGGTGGTCACCGACGGCATCGAGATGCGGGCCATCTCCGGCACGTACGGGATCGAGCGCGGCACCGTGATGGCGCTGGCCGCCGGCTGCGACGCGATCTGCGTCGGAGGCGGCCTGTGCGACGAGCAGACCGTGCTGGACCTGCGCGACGCGATCGTGGCGGCGGTCCGGGACGGATCGCTGCCCGCCGAGCGGCTGGCCGACGCCGCCCGCCGGGTACGGGAACTGGCCGCCTGGGCGGTCGCACAGCGGTCGGGTGGGCCGGAGGGGAGCGCACCCGGCTCCGACATCGGCCTGCGGGCGGCCCGCCGCGCGCTGCGGATCACCCGGAGCGAGGACCACACCCCGCTGGCAGCCCCGCCCTACGTGGCGGCGTTCACGCCGATGGCGAACATCGCGGTCGGCGACGTGACCCCGTGGGGGGTGGCCGCGGAACTGGAGCGGCTGCTGCCCGGCACCCGCACCGGCGACTACCGCACCGGCGACGTCTCCGAGGTGCTCGCCGCCGCCGGCGACCGCCGGGTGGTGGCCGTGGTCCGCGACGCGCACCGGCACCCGTGGATGCGGCAGGCGCTGGACGGCCTGGTGGCGGCCCGCCCGGACACCGTCGTGGTCGAGATGGGCGTGCCCCAGTCCGCGCCGGTCGGCTCCCTGTACATCGCCACCCACGGCGCCGCCCGGGTCTGCGGCGAGGCCGCGGCGGAGGCGATCGTCGGCCGGGCCTGACCCGGCACGGCCCGGACACGGCGGACGCCGCGCACTCCCTCACGGAAGTGCGCGGCGTCCGCCGTGTCGCGGGGCCGGGGAGGCGCCCCGCGGGCCTCGGGCCTACAGCCCCTGCCAGTCCGGCTTGGCGGCGTAGGTGGCGCGGAAGTACGGCGCCAGCTTCAGTTCGGCGGCGGCGGCCTCGTCGACCACCACCGTGGCGTGCGGGTGGAGCTGGAGCGCGGAGGCGGGCACCACGGCGGCGACCGGGCCCTCCACGGTCCGCGCGACGGCCTCGGCCTTGCCCTCCCCGGTGGCCAGGAGCACCAGGTGCCGTGCCTCCAGGATGGTGCCGATGCCCTGGGTGATCACGTGCCGCGGCACCTGCTCGATGTCGCCGTCGAAGAAGCGGGCGTTGTCCACCCGGGTCTGCTCGGTGAGCGTCTTGATCCGGGTGCGGGAGGCGAGCGAGGAGCAGGGCTCGTTGAACCCTATGTGCCCGTCGGTGCCGATGCCGAGCAGTTGGAGGTCCACCCCGCCCGCGGCCGCGAGCGCCTCGTCGTACGCCGCGCAGGCCGCCCGTACGTCGCTGGCGGCGCCGTCGGGTCCCATGAACGACTTCGGCGACAGGCCGAGCGGGTCGACGACCTCGCGCAGCACCACCGAGCGGTACGACTCGGGGTGCCCGGCGGGCAGTCCCACGTACTCGTCGAGCTGGCAGACCCGCGCCCGGGAGGCGTCCACCGCGCCGGACCGCACCTTCGCGGCCAGCGCGCTGTAGACCGGCAGCGGCGTGGAACCGGTCGCCACGCCGAGCAGGGCGTCGGGCTTGCGGCGCAGCAGGGCGGCCATGGCCTCCGCGATGAGTTCGCCGCCTGCGGCGGCGTCCGGCACGATGACGACTTCCACGCTGGTCCTGCCGTTCTCAAGAGGGGTTCATGTGGTATAGACCAATCTAGCAGACGGGCCCCTTCGGTGGTGCGGTCCGCGAGGCCCGGCGTCCGACAGGTGGGAGCCGCCCGACGGCGAAGGAGGCCGCGCGGCCCAGAGGCGCCGACCGCGGGACTCGGTTCTCCGCGGCGGGAGCGGCGGGAGCGACAGGGCGGCGGGGTGGCGGGCCCGCGGGGCGGCGGTGGAAGGGCCCGGAAAACACTTCGGGCCGCGGTGCCGGGAGGGGACCCTCAACCCCTCCAGCACCGCAGCCCGGAGCTGCCGTCGGCACCGTGGTCGGCGGGTGTGCGGTGCCCTCCGACCCGATAGGGCCGACCAGTGAGGCGTCCGGCGTAGTCAGGGCAGAGAACGCCTTGGCCTCGATCCGTCCTCCTGTGCGGGGAGGCCGGAGGTCTACTCATCGGTATTGTGGACTAGACCAGTGGGCCTTGTCCATGGGTGTGCCACCGATTCGGTCCGTGAATTCCCGGCCGGACGCGCCGCGAAACGCGCCGGACCGCACAGGTTCGGCCGGGAGGTACGCTCACTGGCGTGCCCTCCATGAACGACCTCGTCCGCGAGCACACCGGCCTCGATTCCTCCGACCTCGAATGGCTGCACCTGCTCGTCTCGGAGTGGCAACTGCTCTCCGACCTGTCCTTCGCCGACCTCGTGCTGTGGGTCCCCACCCGGGACGGCACGCGCTACGTGTCGGTGGCCCAGATGCGCCCCAACACCGGCCCCACCTCCTACCAGGACGACATGGTCGGCCACCTGGTGCCGCGCGGCCGCCGTCCGCTGCTGGACGTGGCCCTGGACGAGGGCCGGATCGTCCGCGAGGGCGACCCGGAGTGGCGCGAGGAGGTGCCGGTGCGGGTGGAGTCCATCCCGGTGCGGCACGACGGCCGGGTGCTGGGGGTGATCGCCCGCAACACCAACCTGCTGACCGTGCGCACCCCGAGCCGACTGGAACTCACCTACCTGCAGAGCGCGTCCGACCTGGCCCAGATGATCGCCGCGGGCGCCTTCCCGTTCCCGGCCGAGCAGGTGGACATGGACGCCTCGCCACGGGTCGGCGACGGGCTGATCCGGCTGGACGCCGACGGCATGGTCCAGTACGCGAGCCCGAACGCGCTGTCCGCCTACCACCGGCTGGGCCTGGCCGCCGACCTGGTCGGCCAGCACCTGGGCCGGGCCAGCGTCGAACTCGCCCCGGAGCGCGGGCCGGTGGAGGAGGCGCTGGTGAAGCTCGCCAGCGGCTGGGCGCCCCGGGAGTTCGAGGTCGAGGCGGGCGACGGGGTGATCCAGTTGCGCGCGATCCCGCTCAAGCCCAAGGGCGTGCACACCGGTTCGCTGGTGCTGCTCCGCGACGTCACCGAACTGCGGCGCCGCGAGCGGGAGCTGATCACCAAGGACGCCACCATCCGGGAGATCCACCACCGGGTGAAGAACAACCTCCAGACGGTCGCCGCGCTGCTGCGGCTCCAGGCCCGCCGGATGGACTCCGAGCGGGCCCGCGAGGCGCTGGACGAGGCGGTGCGGCGGGTCGGGTCGATCGCGATCGTGCACGAGACGCTGTCGCAGAACCTGGACGAGAAGGTCGAGTTCGACGAGATCGCCGACCGGGTGCTGGCGATGGTCGCGGAGATCTCACCCGGACGGGTCACCACCCGGCGCGGCGGCAAGTTCGGCATCCTCAGCGCGGAGACCGCCACCCCGCTGTCCATGGTGCTGACCGAACTCCTGCAGAACGCCCTCGAACACGGCTTCGGGCCGGGGGAGTCGGGCACCGTGGAGGTCGCCGCGACCCGCTCCCGCGAGCGCATCGCGGTCACCGTCCAGGACGACGGGCGCGGCCTGCCGGCCGACTTCGACGCGCAGCGGGCCGGCAACCTGGGTCTCCAGATCGTCCGCACCCTGGTGGTGGGCGAGTTGGGCGGCACCTTCGACATGCTGCCGTCCCCGGACGGCCCCGGCACCCGGGTCGTCCTCGAACTGCCCCTGGAGGGTTGAGAGTTCACCCGTACGGCTGAGGGGCGCTCCCGCCGGCCGCGGCGGGCGGGAGCGCCCACACACGAGGGAAGCCCCGTACCCATCCGGTACGGGGCTTCCCTCGGTGGTGCATGCTGCGCGTATTGGCAGGTGCTGCGCGCTGCGGCTCGGGGGTTAAGGCTTCTCGGTCGTCCTGGTTCTCAGGCGCTGGCGTTACGGGCCCGGTTGCGGGCGGCGCGGCGCTTCATCGCACGACGCTCATCCTCGCTGAGGCCACCCCAGACACCGGCGTCCTGACCGCTCTCCAGCGCCCACTGAAGGCACTGGTCCATGACAGGGCACCGCCGGCAGACGGCCTTGGCTTCCTCGATCTGCAGCAGCGCAGGACCGGTGTTGCCGATGGGGAAGAAGAGCTCGGGGTCTTCCTCGCGGCAAACGGCGCGGTGACGCCAGTCCATGGCTGCTCCAACTCCTTGTGTGACAAGCAGGTTGCTTGTGAATGTGAACGCTTTCACGAATCCCCCCGCAGGGAACGGGACGCCACCCAACCGTCGCTGGCTGGTGCGGTCCCGCTGGTGTGAGGTAGGAGATTCGGGCTCTCATGGGGGCCGTTTACCCGGCCGTCCCGATCGCCAGTAAGAGACTCGCAAACCTCGGCTGGAGATACAACCCCTTCAGGAAAGTTTTTTTGGATTCCTCGGTGTCGCCTCGGTCACAGCCGTACTTCCATGGGGTGCGGGGCAGGCTAAACGTTCGAGTAAAAGGACTTTAGGCTCTTCGACTTACACAATCACACGCAGTGCACGGCGTACGCCTGTGAAGGTTGCGCTCGTACGCAGCCCGAGGTGGTCACCATCCACCTGGAAGGGCAGCGGAGCCTGCGAATGCAAGGTGAAGTCCGTCAGGTCGTGCAGCGCCACCGCGTACTTGCCGCGGGGTCCGCGCTCCGGGGTGGAGCGGAGCAACTGTGCTGCGTAACGGGCGCCCGCCACCGTGGACATCCTGGTCACGCCCAGCACGTCGAGCGCGGTGTCGAAGGACGCCTCGGGGGAGGCGTACACCGGTTTGTTGCCGAGATAGGTCCAGGGCGCGGTATTGCAGATTATGGCGGTGGTCAGGTTCTCCACCGGTTCCCCGTCCGGCTGTTCCAGCGTGATGGTGCCGTGCCGGCGGTGCGGATCGGCCATGAACTGGCGGGCCACCTGCCGCAGGTACAGCGCGTGCGTGGACCGTTTGCCCAACTCCCGCTGCTGCTCGACCCGTCCGACCACGCCGGCGTCGAAGCCGAGCCCCGCGCAGAAGGTGAACCAGCGCGGCGGCACGCCCTCGTCCTCGCTGCCCCTGGTGCCGCTCACCAGTCCCAGGCCCACCGTCCGGGAGGAGCCCGCGCGCAGCGCGTCCAGCAGGGCGCCGGTGGCCTCCACGGCGTCGTTGGGCAGCCCCAGGGCGCGGGCGAACACGTTCGTGGAGCCGCCCGGCACCACCGCCAGGTGCGGCAGGCCCTCCGGGTCGGGGCCGTGGTGCAGCAGCCCGTTCACCACCTCGTTCACGGTGCCGTCGCCGCCGAGGGCCACCACGAGCTCGACCTCGCCCCCTTCCGCGGCCTTCCGGCCGAGGTCCCGCGCGTGCCCGCGGTACTCGGTGGTGGCCACCTCCAGCTTCAGATCGCTGGACAGCGCGGTACTGATCACGTCGCGGACCCGTGCGCTTGTGGTGGTGGCGGCGGGGTTGACCACGAGAAGAGCACGCATGCTCGACAGCGTACCTACGGATTTTCGCGCCCGGCTACGCTGGCACGTGTGAGCCAGAAGACGACGAAGCGCAAGGAGTCCGGTGCGGGCGGGGCGGCCGGGGCCGCCGACGGCCCCGCGCCCCAGGCGGCGCCGGCCGGGCCGCCCCCCGCGCGGCTGACGGCCGCGGCGGTCGTTGCCGGGCTGGAGGGGCTCGCCATCGCCGCGTGGGGCGTCACGATGTTCTTCGGCGGGAGCAGCGACGTGCTGCCCGGGGTGCTCGTGCTCGCCCTCGCCGCGCTGCCGCTGCTCGCCGCGTACGGGCTGCGCCGGGCCCGGCGGTGGAGTCGCGGGCCGGCGCTCATCGTGCAGCTCGTCGCGCTGCCGATCGCGTGGAACCTGGTGCGCGGGGACGGCGCCGGCGTCGTGGCGGCCGGGGCGGTGCTCGGCGTGCTCGCCCTCGCCGGCCTGGTCCTGCTCGTCCACCCGGCCACCACGGACGCGCTCGGCATCAGCAGGACCGCCGCGTAGCCCCTCCGGGGGTTCCAGGAGGTACCCCCGGCGCCCCCTCGCGGCAACGGCTCCACCTGGCCCGCCCCGGAGGAACCCGGTCATGCCCAGGGGCGCGGGGAACTGCGCGACCAGCCCACGACGGCCGCAAGGTCCCGCCACCCCCGGGACGGGGCAGCCGTGGGGCCGCCCCCCACCGGGCAGGTGGTCGCTGGACCCCTCAGGACGGGGCAGCCGTGTGGGCGCCCCCGCTGGCAGGTGGTCCCGGAGCCGGCCGGGGCGAGGCAGCCGTGGGGCCGCCCCTCACCGGGCAGGTGGTCGCTGGACCCTCAGGGCTGGGCGGCCGTGGGGCGCCTCCCACCGGCAGGTGGTCCCGGAGCCGGCGGGGACGGGGCAGCCGGGAGGGTCCGCTCGGCCCGCCCGGCAAGGGCTACTCGTCGATGAGCAGCTTGTCCCGTAGCTGCGCCAGCGTGCGGGCGAGCAGGCGGCTGACGTGCATCTGCGAGATCCCTACCTCCTGCGCGATCTGCGACTGCGTCATGTTGCCGAAGAACCGCAGCAGCAGGATCGTCTTTTCACGCGGGGGGAGCTGCTCCAGCAGCGGCTTGAGCGACTCGCGGTACTCGACCCCCTCCAGCGCCTCGTCCTCGGAGCCGAGCGTGTCGGCGACCGCCGGCGACTCGTCGTCGGTGTCGGGCACGTCGAGCGAGAGCGTGCTGTACGCGTTCGCCGACTCCAGCCCCTCCAGGACCTCCTCCTCGGAGATCTTGAGGTGCTCGGCCAGTTCGTGCACGGTCGGCGCCCTGCCGTGCCGCTGGGACAGCTCGCCGGTGGCGCTGGTGAGCGACAGCCGCAGTTCCTGGAGCCGGCGCGGCACCCGCACCGCCCAGCCCTTGTCCCGGAAGTGCCGCTTGATCTCGCCGACGACCGTCGGCGTGGCGTACGTGGAGAACTCCACGCCGCGCTCGACGTCGAACCGGTCGACCGACTTGATCAGCCCGATCGTGGCGACCTGGGTGAGGTCGTCCAGCGGCTCACCGCGGTTGCGGAAGCGGCGGGCGAGGTGCTCGACCAGCGGCAGGTGCATCCGCACCAACTGGTTGCGCAGCTCTGCCCGCTCCGGCGAGCCCTCGGGCAGTTTGCCCAGCTCGACGAAGAGCGCGCGGGCGCCCGAGCGGTCGTGCGGGTCGTGCCGCTCGGCGGGCTCGGCCGCGGCGGGCTCCCCGGCGGCCTGCTCGGGGCCGTCCGGGGCGGGGCGCTCCGCCGGCGCGGGCTGCTCCGGCTGCCCGGGCCGGGTCGGCCGGGTGGGGTGCTCCGCCGACGCCGCGTGCTCGTGCTGATCCATCCGGCCCGCCTGCTCCGCCTGCTCCGACGCGTCCATCACTTCCCTACGGTCCATCCGGCCGGGGACCGGCCCGGGATCGGGGTCCGCCGCCCCGGGATCGGGGTGCGGTCTTGCCGACGGCCGCGGCGCCCCGGCAGGACCGGCGCCCACGGGGTCCGGCTGCTGGGCCGGTACGAAGGCGCGGCCGCGCGCCGCGGGCACGTCGTGCTCCGCGGGCGGGCCTGGGGTCTCTGCTGGGCTCACGACGGCCGCCTCACATGCCTCACGACAGTCCGGGTACGGCGCCGCGCTTCTTGTGCAGACTGATGCTGACCGTCCGGTCCTCCGCGACGGTGGAGTCCACCTCGCCGGCCAGCGCGGACAGCACCGTCCACGCGAAGGTGTCGCGCTCCGGGGCGCGGCCGTCGGTGGTCGGCGCGGAGACGGTCACCCACAGCGAGTCCCCGACCAGGCGGAACACGCAGCTCAGCACCGAACCGGGGACAGCCTGTTGCAAGAGGATCGCGCACGCCTCGTCGACGGCGATCCGCAGATCCTCGATCTCGTCGAGGGTGAAGTCCAGCCGGGCCGCGAGTCCGGCCGTGGCCGTCCGCAGTACCGACAGATACGCTCCCGCCGCGGGCAGCCGGACCTCGACGAAGTCCTTCGACCCGGGCTCGCCTGCGATCTGGGACACCCACACCTCCAAGGTGGCACACAGTGATTGCTCTGGTTCGCAGCGACGCTACCGCGATCCGTGCCCGGCTGTCGCCCGGACGGCGCACGGCCCCTCTCATTCTGTCACCGATGGTAAGCGTACGGGCACGGAAGGTGTGCCACTGGCCGCCGGCTCAATGCGCATGGGTCGGCGTCTGGTTGGACGGCGGGACGGCCCCGCCGGTTGCAGCCGCGGCCGATCCGGCGCGGGCGGCCAGCGCGTGCAGGGCCGGACCGGACAGCCGCTGGACCGTCCACTCGTCCTGGGGCAGCGCCCCGATGGACCGGTAGACGCCCAGCGCCCGCTCGTTCCAGTCGAGCACGGTCCACTCGAAGCGCTCGTAGCCGCGCTCGACGCAGATCGCCGCCAGCGCGGCCAGCAGCGCCTTGCCGTGGCCGGCGCCGCGCAGCTCCGGGCGGACGTACAGGTCCTCCAGGTACATGCCCGGCTTGCCGGTCCAGGTGGAGAAGTTCCGGAACCACAGCGCGAACCCGACCGGGCCCCCGCCTCCGGAGTCCTCGCCCCCGGTCCCGCCGTCGGGCTCCGCGATGAGCGCGGAGGCCACCGCGTCGGGGCCGAACAGCGCGTCCCGCAACTGCGCGACGGTGGCCCGCGCCTCCTGCGGTGCCCGTTCGTACGCGGCCAGTTCACGGATCATCGCCTGGACGGCGGGGACGTCTTCGGGGGTCGCGGCGCGGATCATGCCACCAGATTACGGCCGTACGGTGTGACGGCCGTAAAGGCGTCCGGTCGGCTCATCCGGTGATCACCGCGGCGACCCGGGTGCCGGGCGTGAAGGCGCCCTCGCCGGCCAGTCGGAAGACGGCGTGCAGGGCCTTGGCGACGTAGACGCGCTCCAGGTCACGGCCCTCCAGCGCCTCGCGGTGCCGGGCCGCGAAGTCGTCGGCGAAGGCGTCGAGCGCGGGGGTGGTGCGGGCGAAGCCGCCGCCGTGGAAGCGGTCCTCCACCCGCCAGTCACCCCGCCGCCCGCCGAAGGCGTCCCCTTGCAGCCGCAACACCTCCCCGGCGAGGAAGCCGCCGCGCAGCACCGCGATGCCGACCGCGCGGGCGGGCGGGGGCAGTCCGGCCGCCAGCCCCGCGAGGGTGCCGCCGGTGCCGCAGGCGACCGCCACCACGTCGGCGGCCGCGCCGATCTCCCGGCCCAGCTCCGCGCAGCCGCGGACCGCCGCCGGGTCGGAGCCGCCCTCCGGGACGACGTGGGCGGGGCCGTAGCGCTCCAGCAGCGGGGCCAGGACGCCGGGTTCGGTCTTGCGGCGGTAGGCGGCGCGGTCCAGGAAGTGCAGCCGCATGCCGTCTGCGGCGGCGCCGGCGAGGGAGTCGTTGAGCGGCCGGCCGGCCAGCTCGTCGCCGCGCACCACGCCGACCGTGCGCAGGCCGAGCAGGCGGCCGGCGGCGGCCGTGGCCCGCAGGTGGTTGGAGTAGGCGCCGCCGAAGGTCAGGAGGGTGTCGTGGCCGGCGGCCACGGCGGCGGCCAGGTTCGGGTTGAGCTTGCGGAACTTGTTGCCCGGCAGCAGCGGGTGGGCGAGGTCGTCCCGCTTGAGCAGCAGCCGCACCCCGTGCCGGGCCAGCCGCTCGTCGGCCACTTCCACCAGCGGCGTGGGCAGGCTCCCGGCGAGTAGGGTCACCCGGCCATTGTCCCCGGCGCCCCGGCCGTCCGGGGTGCCCGGTCCCGTCGCCTCCGAGCCCGCCCGCTGTGGCGGGGCCGGGTAAGTGTCACCCGGACGGGTGACACTTGACGGCTCGGGGCGGATGCCGCCCCCGAGGGACTTTTCTTGGCGCACCTGCTCCCACGGGCGCGATTGACGGTGCATCCTTACTCCCGTGCCCGACAAGGACCCGGGACCCGTGCGGTCCGCAGCCGAGGGAGCCACTGCGGCCAGTGACGCGGGAGACGCGCTCACCGCGACCGTGCGCGGCCTGCTGCCCTCGCTCACCCCGGCGGCGGCCCGGATCGCCGCCCTCATCGTGCGCGACCCCGCCCAGGTCGCCCGCAGCACCATCTCGGAGCTGAGCGCGCTGGCCGGCACCAGCGAGTCCTCGATCGTGCGCACCGCCCGCGCGCTCGGCTTCGCCGGCTACCCCGAACTGCGGCTCGCGCTGGCCGCGTCGGCGGCCCGGCAGGGGCCGCGCTCGACGCTCTCGGCGGGCATCACCCCCGACGACTCGGCCGGCGAGGTCATCGCCAAGCTGGTGCACACCGAGTCCCAGGCGGTGCTGGAGACCGCCACCCAGCTCGACCCCGGGCAGCTTTCCGGCGCGGTCAAGGCGGTGTGCGGGGGCGGGCAACTGCACATCGCCGGGGTCGGCGCATCCGGCCTGGTCGCCCAGGACCTCCAGCAGAAGCTGGCCCGGGTCGGCCGGCCCTGCCACGCGCACGGCGACTCGCAGTCCGCGCTCACCAGCGCGGTGCTGCTCGGCGAGGGCGACGTGTTCCTGGCCGTCTCGCATTCCGGCGAGAGCCGCGACGTGCTCGAACCGCTGCGCCGGGCCGCGGCCTTGGGCGCCACCACGGTGGTGATCACCAACCACCCGATGTCCTCGGCGGCCCGGCTCGCCGACTTCGTGCTGGTGTCGGCGGGCCGGGAGACCACCTTCCGGCCGGGCGCCATGGCCAGCCGGATCAGCCAGCTCGTGGTGGTGGACTGCCTGTTCGTGTGCGTGGCGCAGCGCACCTTCGACCTGTCCAGCCGCGCGCTGCGGATCACCCACCAGGCGCTGGAGAGCGACCGGGCGCACTGAGCCCTGACCGGTGCGCCCGGCCGCTCCCGAGCCCGGCTATGCCGGGGCCGCGGTCACTTCGCGGGCACCACGTCCACGTCGTCCGCGCTCACGAACGCCATGCGGTGGTTGTAGACGATCTCGTACACCTTCGTCGTCCCGATGAAGTCGGTCCGGTCGTGCGGCGCGGAGCCGTCGTAGTAGATCGCGAAGTACGAGTCGGTGTTGACCGCCGGGCCCGACGCGACGTACGACTGGCCGGCCGCGATCGCGTACTTCTTCGCGGGGGTCTGCGGGCGCGGCGCGGTGCCGCCCTCGAAGGCCACGAAGTCCGCCGGGTAGACCGAGGACTCCGGGTAGGCGGTGGTGTAGACGGGGATCGTGGACCGGCCGGCCTTGGGCACGATCCGTTCGGCCGTCACCGGCACGGTCGTCGGGTGCTGCGCGGAGTCCTGGAGCCACGCCTCCTGCCCGCCGTACCAGATGGCGGTCCAGCCGGGCCTGCGGTCGGCCACGACGTACTGCTCGCCGGCGGGCGCCTTGTCGCCCCAGTCGTTCATCGCGTTCGTGCCCGCCCCGGTCGGGTGCAGGTACGGGTCGGCGAGCAGCGGCGCGCCCGTGCTCGGCGCGGTGTACAGCGGCACGAAGCTGGACGGCGCGTCGCTGGAGGTCACCGGGCAGTCGAAGCTGCGGTACGGGCCGGGGAACTGCTTGTAGCCCTGCACGTCGTCGCAGTACGTGGTGGTCTGCTCGTTGTCCTGGTAGCCGGGCTTGATCGCGACGACGTCGCTGCCCTTCTTCGCGGTGGCGTGGATCGGCGCGCCGAGCAGGTCGAAGAAGTGCTCCCAGTCCCAGCCCGGTCCCGGGTCCCAGTGCTGGGTGGCGATGCCGGCCTCGGTGCCGCCGGGGATGTTGTCGTGGCCGAGGATGTGCGCGCGGTCCAGCGGGATGTCGTACTTGGCCGCCAGGTACTTCACCAGGTTCGCGGTCGAGCGGTACAGGTTCTCGCTGAACCAGGCGGCGCCGTGGGTGGCCCACGCCTCCTGCTCGATGCCGATCGAGTGCTGGTAGAAGGAGCGGTTCGCGCTGTCCCAGGCGATGTCCTTGTCCGGCGTCATCTGGGTGACCAGGCCGTCGGAGGAGCGCACCACGTAGTTCGCGCCGGCGAAGTAGGTCGGGTCGCGGAACAGGTCGAGGGTGCCGTCGTAGGTCTCGTCGGTGGTGTGCAGCGTGATGTAGCGGATGTCCAGGCCGCCGTTCGGGCGGTCGGCGATGTCGTGGCTGCCGTAGTCGGCGAGGTCGTCCGGGTCCAGCAGGCTGTAGGCGCCCGGGATGTAGTCGCACGTCACGGACTTGGGGCACTCGGGCTTCTGGTCGCTCTGCGGCGGCGTGACGTCCTTCAGGCCCAGCTTGCGCACGTCGGCGCGGTTCGGGTGCAGCCCGCGCACCGGGGCCAGCGTGATCTGCTGGCCGTCGTCGGTGGTCCGGCTCTCGCCGGTGCGCAGCGCGCTCCAGACGCCGTCGGCGAACGCCTGGGCGACCTTGTCCTCGGTGGACTGGCCGTAGCGCGCCGCGGCGGCGTACCAGCCGTCCACGGTGCGCGGCAGCCTGCCGTGCCCGTAGCTCCTGGCGTACGAGGCGAGCAGCGCGGCGCCGCCGCGGATGTTCTGCGCCTCGTCGCCCTGCACGGTCGCGGTGTCGGTGCCCAGCAGCGCGGCCGCGGCGGCCGCGGTGTGCTCGGCGGGCGCCTTGAGCAGGTCGGCGTAGCGGGGCGACGCGGTGGTCAGGCCGTCGGCGTCGAGTTCCTTCGCGGTGAGGTCGGTGAGGTTCATCGGGCCGTAGCCGGCCTCGGCGTTCTCCTGCCCGGCGTGGTCCTCCCACCGGGTCTCGTAGAACGACACCGCTTCGAGGACCGGCGCGGGCACGCCGAACTCGGTGGCGGCCGCGGTGAACTCGGCCTGCCGGGTGGACTGCGGGTCGGCGGCCTGCGCGGCCGACCCGGTGACCGCGGTCACCGACAGGCCGGCCAGCAGCGACATCGCCGCGACCAGCGTGGCGGTTCTGCCCCTGCGCGGGCGGGTGAGGGGGTGGTGCATCCAGGCTCCTCGCGTTCCGTTCGGACGGGCACGGAGATCCGTGCTGCGCCGCAGCCTGGCGAGGTCGACTGGCAGTAAGCAACCTCCTCGACGTAAATCCTGAAAGTTTTCTTCACCGGCGGGGGTGCGGGTCGGTGCGAGTCGGGTGATACCGCCCCCGCCGGCGGCCGCGGCCGGGACGGAACCGGGCGGGCGCCCGGGGCTGGCCCTGACGCGCACGTCAAGGTCTACCGTCGCCCGTATGCGCATCGGTGAACTCGCGGACCGGGCGGGCACCACGACCCGTGCCCTCCGCTACTACGAATCCCTCGGGCTGCTGCCGCCCGCCGGGCGGGCCGCCAACGGCTACCGCTCCTACGGCGACGAGCACGTGCGGCTGCTGGAGCAGATCCGCACCCTCCAGGACTTCGGCTTCGGCCTGGAGGAGACCCGGCCCTTCGTGGAGTGCCTGCGGGCCGGCCACGAGAGCGGGGACACCTGCGCGGACTCGCTCGCGGTCTACCGGCGCAAGCTCGCCGAACTGGACGCGTGCGTCGAGCGGTTGAGGTCCGTACGGGACCAGGTCGCCGCGCAGCTCGCCCGGGCGGAGCTGGCCGCGTCGGCCGGCGGGGAACCGATGTGCGAGCTGGCACCACCGACCGAGAGGACCCCTTCGCCATGACCGCCACCACTGGTAGCACCACCACCGGCGCCGCCGCCGGCCACCTGCACCCGGGCGTGCCCGTCACCACCGACGCGACCTTCGCCGCCGACGTGCTCGGCTCCGACCTGCCGGTGCTGGTGGACTTCACCGCGTCCTGGTGCCCGCCGTGCCGCATGATCGCGCCGGTGCTCGCGGAGGTCGCCGCCGAGCAGGCCGGCCGGCTGCGGGTCGTCCAGCTCGACGTGGACCGCAATCCCGCCACCCAGGCCGCCTACGGGGTGCTGTCGATGCCGACGCTGATGCTCTTCCGGGCCGGCGAGCCGGTCAAGGTACTGGTGGGCGCGCGGCCGAAGCGCCGGCTGATGCAGGAGCTCGCCGACGAGATCTGAGCCGTGCGCCGCGGCGTATGGGGCCGCGGCGCACGGGCACCGCACCGGTGCCGCACACGACGACGGTCCCGCCGCGTGACCGCCCCCACCCAAACGTGGGGAACGTCACACGGGCGGGACCGTCGGTCGTCTGCCCTGGTGCGGCGGGCGTCAGGCCTTCTTGGTCTCCCAGAAGATCGTGTCGATCTGGGCGATCAGGTCGAGGGCCTTCTGGCCGGTCGCGGGGTCGTTCGACGCCTTGGCGGCGCTGAGCGCCTTCAGGGTGTCGTTGACGAGCTGGTGAAGCTGCGGGTACTTCTCGAAGTGCGGGGCCTTGAAGTAGTCGCTCCACAGCACCGAGACGTGGTGCTTGGCGAGTTCCGCGCGCTGCTCCTTGATCAGGACAGCGCGGGTGCGGAAGTCAGCGTCCTCGTTGGCCTGGTACTTCTCCTGCACCGCCTTCACCGACTCGGCCTCGATGCGGGCCTGGGCCGGGTCGTACACGCCGCACGGCAGGTCGCAGTGGGCGCTTACCTTCACCTTGGGCGCGAACAGGCGAGTGAACATGGCCGTCCTTCCTCGTGATCGTCTTTCGGGTGCGACATTACTCCCTGGGGTAGTCGTTTTCCCGGCTGCCCCAGGTGGCTTAGGACGAAAGTCTGGTGCCACCCTGGGGGAAGCGACGAACCTGGAGGCGGAGGATGCGGGAGCAGGGGGCGAGGCTGTCATGGCAGCTCGTCGAGGTCACCGGCCCGTCGATGGCACCGACACTGCTGCACGGCGACTGGCTGCTGATCCAGAAGATCAGCAGCGGGGCCGAGCAGGTACGCGAGGGGGACGTGGTGGTGATGCGGCATCCCCTGCAACAGGACCTGCTGATCGTGAAGCGGGCGGTCGAGCGCCGCGGCACCGGCTGGTGGGTGATGGGGGACAACGCCTTCGTCGCCAACGACAGCCGGGAGTTCGGCACGGTGCCGGACGAGCTGGTGCTCGCCCGGGCCCGGGGCCGGTTCCGACCGCCCGGCGAGCTTCAGCGGTCGGTGGCGGGGGTGGCGTCCTGGGCCGCGTCCTGCGTGCGTCCGCTGCGCGCCGACCGGTCGTTCTCCAGGCGCTTGCGGGCACGGTAGGCCGCGACGTTCGCACGGGTGGCGCAGCGGTCGGAGCAGTACCGGCGCGAGCGGTTCGTGGACGTGTCGACGTACGCGTTGCGGCAGGGGGCTGCTTCGCAGATTCCCAGCCGGTCCACGCCCAAGGAGGTGACCTGGACCGCCAGCCCCATGCACGCGCTCGCCGAGTACGCGGCGGCGGCGTTCGCCGCGTGGTCGGCCAGGTGCAGGTGCCAGTCGGGCCGGCCGGTCTCCTCGGCGAGCAGCGTGTGGCCGGAGATCTGCGGGCTGACCGGGAACTCCAGCATCAGCGCGTTGAGCAGGTCGACCGCGCGGACCTCGTCGTGCTCGCCGGCCGCCTCGAAGACCCCGCGCAGCCGGGTGCGCACGGCCCGCAGCCGGGCCACGTCGCTCTCGGTCACCCGCGCCGTGAGCTGGGACCCGCTCCCGCACAGCTCCCGCACGGCGTCGGTCGAGGTCAGGACGTCGGTGCCGCGCCGCGGCTCCTCGGTGTTCACCAGGCGCACGGCGTAGTCCGCGTAGTAGGCCAGTTCCACGTGGGGTCCTCACTGATCACGGCCAGGGCTGCGTAACGGCCGCTCGACTCACCAGGGTATTACGTCCGTCGGCGGACGCCCCCGTACGGGCCCCCGCGCCGGCGCACCGGACGCGGGGGCCCGCACCCGTCACAGCACCTTCGACAGGAACGCCTTGGTGCGCTCGTGCTGCGGGCGGGAGAGCACGTCCCGGGGGTGGCCGGACTCCACGACCCGGCCGTCGTCCATGAAGACCAGCGCGTCGCCGACCTCCCGGGCGAAGCCCATCTCGTGGGTGACGACGATCATCGTCATGCCGTCCTCCGCCAGCCCGCGCATCACGTCGAGCACGTCGCCGACGAGTTCCGGGTCGAGCGCCGAGGTCGGCTCGTCGAAGAGCATCAGCTTGGGCTCCATGGCGAGCGCCCGCGCGATCGCCACCCGCTGCTGCTGGCCGCCGGAGAGCTGGGAGGGGTAGTTGGCCGCCTTGTCGGCCAGCCCCACCCGGTCCAGCAGGCGCGCGGCCCGTTCCCGGGCCACCGCCTTGCTCTCCCGGCGGACCTGCACCGGGCCCTCCATGACGTTCTCGATCGCGGTGAGGTGCGGGAAGAGGTTGAAGCGCTGGAAGACCATCCCGATGTCCCGCCGCTTGGCGGCCACCTCGCGGTCGCGCAGCTCGTGGAGCCTGCCGCCGTGCTCGCGGTAGCCGATCAGCGCGCCGTCCACCCACAGCCGTCCGGCGCTGATCTGCTCCAGGTGGTTGACGCACCGCAGGAAGGTGGACTTGCCCGAACCGGACGGCCCGATCAGGCAGAACACCTCGCGCGGCGCCACCTCCAGGTCGATGCCCTTGAGGATGTGCGCGGCCCCGAAGGACTTGTGCACCGCCTCGGCCCGCACCATCGGCGCGGCGCCGGATGCCGCCGGCCCGGCGCCCTTGCTGGTCGTGCTCATCTCAGGCCACCTTCGGTCGGCGCACGGTGGACAGGTTGCTCCTGATCCGCTGCCACGGGGTCGGCGGCAGCGAGCGCTGCGAACCGCGCGCGTACCGCCGCTCCATGTAGAACTGGCCGACACTGAAGACACTGGTCAGCACCAGGTACCAGACCGAGGCGACGAAGAACATCTCCATGATCGCGGTGGTGTCGCTGCCGATGTTGGTGGCGGCGCGCAGCAGTTCGGTGTACTGCACCACCGAGACCAGCGACGAGGTCTTCAGCATGTTGATGAACTCGTTGCCGGTCGGCGGGATGATCACCCGCATGGCCTGCGGCAGGATGATCCGGCGCATCGTCTTCGCGCCGGTCATGCCGAGCGCCTGCGCCGCCTCGGACTGCCCCTCGTCCACCGACTGGATGCCGGCCCGGACGATCTCGGCCATGTACGCGCCCTCGTTGAGGCCGAGGCCCAGCAGCGCGGCCACGAACGGCGTCATCACGGCCGTGGTGTCGTTCTTGTACAGCGGCATCAGGTTGATGGTGTGGAAGATCAACGCGAGGTTGAACCACATCAGCAGTTGCACGTACACCGGGGTGCCGCGGAAGAACCAGATGTACAGCCACGCCACCGCGCCGGTCACCGGGTTCCGCGACAGCCGCATCACCGCGAAGAGCACGCCCAGCACCAAGCCCATGGCCATGGAGCACACCGAGATCAGGATGGTGTGCCACACGCCCTGCAGGATGGTGTGGTCGAAGAGCCGGTCGCGGACGGTGCCCCACAGGATGTCGCCCTGGGAGAAGGCGTAGGCGAGCCAGCCCAGCAGCGCGAGCACCACCAGCCCGGCCAGCCAGCGGCCGTAGTGGCGCACCGGGACGGCGCGGATCGGTTCGTACGGCACGACCGCGGGCGGCGCGTCCGACGGGCCGTCCGGCGGGTTGTCCGAGGGGGTGCCGGCGGGTTCCGGGCCGGCCACTGCACCGGTCATGTCAGGAGCCGCCGTTGATCGAGGCGGTCTTGATCGCGCCGCTGTCGGCGTTCCACTTGTGCAGCACCTGGGCGTAGCTGCCGTCCTGGATGATCGCGTTCACCGCCTGCTGGAGCACGTCCCGCAACTGGCTGTTGCTCTTGTCCAGCGCGATCCCGAACGGTCCGGCGTCCGCCGGCGAGCCGGCGACCTCGAAGTCCTTGCCGCCGCCGGACTTCTGCGCGATGTAGGCGGCCACCGGGGTGTCGTTGAGGTCGGCCACCGCGCCGCCGGCCTTGACCCGGGTCTGCGCCTCGGCGTCGGTGTCGAACGCCTGGATGGTCAGGCCCTTCGACCCGCACGCCGTCTTCTGCTTCTTGAAGGCGTCCTCGTAGATCGTGCCCCGCTGCACCGCCACCGTCTGGCCGCAGACGTCGGCGAGCGAGGTGACGTTCTTCGGGTTGCCCTTCTGGACGAGCAGGGAGGAGCCGGACATGTAGTAGTCGACGAAGTCGACGCCCTTGCCGGTCTTCTTGCCCTTGTCGTCCAGTCCCTGCTGGCGGTCCTTGGTGTCGCTCATAGCGGACATCACGACGTCCTCGCGACCGGTGTACAGCGAGGTGATCAGACCGTCGAACTGGCCGTTGGTGAACTCCAGTTTCACCCCGAGCTGCTTCGACAGGGCCGCGCCGAGGTCCGGGTCTATCCCGATGATCTTGCCGTCGGACGTCTGCTCCATCGGGGCGTACGAGGCGTCGGTGCCGACCTTGATCACGCCCGCGTCCTGGAACTTCTGCGGCAGCTTCGAGAACAGCGGAGCCGCGGACTTGCTGGTCGAGGACGTGGCCCCGGACGAACTACCGGAGTCGTCCTTCTTGGTCTGGTCGCCGCACCCGGTGAGCACCAGGGCGCCGGCGACCGCGAGAGCGGCAACCGCGGTGAGGCGCGTGAGGGGGGTCGTACACCGAGGGGAGCCTGCGGTCATCGCTGTGTCCTCCAACGAAACGAGCGTGTAACGGCGTTCGGTCCTTGGGCGTGGGGGGCACACATCTTCGAGTACCGCCACCCAGTGTGATCTGTGCATCTTGCCATCCGGACAGCCCCTGACAGGGTTCTCGTTGTGTCAAAATCGGATAACGGGCCATCCCCGGGCTGCCATCAGGCCGGCACACACCAGGCCGGACCAGGATGGGAGCCACGTCGTCCTCATTGCCCGCGCAGGGGGCGGCAGCGATAGAACTGGACCTTCACCCCTCATCAGGGGCCCCGGCGCGCGTGCGGCGCGCCTGGCGCCGTCCTGCCCCCGAACCCGGCGGCAGCGGCGCCGAGCCCGCCTCTCCCCGTCACCGGGGCGAGCACCCACCCTCACTTCTCGACCAAGGGGTCACACAGTGGCAGCGGAGATCGTCAATCCCCGAAACGGCACGGACACCGCGGCGGCGGACGAAGAGTTCCCGATCGACCCGGTGTTCGCGCTGCACCGCGGCGGCAAGATGGCGGTCGCCGCCACCGTCCCGGTCCGCGACGCCGACGACCTGTCCCTCGCCTACACGCCCGGCGTCGCCGAGGTCTGCACGGCGATCGCCCAGCAGCCCGAGCTGGTGCACGACTACACCTGGAAGTCCCAGGTCGTCGCGGTGGTCACGGACGGCACCGCGGTGCTCGGGCTGGGCGACATCGGGCCGGAGGCGTCGCTGCCGGTGATGGAGGGCAAGGCGATCCTCTTCAAGCAGTTCGGCGGGGTGGACGCGGTGCCGATCGCGCTGGACTGCACCGGCGTCGACGAGATCGTGGAGACCGTGGTGCGGCTCGCCCCGTCCTTCGGCGGGGTCAACCTGGAGGACATCTCCGCGCCGCGCTGCTTCGAGATCGAGCGGCGGCTGAAGGACGCGCTGGACATCCCGGTCTTCCACGACGACCAGCACGGCACCGCGGTGGTGACGCTCGCGGCGCTGCGCAACGCCGCCACGCTCACCGGGCGCACGCTCGGCCAGTTGCGGGCGGTCATCTCCGGGGCGGGGGCGGCCGGCGTCGCCATCGCGAAGATCCTCGTGGAGGCGGGCATCGGGGACGTGGCGGTCACCGACCGCAAGGGCGTGGTGCACGCGGGACGCGACGACCTCAACGAGGTGAAGCGCGAGCTGGCCTCGTATACGAACAAGGCGGGGCTGACCGGTGGGCTCGCCGAGGCGCTGGAGGGCGCGGACGTCTTCATCGGCGTCTCGGGGGGCACGGTGCCGGAGGAGGCGGTGGCGCGGATGGCGGAGGGCTGCTTCGTCTTCGCGATGGCCAACCCGACGCCGGAGGTCCACCCGGAGGTGGCGCACCGGTACGCGGCGGTGGTGGCCACCGGGCGCAGCGACTTCCCGAACCAGATCAACAACGTGCTCGCCTTCCCCGGGATCTTCGCGGGCGCCATGCAGGTGCGGGCGTCGGCGATCACCGAGGGGATGAAGCTCGCGGCCGCGGAGGCGCTGGCGGCGGTGGTCGCGGGCGAGCTGTCCGCGGACCGGGTGATCCCGTCGCCCTTCGACCCGAGGGTGGCCCCGGCGGTCACCGCGGCGGTGGCGGCCGCGGCCCGCGCCGAGGGCGTCGCCCGCAGGTGAGCCCCGCCGGGCGCCGCAGCCCGCGCGGCCGGCGCCCGACGGGCCGCCCCGCCCGCCCCGAGGCGGGGTGCGCTGGGGGCGCGGTGCCGGGGGAGGGGACGGGGTGCCGGGGGAGGGGACGGGGTGCCGGGGGAGGGGCGCGCGGGGGAGGGGCCCTTCCGTACCGGTGGGTAGGTCGCCTAGGGTCGGGGGATGTTTGCCGTGTATGCCGGGCGTATCGATGCGGAGCAGCCGCTGCGGGGGCTGGAGTCGGGCGAGCGGCCGGAGCCGCCGGACCGGGCCGGGTGGACGCGCGTGCGGGTGCGCGCCGCCACCCTCAACCACCACGACCTCTGGTCGCTGAGGGGCGTCGGCCTCCCCGAGGAGAACCTGCCGATGATCCTCGGCTGCGACGCCGCCGGCGTGGACGAGGACGGCAACGAGGTGGTGCTGCACTCGGTGATCGGCCAGACCGGCCACGGCGTCGGCCCGCGCGAGCGCCGTTCGCTGCTCACCGAGAAGTACCAGGGCACCTTCGCCGAGCTGACCTCCGTGCCGACCTGGAACCTGATCCCCAAGCCGCCCGAGCTCTCCTTCGAGGAGGCGGCCTGCCTGCCCACCGCGTGGCTGACCGCCTACCGGATGCTCTTCACCAACGCCGGGGTCCGTCCGGGCGACTCGGTGCTCGTGCAGGGCGCGGGCGGCGGCGTGTCCACCGCCGCGATCGTGCTGGCCAAGGCGGCCGGCCTGCGCGTCTACACCACCAGCCGCAGCCCCGCCAAGCGCGCCAGGGCCCAGGGGTTGGGCGCCCACGGCGCGTTCGAGCCGGGCGCGCGGCTGCCGGAGCGGGTGGACGCGGTGATCGAGACGGTCGGCGCGGCCACCTGGTCGCACTCGGTGAAGTCGCTGCGCCCCGGCGGCACCCTGGTGATCTCGGGGGCCACCAGCGGCGCCAACCCGCCCGCGACCGAACTCAACCGGATCTTCTTCCTGGAGCTGAAGGTCGTCGGGTCCACGATGGGCACCAAGGACGAGTTGGAGGACCTGCTCGCCTTCTGCGTGGCGACGGGGGTCCGCCCGGTGATCGACTCGGTGCTGCCGATGGACCGGGCCCGCGAGGGCTTCGAACGCCTCGCGGAGGGCGAGGCGTTCGGCAAGGTGGTGCTCACGACGTAGGCCCACGGCCGTGCAGCGCGGCGGTGATGTGCGCCGCCGCGGTGGACAGGTGGCGGCGCACCTCGCGGAGCTGCTCGTCGGTGACGCCGTGGTCGCGCGCGGTGTCGCGGACGGTGTCGCGGAAGCGGTCCAGCAGCCGTTCGAGGTCGCGGCGCGGGTCGTCCGAGGGCGGCAGGTCGTCGTCGGCGTCGTGGGTGTCGTCGGTCCGGGCGGTCGCGTCGGCCCGGGCGCCCGTGTCGGCCCGGGCGGCCGCGTCGTCCCCGGTGTCTCCGCCGCCGGGCGCCGCCGTCGCGGAGCCCGGGCCGGCCCCGGGCGCCCCGGACCGGCCGGAGCCGGCCGTCGGCTGCCCGAACCGGCCCAGCTCGCGCGTGAGTGCGGCCAGGCCCTCGCGCAGCCCGCTCTGCCAGTCGCCGCCCTTGGCGTGCGACTGCACCTGATCCTGCACCTGCCGGGCGATCCGCTGCATCTCGTCCCGCGCGGAGTCCAGCGCGTCGCGCGTGGCCTCGCGGGCGGCGTCGTGGGCCGCCTTGGCCTGGCGGCGGGCGTCGCGTGCCTCCTCCTTGGCGCGGCGGCTCTCCTCCTTCGCCCGCCTGGTCTGCTCCTTCCACTGCCGCTGCGCGTCGTCCGCGCCGGGCCGGCCCGCGCCCTTGTGGTCGCCGGCGTGCGAGCGGGTCTGCTGCGCCGCGGCGCGCACCTCGCGCCGCAGGTCGCCTGCGGCGCCCCGGACGTCCTCGCGGATCTCCGCGGCCAGCGAGGAGACCGACTCGCGGATCTCGGCCTCCAGCCCGGCGATCTCCTCGGCGCGGGAGGCGAGTTCGGCCCGGCCGTCGGCGGTCAGCGCGTAGACCTTGCGGCCGCCCTCGGTGGAGTGGGTGACCAGGCCCTCCTGCTCCAGCTTGGCCAGCCGCGGGTAGACGGTGCCGGCGGACGGTGCGTACAGGCCGTGGAAGCGCTCCTCCAGCAGGCGGATCACCTCGTAGCCGTGCCGCGGGGACTCGTCGAGCAGCTTCAGCAGGTACAGGCGCAGCCGGCCGTGGGCGAAGACGGGTGCCATGTCAGAGGTCCTTCCGCAGCGAGGGGGCGTCGCCTTCCGGGCCGCCGGTGCCGTCCGGCCCGGACGGTCCCGCCGGGTCGTCCACCGGCGGGCGGCGCAGCAGCGCCAGCGACCCGGACACCGTGGTCGCCTTCAGTTGCGCGGTGCCGCGGCCGATCGTCCCGGTGATGCGCTTGGCGCCCCAACCGCCGGACACGCGCAGCTCGTCGAAGGCGCAGAAGACGTTGCCGCTGGTGGTGTTGGCGTCGACCTCGGCGTCCCCCGGTTCGGGGATGCGCAGCGCGATCTCGCCGGAGACCGTGGTCAGCCGTACCCGGCCGCCGGTCGACGGGTCCAGGTCGAGCACGATGTTGCCGCTCACCGTGTCGGCCCGCACCTCGCGGCCGGCGCCGTCGACCACGGTCAGGTTGCCGGAGACGGTGCTGAACCGCAGGTCGCCCGAGAGGCACTGCGCCTCGACGTTGCCGCCGACGGTGTGCGCCTTCACCGGGCCGCTCAGGCCGACCAGCGTCGCGTCGCCGTTGACCCCCTGCACCGAGGTGGCGCCGCTGATCCCGGAGACCACCGCGTTCGCGCCGACCACGCCGACCTCGACCCGGGTCTCCTGCGGCACCGCGAGCGAGATCTCGGCGTGCCGCGACCAGCTCCGGCGGTCCCACCACTTGGTGAAGCCCTTCCACTCCAGGTCGTCGTAGCCGACGCTGAGCGTGCCGTCCTCCAGCCGGACCTTCAGGGGCGGGCCGTCCAGTTCGGTGATCTCCACGCGGGCCGGGCCGTCGTCGGCGCCGACCACGTTGACCGCCCCGTTGACGATCCGGACCCTCAGTGTGTCGATCCGCTCGTCGAAGACGAACTTCTCCGGTCCGGCGACGTGCCGCCCCGACGTGCCGCTCATCGTTGCCCCTCCTCGGGTGCCCGGCCAACGCAACATATCGCGTCTTCCGAAAGACACGATATATCGCGTGAGGCGCAAGTCAAGCGGTCGCGCGCGGGAACCCCCGGCCGGCTACGCGTCGTCCTCCTCGTCGTCGAGGCGGGCCAGCCAGGTGGCCAGCCGTTCGACCGGGACCTCGAACTCGGGGTTGAGGTCGACGAACTCGCGCAGCCGGTCGGCCAGCCACTCCAGGGTCACCTCCTCCTCGCCGCGCCGGTCTGCCAGCTCCTCGATACCGCGGTCGGTGAAGTACAAGATCTGCTCCGGAACAGGGGTGGGACGGGTGACGGAAGGGCGGGGAAGGCGCGCGGGGCGCCGGGACGGCGTGTCGCCGGGCGGGCCGGGGACCGGCGCCGCGGGGCCCGCGCACCATCAAGGATAGGCAGTGTCCGGGAAGGACCCCACGCAGGTCGGGTGGGCGATAACCTTCCTTGCACGACCCGGCAGTGGGGGGAATGAGCGCGTGCGGACGTCGGCGACCGGCCAGAAGGCGGCGGCATGCGGCGCGGCGAGCGCCACGGCCCGGCCCCGCGGGTGCGCGGCCGGCGTACGGGCCGGCACGGCCGCGGGGCGCGCGGCCGCCGTGCGGGCCGGAGCGGACGGGTGGTCCGGGGCTGCGGTACGCACCCGCGCGGCTGTGCGATTCCGCGCCGCCGCGTGCGCCGACGGCCCGGCAAGGGGCGCACGGTGACGTCCGGGGGCGCATCGGAGCAGCTCGCCCAGGCCGCCGAGATCCTCGTCCCGCTCGCCGAGGAGGCCACCGTACGCATTCACGGCGCGGAGGCCGGGAATCCTCTCCTGGGCAGCGGCTTCTTCGTCGCACCCAACTGGGTGCTCACCTGTGCCCACGTCGCGAGGGCCGAAGGGGAGGTGACACTCGTGGGCGCGCCCCGCAAGGAAGTGCGCGTCGGCTACCGCGACCAGCTCCTCGCGGGCGTCGTCGAGTGGGCCCAGCCCTCCGGTCCCGGCGGCATCCCCGGCCAGAGCCAGGGCAACGACCCCGGCTACGGCGCCGGCTCCGCCGGCCAGGGCGGCGCGGCCCGCGGCCCCGGCGGCTGGGCGGCCCCCGACCTGGCCCTCATCCGCCTGGTCGACCCGCTCGAACACCCCTGCGTGTGGCTCACCGAGCGCACCGCCAAGGGATACACCACCAACCCGGTCGCCTACTTCGGCTGGCTGCCGCTCGGCGGCGTCCTCATGCCGTACAGCGGGCGGTGCGTGATCAGCGGCCAGCTCGGGGTCGGCGGGGGCGGGCTGCTGCGGCTGAGCAACGACGACGAGATGCCCCAGGGACTGTCCGGCGGGCCCGTGGTGGACCTGGTGCGCGGCGAGGTGATCGGCGTGCTCCAGGCCCGCCGGGCCGAGCGGGACGGCGGACTGGCCGTCAGCATCCAGCAGTTACGCCTGCTGCCGACGGCCGAGAACCCGGCCGACGACCTCTACCACCGGGTGATGACCGCCCACGACCTCTACCACGCCGACCACCACCGGTTCCTGCTCAACCGGGACTTCTACGGCTGGACCGAGGCCCACAGCGAGATCGGCGCCGCCGCCGGGCGCGCCCTGACCCCCGGCCGCCGCACCGCCCTGCTCGGCCTGCTCGCCCAGCTCCCCCCGCCCTCCGGCGCCCGCGCGCTCGGCGACGTCGTCACCGAGGTGCGCGGCGGCGCCGGCCAGGGCTTCGCGGTCGCCCCGCGCGCCTGGCGCGACGGCCTCGGCCTGCTCTACGACCTGCGGCGCGGCTCCGAGCTGGAGGCGGTGCTGCGCTACGCCGTGCTCGCCGCCACCGCCGAACACCCGCGGCCGGCACAGGAGTCCCACGAGCGGGAGCTGTGGGAGTGGGCCCAGTCCACCGCGGCCGACCAGGGCCTGAGCATGCTCTTCCGCAACTCCCTGATAGGGGAGCGGATGTCGCGGCTGCGGGCCCGGCACGCCGTGGTGCCGCCGCAGGCCGGCCTGGAGCCGGGCCTGCGGGCCCGCGGCGAGGCCCAGTTGGAGATCATCCCGCGCGGCTGGGAGCCGGACCGCTTCGACTGGCGGGTCACGGTCTCCCCGGAGAGCGGCGAAGTCGACTGCGTGCACGAGGACTTCCGCGGCACCGCGGTCGCCGACCTGCCCGCGCGGCTGGCCGCGCCGCTCGCCGAGGCGTTCCGCCGCTGCGACGAGCCGGGCTACGTCGCCGCGCTCCAACTGGCCGTGCCCGGCTCGCTGATGGCCTTCGCCGCCGACACCTGGCGGCTCGACCCGGACGGCGGCACGCTCGGCGCGCTGCGCCCGGTGGTGGTCCGCCGTACCGACCCGCCGCCGGACACCGACCCGGCCGTCGCCGAGGAACGGCTCAGCCGGTGGCGGACCCTGCACCGCCTGCAACCCGCCGCCGAGGTGCTCGACTGCGAGGACTCCCAGGCCCAGCCGCTCCCGGAGGACGCCGAACTACGCGCCCGGCCACGGGAGATGCTGCCCGTGCTGTGCCGCAGCAGCGGCGCCGCCCCCGAGGCGCTGCACCGGCTGCTGCGCTGCGGCTACTCCGTGGCGCTGTGGCGGCGCGACCCGATCGAGCCCCGGCAGGTCTGCTCCGACCTCCACCGCGGCGTGCCGCAGGCCGTCCTGGCCGCCCGCACGGCCGCCGGACTGCCCGCCCAACTGGCCTCCCTGCGCGCCGCCGTCGCCGAAGGGGTGCCGGAGACCTTCTGGTCGGGCGCCCTCGCGCTGCTCTACGACGATCCCACCCGACCCCTTCCAGGAACCGACGAGCTGCTGGAGACTCCATGACGAACACCGACGCCCGGGATCGACGGGGGTACCGCGATGAGTGACGTGACCGGTTCCGGCGCCCCCGGCGAGTGGCTCATCTACCGCGGCACCGGCGAACCGCACACCGGCATGGACAGCCTGCCGGAGCCGCCGCCCTGGCGGGACTTCGACGGCGGCCCGCTGGTCGGACCCGGCCCGGGCCCGGACAGCTCCTCGGCGCGGCGGCTGGGCGCGTACCGGCACATGGCCGAGCTGCACCGCCCCAGCCCGGAGGAGCTGGAGATGGTCAACGCGGCGCTCTACCTGCGCCGCCCGCTGCTGGTCACCGGCAGTCCCGGCGCCGGCAAGAGCACCCTCGCGCACGCGGTCGCCTACGAACTCGGGCTGGGCAGAGTGCTGCACTGGCCGATCGTCAGCCGCAGCACCCTCCAGGACGGGCTCTACCGCTACGACGCGATCGCCCGGCTCCAGGACACCCAGATCGCCGCGAACTCCGGCACCGTGCCGCCCGGCGGCATCGGCAGCTACATCCGGCTCGGCCCGCTGGGCACCGCGCTGCTGCCCACCGCGCAGCCGCGCGTGCTGCTCGTCGACGAGCTGGACAAGAGCGACATCGACCTGCCCAACGACCTGCTGAACGTGATGGAGGAGGGCGAGTTCGGCATCCCGGAGCTGGAGCGGCTGGCCGAACGCGAGCCGCAGGTCGACGTGTTGACCGACGACGGCAGCCGGGTGACGCTGCGTGAGGGCAGGGTGCGCTGCCGGGCCTTCCCGTTCGTCATCCTGACCAGCAACGGGGAGCGGGACTTCCCGCCGCCGCTGCTGCGCCGCTGCATCCACCTGGAGCTGGGCCGCCCCGACCACGAACGGCTCTCGACCGTGGTGCGCGCCCACCTCGGCGACGAGGCGGCGACCGTCGGAGACGACCTGGTGCAGCGCTTCCTGGAGCGCTCGCGCAACGAACTGCTCGCCACCGACCAGCTCCTGAACGCCATATACCTCACCCACCACGCCGCGCCGCCGTCCCGCGCGCGGCTCGCGGACATGCTCATCCAGCGGCTCGACAGGCCAAGGTGAGGCGGCTATGGCCGACAGGGGCCAAGGACGGCACCCCGACGACCCACGCGCCGACGACGGCCTGACGGCCCGCCACGCGCCCACCGGCGGCCGGGACGACGGCGCCGGGGGCCACGGCGGCGAAGGCGCCGGGCGTGCCCCGGACCCGCTGGCCCGGGTGGTCGGCGCGATCAGCCGGGCCGGGCTCGACCCCGACCCCGTGGAGATCGCCGACGCCCTGTGGCTGGCCCGGTGGTCGCGCCCGACCGCCCGGCCGGACCCGGAGACCCTGGCCGGCGCGCACGGCGAGGGCGCCGGCGTGGACTACCCGCGCGCGCACCGCCCCGACGGCACCGACGGCGCCGGCACCCGCCTGGTGCCCCCGGCCCGCACCCCGCCGGCCCAGAACTCCGCCGACGAGCGACTGATCAGCCTCTACCCCGGCGAGGGCGTGCCCGGCCAGGTCGGCGGCACCCCGGTGGGGGCGGCGCTCGGGGTGTCCGTGCCGGAAGCCGGCGCCCTGCCGCAACTGCTCGAACTCCAGGCGGCCCTGCGCCCGTTGCAGCGCTACCGCAGCCCGGCCCGGCCGCAGCGGGAGGAACTGGACGAGGCCGCGACCGCCGACCGCGCCGCCCGCGCGGGCGGGCTGCTGCTGCCGGTCTTCCGCCCGTCCGCGCGCGGTGACGCCGCGATGCAGTTGCTCATGGACACCTCCTCCTCGATGTTCGTCTGGGAGCGGATGCTGCGCGAGCTGGCCGCCGTCTTCGAACGCCTCGGCGCCTTCCGCGAGGTCCGCGTCCGCTACCTGCACGACACGCCCGACGGCACGCTCGGCGTCAGCAGCCACTTCGACCCCGACGCGGCCGGCCTGCTCTCCGCGGAGCAGCTCAGCGACCCCACCGGCCGCCGGATCACCCTGGTGGTCAGCGACTGCGCCGGCCCGCTGTGGCGCTCGGGACAGGCGCACCGGCTGCTGCACCGGCTCAGCCGGCACGGCCCGGTCGGCGTCCTCCAGCCGCTGCCCGCCCGGCTGTGGAGCCGCACCCTGCTGCCGGTCTCGTACGGGGTGCTGCACCGCTCGGAGGGGATGCTGCTCTCCTCGCCGCTGCGGTTCTCGCCCGGCTCGACCGGCGTGCCGGCCGCGCCCGACGCCCTGCCGGTGCCCGTCCTGCCCCCCACCGTGGCCGCGCTGGGCGCGTGGGCGCGGCTGCTGGCCGGGATGGGCGCGGGCGAGGTGCCCGCCGCCGTCGGCTGGGTGAGCGCCGACCAGCCCGCGGTCCGGGCGCGGCCGCGCCGGGCGACGGTGCCGGTGCCCGCGCTGGTCCGCCGGTTCCGCGCCGCCGCGTCGCCGGCCGCCGCCCAGCTCGCGGTCTACCTCGCCGCCGCGCCGCTGTTCCTGCCGGTCATCCAGTTGGTGCAGCGCACGATGCTGCCCGACTCCGGACCGGCCGAGCTGGCCGAGATCCTGCTCAGCGGCCTGGTGGTGCGCAAGAGCGGCGACGACCAGCGGTGGTACCACTTCGCGCCCGGCGTGCGCGACGCGCTGCTCGGTCCGCTCGGTGTGGACGAGGCGCGACTGGTGCTCAAGCACTGCTCGGAGTACGTCGAGCAGCGGTTCGGCAAGTCCGGCCCCAACTTCCCGGCCCTGGCCATCACCCAGCTCGCCGAGGGGCCCGGCGACCCGACCGCCGACGCCGCGGTGCGCTCGGCCGTACGCCAGGCCGCCCGCGGCTTCCTGCCCGACGGCGGCGGGTCCGGCCCCGGTCGCGGCTCCACGACCGGCGCGGTCCGGGGCGGCGGCGAGGAGGGCACCGTCGCGGAGTCGCGGCAGCCGTTCGCGGAGGTCGCCGCCCGGGTGCTGGAACGCTTCATGCCGCTGCCCGACGACCGCAGCGGGCCCGGCCCGTACGCGGGGTTCGAGGCGGTGCAGTCCTCCACGGTGGTGCAGCGCGCCCGGGACCTCGCCGACCGGTTCACCGCCGAGGGCCTGGTGCAGTACCTGCTCGACGCGGTCGCGCTGCTGCGCCGGGCCGCCGCGGAGGAGCGGGTCCGCGGCCTCGACCCCGACCTGTGGACCGAACTGGCCCAGCAGCTCCTGCGGTTGTGGCGGCTGCGCGGCGGCACCGACCTGCTGGACGAGGCCCGCGAGGCGTCCGAGACGGCCGCCGCCCACCACTCCTCCCTGCCGGCCCGCGCGGTGCGCGCCCGGGTGCTCCAGGCCACCGCCCAGGAGCGGGCCGCCGTCGGCGACAACCGCGGCGCCCTCGAACTGCTCCAGCGCGCCGACCGGGAGTTCACGGCCGTGTGCGCGGCGCCCGGCCTGGACCCCGCCAAGCTGCTCGACGCCACGCTGGAGCGGGTCGAGGTGCTGGAGGAGCAGTGGGTGATCAACGGGGACGCGGTGCTGCTCCAGGAGACCGTCGGGACGCTGGAGGCGGTCGCCGACTCCTGGCCGCCGCAGCGCCCGCGCCCCAGCGAGCTGTCGCTCGCGCACGGCCGGGCGCTGCTGCGGCTGGCCGACGCGGCCGGCGGGCGGGAGCGCCGGCAGACCTACGCCCAGCAGGCCGCCCGGTCGTACGCCGGAGCGCTCACCGCGCTGCGCCGGGAGGAGGCCGAGCCGGAGGCCGTCACCACCGCCACCCTCGCCCTGGTCGACGCCGAACTGATGTCCGGCGGGCGGCTGATGGAGGCGCAGCGGCTCGTGGACCAGGCCCTGGGGACCACCCGCGACCAGCTCCAGCGGGCCGCGATCCTGGCCCGGGCCGGTCGGATCAGGGTGGCCCGGCACGCGGAGGGCGGCCCGGCCGGTGAACTGGAGGAGGCCGCGGGCCGGTTCGAGGAGGCGGCCCGGCTCACCCCGCGCGACCGCCCGGAGTACAGCGACCTGGTGGCGGAGTGGGGCGCGGCGCTGCTGGCGCGCTCGGAGCTGCCCGGGGGCTGGACGTTCGTCAACCGGGCGGTGCTGGTGCTGCGCGACTGCCGGATGGAGACGCCCGAGTCGGACCCGAGGCAGCCCGAGCGGCTGCTGATGCTGGGGCGCGCGCTGATACTGCGCTACCGGGCCGAGCAGGAACTGGTGGACCTGCGCGAGGCCGAGCAGGTGCTCGGGGTGGCCGCGCAGGGCGCCGACGGGGCGGACCTGACCGCACGGATATGGTTCGAGCTGGGCGAGTCGCACCGGCTGGTGCCCAACCACTCGCGCCGCCCGGAACGCCTGGACCAGGCCGCCGACGCCTACCGCAAGGCGGCCGCCGCGGCCGCGGACGCCGCCCGCGCCGCCACGGAGCCCGAGCCGATGGTGCGGCTGGCGGCCCGGGCCCACCACTGGCGCGGCGACGCGTACGAGACGGCCCGGCGGCCCCGGGCGGCGGCCGACGCCTACCGCGCCGCGCTGCGCCAGTGGCGCCAACTCCCGGACGACGGGGGTGAGGAGGGCCGGGACACCGGGGCGCGGCTCGACGCGTTGACGCGTTGAGCCGATTTCCCGCCGGCCCGTCGACCCGGCCGGAGCCGCCGGCCCGTTGACCGCGGCCGGTCCGTGGCGCGGGCCGCCGCGCGGCTCCGGTGCGGCCGGGCCCGCGAGGACGGACGGCGCAGGCGACCCGACAAGAACGGCGCGACGGACGCGACCGGCGCGTGCGGTGCGCGCCCGCGCGACGGCCGTGGTCCGTAGGGTGGTTCGGGGCGGCGGGCACGGCACCGGAGGCGACAGCCGGCCGCCCGGCGGGGCACCATGGAGCCGACGGGCGGTTGGGGCGCCAGAGGCGCGGGTGCAGTCGAGCGGCGGGGGAGTCGGCCGCGCGACCGCTCGGCACGCGGGGCCCGCGCGACAGCGTGGACCACGGGACGACCGGACGGTTTGGGAGGCACGCGATGGAGGAACGACCCTACGGCGGCGCGGAGCCGTACACCGACCCGGGCTTGCGCGAGGCCGGGATCGACCTGCTCGGCATGGACCTGGAGTCGCTGCGGACGGTGCAGCACCCGGTGTTGTCCGCGCTGGTCGGCGATCTGCGGGCGCGGGTCGCGGCACCCGGCAGCGAGGCGTTGTGGGGGTTCGACAACGACACCCCGTGAGCGCCCGCGCGCGCCGGAAGTCTTTTGGCCGCGCGCCGGAGGCGATACGGCCAATTCACCGCCCGGGTGTTTGCTCCCCGGCGCCGGGCGGGAACAACCGCGAGGGCCGGCGAAGTTCCCTCGATGGCCCACGCCCGGGGGAGGTGATGACGTGCGGCACACTGCCGGGCCAGCCCGGCGGCCGATACCGGCGGTCACCGCACCCGCCGCCGGCCGATCCGGAACCCCACCGGGACCCGCGCCCGCACCCGTGACGGCGCCCGCGGCCGCCCCCGTCGCCGGGCCGGCCGTCCGACCACCCTCGCCCCTCCGGCAGTTCATCCTCAAGACGCACAGCCGCTGCAACCTCGCCTGCACCTACTGCTACCTGTACGCGGGCCCCGACCACACCTGGCGGGACCGGCCCCGGGCCCCAGCGGCCGAGGTGACCGCGCGCACCGCCGCCCGTATCGCCGAACACGCCGCCGCGCACCGCCTGACCGACGTCTCCGTGGTCTTCCACGGCGGCGAACCGCTGCTCGCCGGTGCCGGACGCCTCGCCGCGGACCTCGACGTGGTCCGCTCCGCGCTCCCGGCCGGCTGCGCCGTCCACGCCAGTGTGCAGACCAACGCGACGCTGCTCACCCGCGACCGCGTCCGCACCCTCGCCGGCGCCGGCCTGCGGATCGGCGTCAGCCTCGACGGCGGCCTGCCGGGCCACAACCGCGAGCGGGTGGACCACGCCGGCCGCCCCTCCTGGCCGGCCGCCGCCGCGGGACTGCGGCTGCTGGCCGCCCACGCGCCCGAGGCGTACGGCGGGGTGCTGTGCGTCGTCGACCTGCGGCACGACCCGGTCGAGGTCTACGACTCGCTGCTGTCCCTCGACCCGCCCGCCATCGACCTGCTGCTCCCGCACGGCAACTGGACCAGCCCGCCGCCCGGCCTGCCCGCGCCGGCCGACGACCCGGCGCCGTACGGCCGTTGGCTCACCGCCGTGTTCGACCGGTGGTGGGACGCGCCCCGACGCCGCACCCGGATACGGCTGTTCGAGGAGTGCGTCGCCCTGCTGCTGGGCGTGCCCGCCGCGATCGAACGGCTCGGGTTGCAGCCGTTCACCGCGGTGGTGGTGGAGACCGACGGCTCCATCGAGCAGGTCGACTCCCTGAAGTCCGCCTACGAGGGCGCCGCCGCGACCGGCCTTGACGTCTTCCGCAACAGCTTCGACGAAGTGCTCGCCCACCCCGGCGTCGCCGCCCGCCAGGCCGGCCTCGCCGCGCTCGGCGCCACCTGCCGGGCCTGCGCGCTGGTCGGGGTCTGCGGCGGCGGCCACTACGCCCACCGCTACCGGGCCGGCGCCGGTTTCCGCAACCCGTCCGTCTACTGCGCCGACCTCGCCCACCTCGTCCGCCACACCGCCCATCGCCTCGCCCGGGCCGCCGGCACCGGATCCGGCCGCCCCACGACCCGGGAGACCCTCCGGTGAACCCGCTCGGCGCCACCCCCGCACGCCCGCCCGCCCCGGCACCCCGGCCGCCCGCCGTCCGCACACCCGCCCCCGCCGCCGGCACCCTGACCGACGAGATGCTGCCCCTGCTCGGCAGCACCGGCAGCGACCCGGCGCTGCTGGACCTGCTCGTCGCCCACCAGCACGCGCGCCGCCTGCTGACCCTGCGCGCCCTGCTGGAGGCGGTCGCCGACGCGCCGGCCGGCGCCCTGCCGGAGGGAACCGCCGAGCGGGTGCTGCGCGACTGGCGGCTGCTGGAGGCCGCCGACCGCGCCGACGGCGCCGCCGCCCGCCAGGTCGTGCGCTACCCGCACACCGGGGCCTGGGCCGAACGCTGCCTACGCGCGTTGACCCGGCCCGGGCAGGCCCACCTCGCCGCGGCCGAACTGCCGCACCTGGCCGCGCTCGCGGCCGCGGCCGCCGCCCGCGCCGGCCTGCGCTTCACCGCCGACATCCCGCTGCGCGACGGCGAGCTGCGGCTGCCGACGATCGGCGGCCACCGGCCGGGCCGCCCGGGCCGGCAGCTCCCGCGCCCCACCCCCGGCGGGCCGGTTCCGGGCCGGCCCGACCCGGCGGCCGGGGCCGCCCGCGACCCGGACCCTCCCGTCGCCGTCCGCGTCGTGGGCGAACCCCGCCGGCTCTGGCTGATCCCGCTGCCCGCCGGGCAACCCGGTCCGCCGGGCGCGCCAGGCCACGGCGCCGCCCCCGCCCCCGGCGCGGTCGAGGTCCGCGAGGGCCCCGACGGCGTCTGGCGCTCCGCCGCGCCCGGCTGGCGCCCGCTCCAGGCCCTGCGGCACCCCGACGGCCGGGCCGTGCTCATCGACGACGTGGACCCGTACCGCGACGAGGAGCGGCGCACCAACCCCTACGGGCTGGACCCGGCCGACCGGTTGGACCTCGCCGGGCACGCCGCCTGGCGGACCGCCTGGCGCGACGCGCGGCCCTGGCTGCGGCTGGGCGGGCCCACCCGGGCGGCGGAGGCCGCCGCCCTGCTGGACTGCGTGGTGCCGCTGGCCGGCGCGCCCGGCGCGCAGTGCAGCGCCACCCGCGGCGAGGCGTTCGGCGCGCTGCTCAGCAGCACCCCCCGGGACGGCCTGGAACTGGCCGCCACCCTGGTGCACGAACTCCAGCACGCCAAGCTGCTGGCCGTCTCCCGACTGGTGGTGCTGCACACCGCCGACGACAGCCCCGGCTACTTCGCGCCCTGGCGGCCCGACCCCCGCCCCTTCGACGGGCTCTTCCACGGCGCCTACGCGCACCTCGCGCTCGCCGACTTCCACCTGCGCGCCGCCACCGCGCTGACCGACCCCGCCCGCAGGGACGCCGCCTGGGCCGACCACTGCCGCTGCCGGGAGCAGGTCGGCGCCGCGCTGCCGCAACTCCTGGGCGCGCGGGCGCTGACCCGCCAGGGCCGGGTCCTGGCCGAGGCGATGGCGGCGCACCACGCCCGGCTCGGGCAGCACGCCCCGCCCGACGGCCATCTGGCCCGCGCGAGCGCCTACGTGGAGACGGCACGGGCCATATGGCGCCGCAGGCGTGCACAGACGGCCGCGAACGGGCGCGAACCGGCATGACGACACGTCACCGGGCGGGCATTCGGTGTAGTTTCTGGCCAAGCCACCTGTCGCACCGTCAGAGCACTACGCGCGTACTACGAGGGAGTCGGTCGCATGGCCGGAGGGCGCAACACCGCTTCAGCAGCAGCCGGGCGGGGACCGGTGACGATCAGCTTCGCCGGGTACAACCGCGCGTGGGCGGGGTGGATCGCCAGCCGGCTGGAGCGGCACGGCCTCCAGGTGTCGATGCAGCGCTGGGACGTCATGCCGGGCACCAGCATCGAGCAGGGCCTGCGCGACCTGCTGCTGTCCGACGGCCGGGTCCTGGTGGTGCTCAGCGAGTGGTACTTCCGGCTCGGCCCGCGTGACCCGGAGGAGTGGAACGCCGCGCTGCGCGAGGTGGTCCCGGCCCACAGCGACCGGTTCGCCGCGGTGTGCGTCACCGCCGCCTCCCTGCCCAGCGCCGCGGCCTCGCTGGCCGCGGCCGACCTGTGGGGCCTGGGCGCGGTGGAGGCCGAGCGGCGGCTGCTGTCCCGGCTGGGCGTGCCCGCGTCGCGCTCGTCGGCGGGCGACACCCTCAGCGCAGCCTCCGGTCCGCGCTTCCCGCTGGAGCAGCCCGCCGTCTGGGGCGGGGTGCCGCGCCGCAACACCCGTTTCACCGGCCGCGAGGCGCTGCTGTACGGCCTGCACCAGGAGCTGACCGCCGCCGAGCCCGGCGCGGCCGTCGCCACCCTGCACGGCCTGTCCGGCGTCGGGAAGACCCACATCGCCACCGAGTACGTCTACCGCTTCGGCCCCGAGTACGACGTGGTGTGGTGGGTACGCGCCAGCGAGCGCGGCACCCTGCGCGAGAAGCTCGCCGGCCTCGCCCCGGCCCTCGGCCTGGTCACCGGGCGGGAGTACGGCGAGCGGCTGCGGGCGGTGCGCGACGCGCTGCGCCGCGGGGACCCGTACTTCCGCTGGCTGGTGGTGCTGGACGGCGCGGACCAGCCCGAGGAGATCCACGACCTGGTGCCGACCGGACCGGGCCACGTGCTGATCACCTCGCAGAACCGGGAGTGGAGCGAGCACAACAGCGCCCTGATCGAGGTGCCCGTCTACGACCGGGACGAGTCGGTCGCCTTCGTGCGCCGCCGGGCGCCGCGGATGGACGACGCCGACGCGGACAAGCTCGCCGAGGCGCTGGGCGACCTGGCGCTGGCGCTGGACCAGAACGCGGGCGCGCTCAACGACTCCAACATGCCCGTCGACGACTACATCGAACTCCTGCGCCACGGCGCCGACGTGGAACCCAACCTGAAGGTCGCCGCCGACTTCCAGATGACGTACTTCACCGCCTTCTCGATACTCCTCAACCGGCTGCGCGAGGACAAACCCGAAGCGGTGGACCTGCTGCGGCTGTGCGTGTTCTTCGCGCCCGGGCCGATCCCGGTCCGGCTGCTGCGCGACCTGCCGATCCGCGACGTGCCCGAGGAGCTCGCCGGGCTCATCGAGGACCCGCTGCTGTGGAACTCGGCGATCGGCAAGCTCGCCCAGTGGTCGGTGATCCAGTCCGACCCGCAGGAGACCGACACCGAGGAGTCGGCTGGCTCCGCCGACGTCATCCAGATGCACCGGCTGGTCTACCAGGCGGTGCGCGCCGACATGCCCCGGGAGGAGCGGCTCTCCTACTCCCGGGTGGTGCGCAAGCTGCTCGCCGCCGCCGACCCCGGACGGCCCAACGACACCCGGCTGTGGCCGCGCTACGCCGAGATCGTGCCGCACCTGGAGGCGTCCGGCGCGCTCGGCTCGACCAACCCCGACATCCAGCTCACCGTCCTGAACTGCCTGCGCTACCTGACCGCCTCGGGCGAGTACCGCACGGCCCGGCGGATCGCGGCGACCGCCGTCGAGATCTGGCCCCGGCTGCTGGAACCCGGCCACCCGCGGCTGTGGGACCTGCTCCACAACCAGGCCAACGCCATCCGGGCCACCGGCGACTACACCACCAGCGAGGCCATCGACCGCCGCGCCCACGCCCGGCTGAGTGCCGACAAGGGGCCCAACGACCTGCTGACCCTGCGCGCGGCCGGCAGCCTCGCCGCCGACCTGAGGGCCCTGGGACGGTACGGCGAGGCGCTCGACCTGTCCCAGCGCGTCCGCGACGGCTACGGCGAACTGCTCGGCGCGCAGGACCCCCGGACCCTGGTGGCCCAGAACAACATCAGCGTCACCTACCGCCTGCTCGGCCGCTACCGCGACGCCATGCAGCTCGACCAGCAGACCATGGAGGCCCTGCGCGAGCAGTTGCGCGACCGGCACAACCTGACGCTGTCCTCGGAGAACTCCTTCGCCCACGACCTGCGCCTGCTCGGCCGCTACGAGCAGGCCACCTCGGTCCAGGAGCGCAACGCCGAGGTCCACCGCACGGTGCTGGGCGCCGACAACCCGCAGACGCTGCGCGCCGAGCACAACCTCGGGCTGTGCTACCAGCGCGGCGGCGACCGGCCGCGTGCCGCGAACCTGCTCGCCCGGCTGCTGGAGCGCTGCGACCGCGTGCTCGGCGACAGCGAGCCGCTGACGGTGCGGGTGGCGGCCACCCTGTCCACGTTCGAGCGCGAGCACGGGGACCTGGACCGGGCCCGTGAGCTGGGCGAGTCCGTACTGGAGCGCTACCGGGCGCAGTTCGGCGAGGGCCACCCCTACACCGCGGGCGCGCTCGCCAACCACGGACTGCTGCTGCGGGCGGCCGGCGAGCGCCAGCGGTCCCACATCGAGGTCGAGGACGCGCTCGCGGCGATGGCCCGCACGCTCGGCGAGGACCACCCCTGGACGCTGGGCTGCGCGCTCAACGCCGCCGCCGCCCGCAACTTCAGCGGCGACCCGGAGAGCGCGGGCGAGCTGAGCCGGGTCACCGCGGACCGGGCCGTCGCCGGCCTCGGCAAGGACCACCCGCTCACCCTGTCGTGCCGGATCGCGCTCGCCACCGACCTGCGGAACCTGCGCAGACGGCAGGAGGCCGACAAGATCGAGGAGGAGGCGCTGGAAGCCCTCTCCCAGACCCTCGGCCCGCAGCACCCGCACACCATCTCCGCGCGCTCCCGGAGCCGTCCGTACTGGGACTTCGAGCCGTTCAGCTCCTGACCCGGAGCGGGAACCGCCGGCGGCCCCCCGCCCGTGCTGGGCAGGGGGCCGCCGGCGGCGTGAACGGGCCGGTCAGATCTCGAAGACCTCGTTCACCAGGTTCTGCTGCTGCTCCTGGTGCCGCTTGGCCGAACCCACGGCCGGCGACGACGAGGACGGACGCGAGACCCGGCGCAGCCGGTCCGCGTTGTCCGGGGCGGCGCCCAGCACCAGGTCGAGGTGGTCGATCAGGTTCAGCGCGATGAACGGCCACGCGCCCTGGTTGGCCGGCTCCTCCTGGGCCCAGACGAACTTCTGCGCCTTGGTGAACGGCGCCAGCGCCTGCTGGATCTCCGCGCCCGGCAGCGGGTAGAGCCGCTCGATCCGGATGATGGCGACGTCGCCCGCGCCGCGCTTCTCCCGCTCGGCGATCAGGTCGTAGTAGACCTTGCCGGTGCAGAAGACGACCTTGCGGACCGCCTCGGGCTGCACCGTGGTGTCGCCGATCACCGGCTGGAACTGGCCGGTGGTGAAGTCCTCGGCCTTCGACGCCGCCGCCTTCAGCCGCAGCATCGACTTCGGGGTGAAGACGATCAGCGGCTTGTGGTGCGGGTTGTGCACCTGCCAGCGCAGCAGGTGGAAGTAGTTCGCCGGGGTGGTCGGGAACGCGACCGTCATGTTGTTCTGCGCGCACAGTTGGAGGTAGCGCTCGATCCGGGCCGAGGAGTGGTCCGGGCCCTGGCCCTCGTAGCCGTGCGGCAGCAGCAGGGTGACGCCGGAGGTCTGGCCCCACTTCTGCTCGGCGGCCGAGATGTACTCGTCGATGATCGAGGAGGCGCCGTTGGCGAAGTCGCCGAACTGGGCCTCCCACATCACCAGCGCGTCCGGCCGGGCCAGCGAGTAGCCGTACTCGAAGCCCATCGCCGCGTACTCGCTGAGCAGCGAGTCGTAGACGTTGTAGCGGGCCTGGTCCTCGGACAGGTACAGCAGCGGGGTGTAGTCCTCGCCGGTCACCCGGTCGATGAGCACCGCGTGCCGCTGGCCGAAGGTGCCGCGCCGGGAGTCCTGGCCGGCCAGCCGGACCGGGGTGCCCTCCAGCAGCAGCGAGCCGATCGCCAGCGTCTCGCCCATGCCCCAGTCGATGGTGCCGTCCTCGACCATGGCCGCCCGGCGCTGGAGCTGCGGCAGCAGCCGCGGGTGCACCGTGACGTGGTCGGGGATGTTCACCTGGGACTCGGCGATCCGCTTGACCACCTCGGTGGAGACCGCGGTCGGCACCGCGACCGGGAACTCGGGCTGGTTGTCCTGGCTCGGGCTCTCCGCCGGGGCGGCGACGGCCTCGCGCACCTCGGTGAAGACCTTCTCGAGCTGGCCCTGGTAGTCCTGGAGCGCCTGCTCGGCCTCTTCCAGGGTGATGTCGCCGCGGCCGATCAGCGACTCGGTGTAGAGCTTGCGCACCGAGCGCTTCTTGTCGATCAGGTCGTACATCAGCGGCTGGGTGAAGGCCGGGTTGTCGGACTCGTTGTGGCCGCGGCGCCGGTAGCAGATCAGGTCGATCACGACGTCCTTGTTGAACGCCTGCCGGAACTCGAAGGCCAGCCGCGCCACGCGGACCACGGCCTCCGGGTCGTCGCCGTTCACGTGGAAGATCGGCGCCTCGATCATCCGGGCCACGTCGGTGCTGTACATCGACGAGCGCGCGGACTCCGGGGCGGCGGTGAAGCCGACCTGGTTGTTGATCACCACGTGCACGGTGCCGCCGGTGCGGTAGCCGCGCAGTTGCGACATGTTCAGCGTCTCGGCCACCACGCCCTGGCCGGCGAAGGCCGCGTCGCCGTGCAGCGCGACGGGCAGCACCGTGAAGTCGGTGCCGGCCTTGTTGATGACGTCCTGCTTGGCGCGGGCGATGCCCTCGATGACCGGGTCCACGGTCTCCAGGTGCGAGGGGTTCGCGGCCAGCGACACGTTGATCTGCTCGCCGTCCAGGCCGGTGAAGGTGCCCTCGGCGCCCAGGTGGTACTTCACGTCGCCGGAGCCGTGCATCGACTTCGGGTCGAGGTTGCCCTCGAACTCGCGGAAGATCTGCGCGTACGACTTGCCGACGATGTTCGCCAGCACGTTCAGCCGGCCGCGGTGGGCCATGCCGATGATGACCTCGTCCAGCCGGGACTCGGCCGCCGCGTCCAGCACCGCGTCCAGCAGCGGGATGACCGACTCGCCGCCCTCCAGCGAGAACCGCTTCTGGCCGACGTATTTGGTCTGGAGGAACGTCTCGAACGCCTCGGCGGCGTTCAGCCGGCGCAGGACGCGCAACTGCTCCTCGCGCTCCGGCTTGGCGTGCGGGCGCTCGATGCGGTCCTGGATCCACTTGCGCTGCTTGGGGTCCTGGATGTGCATGTACTCGACGCCGACGGTGCGGCAGTACGAGTCGCGCAGCACCCCGAGGATGTCGCGCAGCTTCATCAGGGACTTGCCGGCGAAGCCGCCGACCGCGAACTCCCGCTCCAGGTCCCACAGGGTGAGCCCGTGCTCCAGGACGTCGAGGTCCGGGTGCTTGCGCTGGCGGTACTCCAGCGGGTCGGTGTCGGCCATCACGTGGCCGCGCACCCGGTAGGAGTGGATCAGCTCGAAGACCCGCGCGGCCTTGGTGACGTCGTCGTCGTGCGCGGTGTCGATGTCGGTGCGCCACCGCACCGGCTCGTACGGGATGCGCAGCGCGGCGAAGATGTCGTCGAAGAAGTCGTTCTCGCCCAGCAGGAGCTGGCTCATGATCCGCAGGAACTCGCCTGAGGCGGCACCCTGGATGACCCGGTGGTCGTAGGTGCTGGTCAGGGTCATGACCTTGGAGATGCCCAGCTTGTTCAGGGTGTCCTGGGAGGTGCCCTGGAACTCGGCGGGGTAGTCCATGGAGCCGACGCCGAGGATCACCGACTGCCCGGGCATCAGGCGCGGCACCGAGTGCACGGTGCCCAGCCCGCCGGGGTTGGTCAGCGAGGCGGTGACACCGGAGAAGTCGTCCATGGTGAGCTTGCCCGAGCGGGCCCGGCGGACGATGTCCTCGTACGCCTGCCAGAACTCGAAGAAGTTCAGCGTCTCGGCCTTCTTGATGGCCGCGACCACGAGCTGGCGGTCGCCGTTCGGCTTCACCAGGTCGATGGCCAGGCCCAGGTTCACGTGCTCGGGCTTGACCAGCGTCGGCTTGCCGTCCTTCAGCGCGAAGGAGTGGTTCATCGACGGCATCGTCTTCAGCGCCTGCACCATGGCGTAGCCGATGAGGTGGGTGAAGGAGACCTTCCCGCCCCGGGCCCGCTTGAGGTGGTTGTTGATCACGATGCGGTTGTCGAAGAGCAGCTTCACCGGGATCGCCCGCACCGAGGTGGCGGTGGGCAGCTCCAGGGAGGCGTTCATGTTCTTCGCCACGGCGGCGGCCGGGCCGCGCAGCGGCACGTACTCCGTCTCGGCCGGCGCGGCCGCGGCAGCGGCGGGCTTGGCGGCCGGGGCGGCGGCGGGCTTGGCCGCGGGCGCGGGAGCCTGCGCGGCCGGCTTCGCGGCCGGGGCGGGAGCCTGGGCGGCCGGTGCCGGAGCGGCCGCCGGAGCCGGCTGGGCCGGGGCGGCGGGCGCGGCCGGAGCCGGCGCGGGAGCCGCGGCGGCCTGCGGGCCGGCGGGGGCGGAGGGCGGGGTGGAGCCGGGCACGCCCGCGCTGGCGCGGGCGGCGGCGCCCGAGGCACCGCCCTGCCCCGCGGGGGCGGCCGGAGCGGCGGAGCCGTCCGGCTTGTAGTCGGCGAAGAAGTCCCACCAGGCTCGGTCTACCGAGTTCGGGTCCTGGAGGTACTGCTGGTAGATCTCGTCCACGAGCCACTCGTTCGGGCCGAAGCCCGCTGCGGGGCCCTCGCCCTGCGCTTGGTGGTCGGTGGAGACACTGGAGCTATTGGGGGACTGTGGCGACACGGCGGCAACCGCCCTCTTCCGCTTCACAAGGTGGTGGACAGCGGGAATAAAGGCTACGCCTACATGAGGGCTTCACGCAGTTTAGGGGGGCAGTCGTCGCGCAAGTCACACCCGAGGAGTGGTTTCGCGACGGATCGTGGCGGGAAAGTGGTCCCTCTTGTGGGTCGGCCGGACCGGTGGCCCACGCCGTACGCCCGGACGGCGCTCGCGCCGGACGCCCCGGCGTCAACGCGGCTGCCCGGGCCTCCCCGGGAGGGTGACGTGGATGCGGCAGCCGCGTGGGGATTCGGCCACCTCGATCCGCCCGCCGTGCAGATCCACCGCCCAGCGCGCGATCGCCAGGCCCAGACCGGTGCCGCCGTCCGTGCCCGGATGCGAGCCGCGGTGGAAGCGGTCGAAGACCCGGACCCGGTCCGCCTCGGGGATGCCCGGGCCCTCGTCGCGCACCTCCAGGTCCAGGCTGCCGGGCGCCGGGCCGCCGCGGGCGCGCACCGTCACCCGGCCGCCTGGCGGGCTGTGCTTCATCGCGTTGTCCACCAGGTTCGCCACCACCTGGTGCAGCCGCTCCCCGTCGGCGTAGGCCACCAGCTCCGGCGGCGACACGTCCAGGTGCAGCGGCACGTCCGCTCGGGCCCGGGTGTGGGTGCCGCCGGAGCCGCCGCGGTCCGCGCCCAGGCTGGCGGTCTTCAGCACCGCCGACAGGTACGGCCAGACCTCGAACCGCTTGGCGTCCAGCCGGACCGCCCCGCTGTCCAGCCGGGACAGGTCGAGTAGCTGGGTGACCAGCTTGCCCAGCCGCTCGGTCTGCTGGAGGGCCAGCCGCATCGTCTCCGGGTCGGCGGCCGAGACGCCGTCCACCACGTTCTCCAGCACCGCGCGCAGCGCCGCGATCGGCGTGCGCAGCTCGTGTGAGACATTCGCCACGAGTTCCTTGCGGTGCCGGTCCACGGCGGCCAGGTCGGCCGCCATCCGGTTGAACGTCTCGGCCAGCTCGCCCACCTCGTCGCGGCGCATCCTCGCCACCCGGCGGGTGTAGTCGCCGCCGGCCATCGCCCGCGCCACCGCGGTCATCTCGCGCAGCGGCGCGGTCAGGTTGGTGGCGACGATCTGCGTGATCAGGAGCGAGGCGATGATCGAGAAGATCGTGATCACCCGCAGCTCGGTCCTGGAGTGGATGGCCAGCGTCACCAGCAGCGTGGTGATCATCACGGAGGCGATCACCAGCGCCTGCAGCGCCGCCTTGATCGAGCGGGTCGGGTCCCAGGGGCGCAGCGCCTCCCACAGCCTGCGCAGCCAGCCGCGCACCACGACCCGGAAGGGCCGCCGGCCGTCGCGCGGCGCCCGGCGGCGGGTCCACCACGACGCGCCCAGGGCCCGCGCCGGGTCCCGGGTGCGCGCGGGGTCCCGGATGGGCCCCGAGGTCATGACGTCGGGTTCTCCAGGGCGTACCCGACACCGTGCACGGTGCGGATCCGCTCCGCGCCGATCTTCCGGCGCAGCGCCTTGACGTGGCTGTCCACGGTGCGGGTGCCGGACGCGTCGGTCCAGTCCCACACCTCGGCGAGCAGTTGCTCGCGGGAGAGCACCGCCCGCGGCTGGTGGGCCAGGCACACCAGCAGCTCGAACTCGGTCGGCGTCAGGTGCACGTCGGCGCCGCCGACCCGCACCCGGCGCTGGGTGTGGTCGATCTCCAGGTCGCCCAGGTGGATGCTGGCGCCGCGGACGGTGGAGGCGGCGTCGGCGGCCCGCTCCACCCGGCGCAGCAGGACGTGCACCCGCGCGGCCAGCTCGCGCATCGAGAACGGCTTGGTCATGTAGTCGTCGGCGCCGACGCCGAGCCCGACCAGCATGTCCGTCTCGTCGTCGCGCGCGGTGAGCATCAGCACCGGCACCGGCCGGTCGGCCTGCACCCGGCGGCAGACCTCCAGCCCGTCGTACCCCGGCAGCATCACGTCCAGTACCAGCAGGTCCGGCTGCCAGCTGTGGGCCGCGTCCACCGCGGAGGGCCCGTCGCCCGCCGTGCGCACCTGGAACCCCTCCGCCTGGAGGCGGGCCGCGATCGCCTGAACTATCGTCTGGTCGTCCTCGACCACCAGGACCCGGCGCTGCGCGCCCGTTGTCTGTGCGCTGTCCACTTCCGCTTCCGCCCCACAAGCTCGTCTGTTACCGGCAGCGTACGGGGCGGGCCACTGCCCTGACTATGACGCCTTCACGCCTTGACGGCTATGTGCACCACATCGGGCACGCCACGCGAGACCGGAACCTCCAGGGTGCGCACCCCGGAGTACCCCGCTCCCCGGAGAGCGGCCTCGAAGGCGGCCGAGGGCTGAGCCGACCACACGGCCAGGACACCGCCGGGACGGAGCAGCTCCCGGCAGTCGTCGAGCCCGCTGGGACTGTAGAGACTGCCGTTGTTGTCGGTGACTGTCCAGTCCGGGCCGTTGTCGATGTCCAGGCAGAGCGCGTCGTAGCCGCCGGCCGGCGGCCCCGCGGCGGGCCGCGGCGCGGGGGGCGTGCGCAGGTAGGCCAGCAGGTCGGCGTGGATCAGCCGCACCCGCGGGTCGTCCAGGGCGCCGGCGGTGTGGGCCGCGAAGTGGCCCGCCCGGTGCCAGTCGATCACGGCCCGCTCGCGCTCCACCACGTCGATGCGCGCCCAGCGCGGCCGGGACGCTGCCCGGGCCAGCGAGAACCCCACGCCGAGCCCGCCGATCAGCACGCTCGCGCCGTCCCGGCCGGCCGGCAGCGCGTCCAGCGCCGCGTCGACGAGCAGCCGTTCCGAGCGGCCGTCGGAGGTGTCCATCAGGAAGGTGCCGTTGGCGATGATCTCCAGGTGCGGGCCGCGCCGCCGCAGCACCGCCTCGCCGTACGGGCCCTCGCGCCGGTCCAGCACGACCGCTTCATCCGTGTTCGCTGCCGCCATGACCCCATTTTGACGGACCGCGGGGAAAGCCATGGCCACCCGTCGGCCGCCGGGTCACCGGGCGTTCAACCGCCGTACCGGAGGACTTCCGTTGAACTGTGCTCGCAGATGGTCCGGGCGCCGGGGCCGCGGCGTAGGTTCCGCCCATGTCGCCCATACTGAACAACCCCGTGGCCAAGCGGCTCCTGCGTCCCGCCGCCTCCCTCGTCGACCAGCGCGTCCAGCGCCCGGTCTCGCGGCTGCGCAAGGAACTGGACAGCCTGCGGCGGGAGGTGAAGGACCTGGACCGGCTGCGCCGGCAGGTCGAGGAGCTGCGCGGCCAGGAGTACGCCGTCGGGCTGCTCTTCGACCGGACCGGCCGCAGCGGGCCCCGGCTGCCCACCGCGGCGCAGATCGACCGGCTGGTGGCGGAGGTGGCGCAGGTCAGCGGGGTGGACCCGAAGCTCGCCCGGCGCAACGTCACGATCGCCTTCCGCAACGTGATCGCGCTGGAGGCGCTGGCGGTGGGCCGGCTGGCCGGCTCGACCCAGAACGTCTGCGGCAAGCTCGCCACGGTCCCGCTGCTCGACCCGCCTGGCGCCCAGGTGCTGGAGATCGGCACGCTGTACGGGCTCTTCTCGGCCACGCTGCTGCGGATGCTGCACCGGGCGGGGATCGAGCCGGAGCTGACGATCGTGGACCCACTGGTCGGCACCCAGTTGCAGCCGGGCGGCCTGGAGGGGCTCGACCCCACCGGCACCCCGGTCCGGCTGGACGTGGTGCGGGCGAACCTCGCGCTGGGCGGGAAGGCGGGGGAGCGGGCCCGGGTGCAGGTCGGCTTCTCCGGCGACCCCGAGGTGCGGGCGGCGGTCTCCGACCGGGAGTACGGCGTGATCGTGATCGACGGGGACCACTCCGCGCAGGGGGTCACCGAGGACCTGGAGTGGGCCGAGGAGATCGCGGCGCCCGGGGCGATCGTGGTGCTGGACGACTACGGCGACAACAAGTGGGCGGGCGTCCAGCAGGGCGCGGACGCCTACCTCGCCGGGTCCACCCGCTTCGAGCTGGTCGGACGGGTGTCGACCTCGGCCTTCCTGCGGGCCCGCGCCTGACCCCCCGGGGCCCCGGTCCCTGATCGCTCAGGGCGAACGCGGACCGGGGAACACCGGCACGGCCCTTTGCATTGAGTGAGGTGTACTCAACTTGCTTGCAAAGGGAGCGATCATGGCGTTCGAGCCGAAGAGTTCCAACCTCACCCTCCCCGTACTGCCCCTCGACGGCGAGGTCGTGCTGCCCGGCATGGTGGTGCCGCTCGACCTGACGGACGGCGAGGTCCGGGCCGCGGTGGAGGCCGCCCAGGCCGCCCACTCCGGCCGCGGGTCGGGCAAGCCCCGCGTCCTGCTGGTCCCGCGGGTCGACGGTGCCTACGCCGCCGTGGGCACCCTCGGCACCGTCGAGCAGGTCGGGCGGCTGTCCGACGGCGACCCCGGCGCGGTGATCAAGGGCCGCTCCCGGGTGCGCATCGGCGCCGGCACGACCGGTCCGGGCGCGGCCCTGTGGGTGGAGGGCGCCGTGGTGGAGGAACCCGCGCCGCAGGAGGCGCCCGGCACCGTGGCCGAGCTGATGAAGGAGTACAAGGCGCTCGCCACGAGCTGGCTGCGCAAGCGCGGCGCCTGGCAGGTGGTCGACCGGGTGCAGCAGATCGACGACGCCGGGCAGTTGGCCGACAACTCCGGCTACTCCCCGTTCCTCGGCGTGGAGCAGCGCGTGGAGCTGCTGGAGACCGCCGACCCGGTGGCGCGGCTGCGGCTGGCCACGCAGTGGCTGCGCGACCACCTCGCCGAGCAGGACGTCGCCGAGACGATCCGCAAGGACGTCCAGGAGGGCATGGAGAAGCAGCAGCGCGAGTTCCTGCTCCGCCAGCAACTGGAGGCCGTCCGCAAGGAGCTGGCCGAGCTGAAGGGCGACCCCGACAACGAGACGGACGACTACCGCGCCCGGGTGGAGTCCGCCGACCTGCCGGAGAAGGTCCGCGAGGCGGCCCTGAAGGAGGTCGAGAAGCTGGAGCGCTCCTCCGACGCCTCCCCGGAGGGCTCCTGGATCCGGACCTGGCTGGACACCGTCCTCGAACTGCCGTGGAACACCACCACCGAGGACACCTACGACGTGGCCGGCGCCCGTGCCGTGCTGGACGCGGACCACGCGGGGCTGGAGGACGTCAAGGAGCGGATCACCGAGTACCTGGCGGTCCGCAAGCGCCGGGCCGACCGCGGCCTCGGCGTGGTCGGCGGCCGCCGCGGAGGCGCGGTGCTGGCGCTGGTCGGCCCGCCCGGGGTCGGCAAGACCTCGCTCGGCGAGTCCGTGGCCCGCGCGATGGGCCGCACCTTCGTGCGGGTGGCGCTCGGCGGCGTCCGCGACGAGGCCGAGATCCGCGGCCACCGCAGGACGTACGTCGGCGCGCTGCCCGGCCGGGTGGTGCGCGCGATCAAGGAGGCCGGGTCGATGAACCCGGTCGTGCTCCTCGACGAGATCGACAAGGTCGGCTCGGACTACCGGGGCGACCCGGCCGCCGCGCTGCTGGAGGTCCTCGACCCGGCGCAGAACCACACCTTCCGCGACCACTACCTGGAGGTCGAACTCGACCTGTCCGACGTGGTGTTCCTGGCCACCGCCAACGTGCTGGAGGCCATCCCCGAGCCGCTGCTGGACCGGATGGAGCTGGTCCGGCTGGACGGCTACACCGAGGACGAGAAGGTCGTCATCGCCCGCGACCACCTGCTGCCGCGGCAACTGGAGCGCGCGGGCCTGGACGCCGACGAGGTGCGCCTGGAGGAGGACGCGCTGCGCCGGCTGGCCGGCGAGTACACCCGTGAGGCGGGCGTGCGGAACCTGGAGCGGACCGTCGCGCGGCTGCTGCGGAAGATCGCCGCTCAGCACGAACTCGGCGACCGGGAACTGCCGTTCGCGGTCGGCGCGGACGACCTGCGGTCCCTGATCGGCCGGCCGCACCACGTGCCGGAGGCCGCACAGGACCCGGAGGAGCGGCGTACCGCGGTGCCCGGCGTGGCCACCGGCCTCGCGGTGACCGGCGCCGGCGGCGACGTGCTCTACATCGAGGCGTCGCTGGCCGACCCGGAGACCGGCGGGTCCGGGCTCCAGCTCACCGGCCAGCTCGGCGACGTGATGAAGGAGTCCGCGCAGATCGCGCTGTCGTTCCTGCGCTCGCACGGCGCGGAGCTGGAACTGCCGGTCGGCGACCTGAAGGACCGCGGCGTGCACCTGCACGTCCCGGCCGGAGCGGTGCCCAAGGACGGCCCGAGCGCGGGGGTCACCATGACGACCGCGCTGGCGTCCCTGCTGTCCGGCCGCCGGGTCCGCACCGACGTCGCCATGACCGGCGAGGTCTCGCTGACCGGGCGGGTGCTGCCGATCGGCGGGGTCAAGCAGAAGCTGCTGGCCGCGCACCGCGCCGGGATCACCACCGTGGTGATCCCCAAGCGCAACGAGGCCGACCTCGACGACGTGCCCGCCGAGATCCTCGGCGTCCTGGACGTCCACCCGGTCAGCGACGTCCGCCAGGTGCTGGCGCTCGCGCTGGAGTCGGCGGACGCCCCCGCCGAGGATGTCCCGCTCGCGGCGTGACAGCGCCGGAAGGAGGCGGCCCCGCGGGGAACTCCCCGCGGGGCCGCCTTCCCGTCGTGCTCGGCCGGCCGCCGGCCGGGGACGGGCCGTGACCGGTGGCGGCGCTCAGCCCAGGGCGAGGGCCTGAAGGCGGCTCAGGTCGCCGTTGAAGTAGTCCTGGTCGCCGGGGAAGGTGCCGGAGTCGGCGTGCTGCCAGAACGTGTAGTAGCCGTAGCCGGCCGGCAGGGTGCCGGCGCTGGTGGAGTACTTCGCGATCCAGAACGGGCTGGTGGTGGCGAAGCCGCTGTTGTTGCCGGTGCAGGTCGACCACCAGTCGTAGGTGGAGTAGATCACCGGGTAGACGCCCTCACGCGCGTGGTACTCGTTCGCGAAGGCGTGGATCCAGCTCACCATGCTCGCCTGGCTGAGGCCGTAGCAGGTCGCGCCGTAGGGGTTGTACTCGATGTCCAGCGCGCCCGGCAGGGTCTTTCCGTCGGCCGACCAGCCGCCGCCGTGGGCGATGAAGTAGTCGGCCTGCGTCGCGCCGGCGGAGGTGTCCGGCGTGGCGAAGTGGTAGGACCCGCGGATCATCCCGACGTTGTACGAGCCGTTGTACTGCTGGGCGAAGTCGGGGTTGGTGTAGGTGGTGCTCTCGGTGGCCTTGACGTAGGCGAACCTGCCGCCGTTCGCCCACGTGGTGGCCCAGTTGACGCTGCCCTGGTAGCCGGACACGTCCATGCCGAGGGTCTGGGTGGCCATCGGGGTGACGGCGCCGGAGCCGGCGGAGCCGCTCGTGTCCGAGCCCTCGTGGGCCGGGACGGTGGAGCCCATCCAGTCCAGTTCCGGGTGGGTCAGGTGGCCGGCGCCCGCCGCCGAACCCGTCGCGGCCGCCGCATGGGCCGCTCCGGGCGCGGTGAACGCCAGGGTGAGCAGGGAGACGATCAGGCCGACGAGAACCGCCAGCCGGGTTCTTGCCGAGCCGGTGCCGTGCACGACGGAGAGGACTCCGTGGGACATGCGTGCCTCCAGGAGGGGCAGGTCGGGGGACTCGCGACGTCATGGTGTGGTCATGACAGAAGTGACGGTACGGTCGGCGCTACGCGCGTGGAAAGAGGGGCCGGGAACCGCCGTTGGTCTACGCCTGCGAAATACTTGACGTGCTGCGGAAACCACCGTGCGTGAAGAGAACTTTCAGCCGTTGAAAGCGGGGCTCCAGTGACCCAAGCGAACCGCACCGCGCACGAAACGGGCGACACGGACGGAACGCAGCCGGCGCCCGGCGACGGCGTGGCGGGCACCCTGGAGCGCGAGTTGACCGTGCTCTTCCGCCGGGCCCGGGCCGCGTCCGGCGAACTGGCCCGCGAGGTGCACCCGGGTCTGGAGGCCGCCGCCTACGGCCTGCTGGTCCGGCTGCACGAGGCCGAACCCGAGCGGGCCACCGACCTGGCGGCGTACTTCGGCGTGGGCAAGGCCACCATGAGCCGCCAGCTACGGGCGATGGAGCAACTGGGGCTGGTCGCCCGCGACCCCGACCCCGCCGACGGCCGCGCCTACCTGATGCGGCTGACCGACGAGGGCCGGGAGCGCTTCGCCCGGGTGCGCCGCGCGCGCCGCGAGCGCTACCTGGGCCAGCTCGCCGCCTGGGACCCCCGGGACGTCGCCGAACTCGCCCGGCTGCTGCACCGCCTCAACGCCACCCAGTCCGGCTGAGGGCCGTCCCGCGATCCCGACGGATCGTGCCGGCCCTCAGAGCTCCACCAGGACGGCCGTCGCGTCGTCGTGCTGCTTGCCGGGCGGCGGCTGCTCCGCCTCCAGCGCGCGGACCCGGGCGAACAGCCGCTCCGGGCCCGCCTTGCGCAGCAGCGCGAAGGTGCCGGCCCAGTCGTCCACCCGGTAGTGCTCCACCGCGCGTGCCGCGCCGTCGGTGAGCACGGCCAGCGCGGTGACGTCCGCGCGCGGCAGCCGGCCGGTCACCGCGCGGCCCGCCACCGACGGGTCGGCCGCCGCCGTGAAGAAACCGCCCTCCTGGTTCCGCAGCGGCGCCAGCCGCAGCCCCTGCGCGCGCAGCCGGTCGATCCGGTCGTCCAGGACCGCCGTCACCACCCCTGCGGTGTCCTCCACCAGCAGCGCCGAGTCGGACAGCACCAGGTACTCCACATCCGCCGCGTTCCAGCGGGCGAGGACCACCGTGGCCTGCGGAGTCAGTTGGTGAGAAAGATCACAGGTGTCCCGGTGCGCGTGCGCGGTCCGCGCGATCGCCTCCGCCAGGCAGTCCGCCGGCGCCACGTCACGCCGGGCGGTGAGCAGTTCGAGCAGCGCCCCGCCCAGCCGCGCGGTGAACCAGGGCACCGAGTGCACGCAGCCGCCGTTGTCCGGCGGGGGCGTCACCCCGTCCAGGACCACCACCGCCCCGCCGGCGCCGGACGCCGGGAGCGCCACCGCCGCGAAGTCCTCGTTGGGCACGCCCGCCGTTCCGGGCTCGGTCGCCGTCTCGATCCGCATGGGTCCAGTCTCGCAGCCGGTTGGTCCGTACCGCGGCAGCGCCCTGCTGTGCGCGGGCATCCTGCCAAAGCGGAACGACCTGTGCCAGCGGCTGACGGAAGGCCGCCGCACGCTCCCACCCGTGCCGGACTTGTCGGTCAACTCACCTGTGCGATTCACTCGTTCGGGTGTCCGAGGGGGGGACGCCTGGCTCCCCTCCCCGCTGGCCTGCGAGGGTCTGAGGAATTCTGCACGTATCCCGGGGCGGACCCCTGGGCCCCGCAACTCGTGATTGCGAGCACCGACAGTGCGTGAACGACGTCCCCGACGGCGCGAACGGCGGGTCAGGCAGCGCATGCTCGCCGCCCTGCTGGTCTGCGCGGCCATCGTCCTGGCCGCGGCCGCGCCCGGTGTCGCCCTCGCCGCCGGAGACCTGTCGTCCGCACAGGACCGCGTGGACGCCGCCCGACTCGCCTCCCTCGCCACCGCGTTGGCCGCGGACCTCGCCGACGAGCGGGACGACCTGGCCGTGTCCGTCGCGGCCGGGCGGCCCGCGGCCCCGACCGCCGACCAGCAGCGCACCGACCGCCGGCTCGCCGAGGCCACCGGCGGCCACCTCTCCGCCGACCTGCGCACCGCCCTGGGCACCCTGACGGCCGTGCGCAGGTCCGCCCGCGCCTCCTCCTCCGCGCCTGCCGCCGTCGCCGCCTACCAGCCGCTCGTCGACGCCGTCGGGCGCGCCGTCGGCCCGGTCACCGCGCCGCTCGAACGCGCCACCGCGGCCGCGGCGGTGCAGCGCGGTCTGCTCGTCGCCGGGCTCACCGCGACCGGCACCCAGCGCGGTCTGGTCGCCGACGCGCAGGCCGCCCGGCTCCAGGAGCGGGCGGCACTGGCCGAGTTCCACGCCGCCGCGCCCGTCGGCGTCCGCACCGACTACGACCAGACCGTCACCGGGGCCGACACCGCCGAGGCCGACCGCGACCTCGACCAGTTGCTCGGCGGGACCGAACTCACCCCCGCCGACCGGGAGCTGGGCGCCGGGAAGGTCGCCACGGCGCTCGCCGCCCGGCTCTCGCTGATGCGCGGTGTCGCGTCTTCGGCCGCCGCGGACGAGGCCGCCGGCGCCGACGCGCACCGCGGCCACGAGGTCACCGTGCTCGAACTGCGGGCCGCGCTCGCCGCGTTGTGCCTGATCCTGCTGGTCGCGGTGCTGGTCACGCTCTTCCGCACCCTCACCCGCCCGCTCGCCGCCCTGCACCGCTGGTCGAGGACGTCCCCGGACAGCGGCCAGGGCTCCGAGGTCATCGGCACCGACGAGTTCGCCGCCGTCGCCCGCCGGGTCAACGCCCTCACCCACCAGGCGCAGGGACTGCGCACCCGGGCGGCCGAACTCGACGCCGAGCACGCCGAGGCCGCGGCCGCCCACACCGCGCTCGCCGCCGCCCACACCGCGCTCACCAGCGAGCACAGCGCACTCACCAGCGAGCACAGCGCGCTCGCCACCGACCACCGGGCCGTGCTGGCGGCCGGCGCCGAGCTCGCCCGGACCCGCGACGACCTGATGCGCTCCCGCGAGGAGATCGCCGAGCAACTGAACCGGGCGACCGCGCGCCAGGCGACCCAGGTCGTCCACGTCAACCTCGCGCTGCGCACCCTCGGTCTGATCGAGCGCCAACTCGCCCTGATCGAGGGCATGGAGGAACACGAACAGGAGCCCGACCGGCTCGCCACGCTGTTCCGCCTGGACCACCTGGCGACCCGCATGCGCCGCAACAGCGAGAACATGCTGGTGCTGACCGGCACCGAGCACAGCCACGGCGCCACCGCCCGCCCGGTCCCGCTGATCGACGTGGCCCGCGCGGCCCTCTCCGAGGTCGAGCGGTACGAACGCGTGCGCATCCTGGCCATGCCCGAGGGCGAGGTGGCCGGCCGCGCCGCCGACGACGTCAGCCACCTCGTCGCCGAACTGCTCGACAACGCGACCGCGTTCTCCGCGCCCGAGGCCGAGGTGCACCTCAGCGGCTGGGTGACGGAGGGCGGCGAGGTGATGGTCGCGGTCGAGGACGCCGGGATCGGGGTGCCCGCCGAACGGATCGACCGGCTCAACGCGTTGCTGCTCGACCCCGACCCGCCGGCGCCCGGGGCGGCGGCCGGCCTCGGCCTCTACGTGGTGGCCCGGCTGGCCCACCGGCACGGCGTCCGCGTCCAGTTGCGGCCGCACGCGAACGGTGGCACCTCGGCGGTCGTGGTGCTCCCGCGGCTGCTGGTGCCCGGTGTGGACCCGCTCGCGCGGGTGCTGCCCGGTCGGCGTGAAGGGGCGCACGCGCCGGCGTACGGCACGTCGGCCCAGGCCCCGGCCCCGGGGATGCCCTACGGCGCGGACGCGGAACTGCCGCCGGCGGACCGGGTCCTCGGTGGGGAGCCGGTGCTCGGAGCCGCCGCCGGGGTGCCGGGGACGGCCGAGCAGCCGGGGCCGGCCGCGGTCGTGCCGCTCGTACCGGCGCAGCAGGCGGCCGTCGCACCGGAGCCCCTCGTGCTCGGTAAGCCCCTGGGAGGCCAGCCCTCCGCCGGGCACGGCGCGCACGCGACCCCGGACACCGCCGGACCGGAGGCGGGCGCCCTGCCCGCGGCCGAGCCGGCTCCCGGCGCACGCCCCCCGCTCGCGCGGCGCCTGCGCCCGCAGCCGGAGTCCGAGTCCGGCACGCAGCCGCCCCACCAGCCGCAGCCGGCGCCCGAGCCCCCGCTCGCGCCCGAACCCGCGTCCGCGCTGGGGCAGTTCCCGCAGTCTGCGTCGGAACCCGCGTCCGTGCTGCGGCAGTTCCCGCAGCCGGCGTCCGCGCACGCGCCCGCGTCCGCGTCCGCGCCCGTGCCCGCGTCCGCACCGCGGCCCCGCCAGGCGCAGCCCGCGGCCGAGTCCGTGCGCGCTCCCCGCTCCGAACCCGCGTCCGCGCTGCGGCAGTTCCCGCAGCCGGCGGCCGAGTCCGTCGTCCCCGGGCCCCTCGCCGCCCCGCCGGCTGCCCAAGGACCCTCCGCCAGGGCGCAACCCGCCGCTGCCGCTGCCCCCGCCGCACCGCCGCCGCCCGCCCGGCGTCCGCTCGCGCGCCCCGGCGGCGCCGCCCCGCGGCCCGGGCAGCAGGGCACCGGCGCGCCTCGGTCCGTCCACCCCGCCGACGCGCCGGCAGAACCGCGGGTCCGGGTCGAACGCCTGGACGTGCCACCTGCGCCGATGTCACCGTCGGCCGGGTCCGGCATGCAAATGCAGCCCCTCAAGGCCGAAACCGCGAACGCGCCGGCGTACGCCCCCGAGCCCCCTTCCGCCGCCGGGGCTCCCATGGCCGGTCAGGCGTCCGCGCCCGTGCCGTCGGCCGAGCACGCGCGCGCCGCGTACGCGCCCCGGCACGCCGCCGACGCGCCCCCCGCGCCCCCCGCCGCGGACGGAGCGCTGCCGCGCCGGGTCCGGAAGGCCAGCGGGATACGGCACGCCGCGCAGGACGGCCGGCGCCGTACCGAGCCGTTGGACGCGCAGGGGCTGCGCCGCAAGCTCGCCGGGTTGCAGCGCGGCCTGCGGGACGGCCGCAGGGACGCCGCGCTGGAGGCCGGCGGCGCGGCCGCCAAGACATCGGCGGCACCGTCCGCCACGGCAGCAAGTCCGGGAGACACCGTCGAGGAGGCGACCCGTTGAACGCGGTCCGCACGCACGTCAGCACCACTGGAACCACCGGTACCACCAGCACGGACGGCCCCGGGGGCACCGGCGCCCACTCGGGCACCGGCGTCCACTCCGACGCCCTCAGCCACGACGCCCGCAACCTGCACTGGTTGCTCGCGAACTTCGTCGACGAGGTGCCCGGCGTCCGCTCGGTCGCCGTCGTCTCCTCCGACGGCCTGCTGCTGCTCAGTTCGGAACCCGACCCCGTCGCGCCGCGGCCGGGCGCCGGGCCGACCCGGATCTCCGACGTCCGGATGGACCTCGCCGCGGTGGTGTCGGGGCTGGCCTCCCTCACCATCGGCGCGGCCCGCCTGATGGACGGCGGCCGGGTGCGGCAGACCACCGTCGCGATGCAGGACGGCATGCTGTTCGTCATGTCCATCAGCGACGGCTCGCTGCTGGGGGTGCACGCCGCCGCCGAGTGCGATCTGAGCGTCATCGCCTACCACATGGCCCTGTTCGTCGGGCGGGCCGGCCACGTGCTGACCCCGGCGCTGCGCGGTGAGTTGCGGCAGGCGCTGGAGGGCGAACGGTGACCCGGCCGACCGGACCGCCCGGCCCCTCCGGCCCGCCGTCCGCGCCGCGAACGCCCTCGCCGACGGCGGCGTCGCGGCAGCGGGACGGCGACCGCCGGACCTCCCGGGTACGGCCCTACGCCCTCACCGGCGGCCGCACGCGCACCGGGCACGTGCTGCTCGTCGAGACTTTCGTGGCTACGATCGAGCGACCGGACGAACAGCCCGCCCTCACGAGGGGCGACTGGGCGGAGCGGGTCATGCCCGAGTTGCGCGCGATCGTCGAACTGTGCCGCATGCTGCGGTCGGTGGCCGAGATCTCCGCGCTGCTGCGGATACCGCTCGGCGTCGTCCGGGTCCTGATCAGCGACCTGGCCGACCAGGGAAGAATTCGCGTGTACGGCACCGGGTACGGTCCCGGCGGGCCCGACCGCGCGCTGCTCGAAAGGGTGCTCAGTGGACTTCGCAGGCTTTGACCAGCAGGAGGGCTTGCGGGACTGGCAGACCACGCGCGAACGCGCACCGGTCTCCACGAAGATCGTCGTCGCCGGCGGGTTCGGCGTGGGGAAGACCACGTTCGTCGGCGCCGTGTCGGAGATCACCCCGCTGACGACCGAGTCCGTCATGACCCAGGCCAGCGAGGCGCTGGACGACCTGGCGGCCACACCGGAGAAGACCACCACCACGGTCGCCATGGACTTCGGGCGGATCACGCTCGACAAGGACCTGGTGCTCTACGTGTTCGGCACGCCGGGCCAGCAGCGGTTCTGGTTCATGTGGGACGACCTGGTGCGCGGCGCGATAGGGGCCGTGGTGCTCGCCGACACCCGGCGGCTGGCGGACTGCTTCCCCGCGCTCGACTACTTCGAGAGCACCGGCCTGCCCTACACCGTGGCGGTCAACCAGTTCGAGGGCACCGCGGCCTACAGCGCGGACGACGTGCGCGACGCCCTCGCGGTGCCGCACCACATCCCGGTCCTGGTCATCGACGCCCGCGAGCGGCACTCCGTGGTCGACGCGCTCCTCTCCCTGGTCACACACGCGATGGCCGAGGCGCCGCTGTGACCTGAGGCTCCGTCGACCTGACACCCCGTGACCTGTGACGGCCCCGGACGGTGCCGCGCGGATGCCGCGCGCCCGTCGGACAGCGAAGAAGCGAGCGAGCCGCCATGCGCAGCATTCTCATCGTCGGAGCCGGCCAGGCCGGGCTCCAACTCGCCCTGGGACTCCAGGCGCGGGGATACGGCGTGACCGTGATGACCCACCGCACCGCGGACGAGATACGCACCGGGCGCGTGATGTCCACGCAGTGCATGTTCGCCGGTGCACTGGCCCACGAGCGCGACCTCGGCATCGACTTCTGGCGGCGGCAGGCCCCGGACGTCGACGGGTTGGGCGTCTCGGTGGCCGCGCCCGACGGCGGCCGCGTGATCGACTGGCTCGGCCGGCTCGACGGCACCGCCCAGTCGGTGGACCAGCGGGTGAAGATGGCCGGCTGGCTGGAGACGTTCGCCGAGCGCGGCGGCCGGGTGGTGGTGCACGCCGCCGCCGTCTCCGACCTGGACTACTTCGCCCGCGCCTACGACCTGGTGCTGGTCGCCGCGGGCCGGGGCGACCTGGTGTCGATGTTCGCCCGGGACGCGGGCCGTTCACCCTTCGCCGAGCCGCAGCGCGCGCTCGCGGCCTGCTACGTACACGGTCTCGGACCGCGCCCGGAGCACCCGGACCTGCGGGCGGTGCGCTGCAACCTCGTGCCGGGCGTCGGCGAGTTCTTCGTGATCCCCGCCCTGACCACCTCGGGCCCCTGCGACATCCTGTTCTGGGAGGCGGTCCCGGGCGGCCCCGCGGACGTCTTCGCCGGCGTGCGGGACCCCGGGCGGCAGCTTCGGCTCACCCTGGACCTGATGCGCCGCCACGTCCCGTGGGAGCACGCCCGGGCCACCGGTGTCGAACTCACCGACGCCGGCGGCACCCTGTCCGGCCGGCTCACCCCGACGGTTCGCCGCCCGGTCGGCGAACTGCCCTCCGGCGGACTCGTCCTGGGCGTCGCGGACGTCGTGGTCGCCAACGACCCGGTGACCGGGCAGGGGGCGAACAACGCGTCCCGGTGCGCGGCGGTCTACCTGGAGCGGATCACCGCGCACGGTGACCGCCCGTTCGACCGCGCCTGGATGCAGGCGGCCTTCGACCGGTACTGGGAGGTCGCCGCGCCGGTCACGAAGTGGACCAACGCGATGCTCGCGCCGCCGCCGGAGCACGTCCTGAGCCTGATCGGCGCGGCCGGTGAACTCCAGCCGGTCGCCGACCGGTTCGCCAACGGGTTCGACGACCCGGCGGACTTCGAGGAGTGGTTCTACGACCCGGAGCCGGCGCGCGGGTACCTCGCGCGGGTCGGCGCCGGGGCCGGGGGCGCCGCGGGCGGGGGCGCCGGACAGGGCTGAGCCGGCGGCTACCCGGCCGCGGGGGTGCCGGTGGGGGAGGGCGACGGCGTGCCGGTGGGGGACGGTGACGGCGCGGGCGTCGCGGTCGTCTTCGTCGCGGTCTTCTTCGCGGTCTTCGCCGGGGACTTCGTCTGCGCGGCGATCGGCAGCGGCTGTTCCGCGTTCTTCGGGACGGGCCTGGGCTTGTAGCCGCTGATCGGCTGCTCCCCGAGGTCCGGGCGGACCGCGCCGAGGATCGGGTTGGCCGCGATCGGCGAGACCTTGACGTAGGACCCGGGGCGCGGTGCCTGGATGACCAGCCCGTCGCCGATGTAGAGGGCCACGTGGGTGGCGCCCTTGAAGTAGATCACCAGGTCGCCCGGGCGCAGCAGCTCCAGCGGCACGTGCGGCAGCTTCGCCCACTGCTCCTGGCTGGTGCGCGGGATGACGGTGCCCGCGTGCGCCCACGCCTGCGAGGTGAGCCCGGAGCAGTCGAAGGCGTCCGGCCCCTGGGCGCCCCACAGGTAGGGCTTGCCGAGCTGGTCGAAGGCGTACCCGATCGCGCGGTCGCCGGCCAGCGACGGGGCCCGCAGCGCGGGGTCGCCGCCCAGCGCCTTGGAGTCCATGAACTTCTGCTGGGCCTGGTCGGTGTCGGCCTGCTCCAGCTTCTGCAACTCGGTGATCTGCACCCCGGTCAGCCCGGCGAGCATCCCCTCGACCTGCTTGAGGTGCGCCTGCACGTCCTTCTGCTTGGCCCCGGCGACGGTCTGCGCCTGCTCGGCGGTGTCGAGCGCCTTCTGCGCCTGCGTGTTGAGCTTCTTCAGCTTCGCCTCGCCGGCCGTGAGCTGCCCGAGCACGCTGCGCTGCCGCTGCGCCATCTGCCCCAGGACGTGCCGCTGCCCGAAGAAGTCCTGCGGGGTCTGCCCGCCGAGCAGCGACAGGTACGGCGACACGCCGCCGTTGCGGTACATCTGGGTGGCCATCAGGCCGAGCTGGGCCTTGCTGGCGGCGACCGCGGTCTTCTGGTCGGCGAGCTGCCGGTCGGCCTTCCGCGCCGCGGTGCGCTTCTGGTCGGCGGTCTCCTTGGCCTTGTTGTACGCCTCGGTGGCCGTCTCGGTCTGCTGGTAGTACGTCTGGAGCCGGGTCAGGAGGGTGGACAGCGGCACCTGTCCGGCCGGCGGGTCGTACGGCCGGGCCGCGGCCTGCTGGGCGGTGGGCAGGGACAGCGCCGCCGCGGCGAGCAGGCTGCCGCACACCACGGCCGAGCGGAACCACGAGCTGGGCTGACGGGCCACTGACATTCCCTCATCTCCCCATGACCGGCGGGTAACAAGCAGCGACGGTAGCCAATCATGGATTGTCATATCTTCGACAGAGGTAGGGGGCGAATCTCCGCGGAACGGCCGGCCGCCCAGCCGCATGGCCGACGGCGCGGTCCGGCACGGCGCGGCATGGCACGCTCCGGCTCGGCAGGGCCCGGGCTCCTCCTGCCCCTCCGGTCCCGCCATCATGCGTCACCGCCGCCCCGGAAAGGCGACTGCCCGCGACCGTGTGAGCAGGGGTCGCGGGCAGCCGTGCCGTCCCGGGGGCAGCTCCGGGGCGGCGCTCCGCCCCCCTGAGGATCAGCCGAAGTAGCTGTCGAAGTTGTGCGAGAACGCCCATCCGCCGAAGTCGTCCCAGTTGATCGACCAGGTCATCAGGCCCCGCAGGCTCGGCCAGGTCCCGTGGGTGGTGTAGCCGCCGCAGTTCGTCTTCTTCGTCAGGCAGTCGAGGGCTTGGTCCACCTGATCGGGTGAGGTGTAGCCGTTCCCCGCGTTGACGGACGCGGGCAGCCCGATGGCGACCTGCGACGGGTCGAGCGCCGGGAACATGTTCGCCGTGTTGCCGGCCACCGGGAAGCCGGTGAGCAGCATGTCGGTCATCGCGATGTTGAAGTCCGCGCCGCCCATCGTGTGGTACTGGTTGTCCAGGCCCATGATCGGCCCGGAGTTGTAGTCCTGCACGGTGAGCAGCGTCAGGTCGTCGCGCAGCGCGTAGATCACCGGCAGGTAGGCGCCGCACCGCGGGTCCTGGCCGTTGAACGGGCCCGAGCCGTAGAACTGGTACCCCGTCTGCACGAAGAACGTCTCCGGCGCCATGGTCAGCACGAAGCCGTCGCCGTACTTCGCCTTGAGCGACTTGATCGCCGCGATCAGGTTGACGATGGCCGGGGTGGTCGGGTTCTTGAAGTCGGTGTCGCCGGCGTTGAGGGAGAGCGACTGGTTCTCGAAGTCGATGTCGACGCCGTCCAGGCCCCACTGGTCGATGATGCCGCCGACCGAGGAGACGAACGCGTCGCGCGCGGCGGTGGTGGTGAGCTGCACCTCGCCGCCCGCGCCGCCGATGGACAGCAGCACCTTCTTGCCCTCGGCCTGCTTGGCCTTGATGGCGGCCTTGAAGTCCGCGTCGGACTCCACCGACGGGCACTCGCCGACCGAGCACCGGGTGAAGTGGATCTGCCCGGAGGTGGGGGAGTCGGTCTCGCCGAAGGCGAGGTCGATGATGTCCCAGTCGTCGGGCACGTCGGCGAGCTTGGTGTAGCCGGAGCCGTTGGCGAACGTCTCGTGCAGGTAGCCGACGAGCGCGTGCGCGGGCAGGTCCGAGGACGGCGGCGACGCGGGCGTCGTCGGGGGAGTGGTCGGCGGCGTCGTGGGGGGAGTGGTGGGCGGCGTCGTGGTGCCGCCGCCCGGACCCTGGAGGGAGATGTCGTCCGCGAGGTACGCGGGCTGGCCGTACCAGCCGTGCACGTAGATCTTCGCGGTGGTCTGGCTCGCGCCGGTGGTGAAGGACACGCTCAGCGGGGCGTAGCCGGAGCCGGTGCCCGCGGTCCAGGTGGAGGCGCCGCCGTCCACGCCGATGTAGACGTAGGACCCCTCGACCTGGGCGGACAGCGTGTAGGCGGTGTTGGGGGCGACGGTGACGGTCTGCGCGCACTGGCCGGTGGCGCTCGCCGACGGGGTGGCCTTCAGGGCGTAACTGCCGCTGTGCGCCTGGCCGGTGACGACCTGGGCGCCCGCGTCGCAGGTCCAGCCGGACAGCGAGCCGGCCTCGAAGCCGCCGTCGGCCAGGAACTCCCCGGCGCTCGCGGACGGGGCGAGGGCGACCATGCCGCCGACCGCGAGCGCGCCGGCGAGGGCGGTCGCGGCCGCGGCGAGGGCACGTCTGCGGGTGGGGGAGCCGGTGCGCGCGGCGGTCCCGTGCGGACCGGGCGGGGTGACGGTGGGCATGGGGGGATGCTCCTTCGGCCAGGAGTGCTCATGTCAACCGGTAGCAAACAGGTCCAGACCAATTTCGTCAATGGTCCGGACCAAGATTCGCCGTCGGCGCCCCCTCACCGCCGCTTGGACCACGGCCACCTGGGACGGTCCGGATGGGGGCTGCCCTCCGGGTCGTACACGAACACCCACCGGGTGCCGCGGCCCTCGCCGCGCGCCCGGTGGTAGACGTGCACCTTCTCCGGGCCGCCCTCGGGGGCGGGCACGGGCACCCGGTAGTCCAGCGGGGGCTGCCCGGTCATCCCGACCATGACCTCCAGCACCCGGCCGTCCAGCGGTCCGCCGACGAACTCGGTCTTCTCGTGTCGCACACCGCCCAGACTGCCACGCCGGCGGTTCCGGACGCGCCGGACCGCACCGCCCCGCCGGTCGTTAGGCTTCCTGGTATGACCAGCAGCGCGGTGCCCGCCTACCGCAGGATGAGCGTCGAGCAGCGCCGCGAGCAGCTCCTGGCCGCGGCGCTCGACCTCTTCGGGCACCGCCGCCCCGAGGACGTGTCCGTCGAGGACGTCGCCGCGGCCGCGGGCGTCTCCCGCCCGCTCGTCTACCGCTACTTCCCCGGCGGCAAGCAGCAGCTCTACGAGGCCGCGGTGCTCGGTGCCGCCGAGGAGCTCGTCGGCCGCTTCGGCGTCCCCGCCGAGGGCCCGCCCACCCAGCGCCTGGCCGACGCCCTCGACAGCTACCTCGCCTACGTCGACGAGCACGACGCCGCGTACGGCGCGCTGCTGCGCGGCGGCGGCGTGGTGGGCACCAGCCGCACCGACGCGATCGTGGACGGGGTGCGCAGCGGCGCCGCGCAGCAGGTCCTGCACCACCTCGGCGTGAGCGAGCCCGGCCCCCGCCTGTCCATGATGGTCCGCTCCTGGATCGCCTCCGTGGAGGCCGTCTCGCTCCTCTGGCTCGACAACGGCAAGCAGCCCGCGCTCCCCGAACTGAGGGGCTGGCTCGTGGACCACTTCACCGCGCTCCTGCTCGCCACCGCCCTGACCGACCCCGAGGCGGCCGAGGCCGCGGCGCTGGCGCTGTCCCAGGAGACCGCCATCAGCCCCGGCCGCGTGCTGCTGGAGAACATCACCACCCTGTTCCCCTGACCGCGCCCTACCGCTTGTCGGGGGCGGTCGACCCGTCCGCGCCGAGGATGTCCACCAGGGCCACCACGAGGCCCAGCGCGGCCAGCCCGGTCGAGGTGAGCAGCCCCAGTTGGAAGCCGCCGGACCAGTCCGCGCTGCGGCTGTCGACCCGGGAGAAGAACACCGACCCGACCGCCGCGATGCCCGCCGCGGAGCCGATCCGCTGCGCGGTCTGCAACACCCCGCCGGCGCTGCCGGCCCGCGCCACCGGCACCTCGCTGAGCGTCAGGGTCTGGTTCGGCGCGATCACCAGCCCGCTGCCGAGCCCCGCGAACAGCAGCGGAGCCGCCGTCACCCAGCCCACGGAACGGCCCGAGTCGAGGTGCACCGCCAGCGCCGTGCCCAGCAGCCCGACCACCACCGCCGCCAGCCCCAGGGCCACCAGCGGACGCCCCACCCGCGTCACGATCCGCCCGCCGACGGCCGCCGCCGCCCCCGACCCCAGCGCGAACGGCATGATCGACAGGCCCGCCTCCAGCGCGCTGTAGTGCAGGCCGTTCTGCAGGTACAGGGTGAGGATGAAGAAGATCGCGGTGAAACCGGCGAAGTACAGCAGCGACAGCAGCACCCCGAGCCCGTAGGACCGTTGCAGGAACAGCCGCAGGTCGATCAGCGGCTCGTGCGCCCGCCCGTAGCGCCGCTCCCAGCCGACGAAGCCGGCCAGCACGAGCAGCGCGACCGGCACCAGCAGCCACTTCAGCGGGGTCGTCCACTGCTCCTCCTGCACGAACGGCAGCAGCAGCACCACGGTGCCGGCGCCCAGCAGCAGTACGCCCACCGGGTCCAGGTCGCTGCGCTCGCGCGGTCCCGCGAGCTCCGGCGGCGCCGGCAGCAGCCGGTGGGCCAGCGGCAGCGCGACCAGGCCGATCGGCAGGTTCACGTAGAACACCCAGCGCCAGCCCTCCTCGGTGCCGAACGCCTGGATCAGCAGGCCGCCCAGCAGCGGGCCCACCGCCGTGGACACCCCGATCGTCGCGCCCAGCAGGCCGAACGCGCGGCCGCGCTCGGCGCCCTGGAACATCTGCTGGATGAAGCCCGACACCTGCGGCACCAGGATGCCGCCCGCCGCGCCCTGGAGCAGCCGCGCGCCGATCAGCCAGCCCTCGTTCTGCGCCGCGCCGGCCAGCGCGCTGGTGGCGGTGAACATCGCCAGCCCGCCCAGGAACACCGCCCGCCGGCTGTGCACGTCGCCGATCCGCCCGGCCGGCACCAGCACCAGGCCGAAGGTGAGCGCGTAGCCCGACAGCACCCACTGCAGGCCGCCCTGCGAGGCGCCGATCCCGCTGCGGATCGACGGCAGCGCCACGTTGACGATGCTCACGTCCAGCAGCGTCATGAAGCTCGCGGTCAGGCAGACCGCCAGTGCCGGCCAGCGGGTGTCCCGGGGATGCCTGCGCGCTGTCGTCTCGGACTCTCCTGCCACCTCGTCCCACTCCTTCCGTGCCGCCGGGCGCGGCGGGTGCGTGGGACGGTCCGGGGGATCTCCCGCCCCCACCCTGCGTCCGGGACCCGCGCACCGGCCACGCCTGCCCCGGGACGGCGCCCACATGCACCCGTACGGACCAGGGCGGACGGCCCGCCGGTCAGCGCGGGGGCACGGGGGAGAGGGTGTAGTGGCCCGCGTCGATCTGGCCGAAGCGGGTGTCGGCCAGCACGAAGGCGGTGGAGCGGACGCCGAAGGGCTGCCGGAAGGCGGTGTTGAGCTGCGCCGACAGGCAGATCGCGAACGCCACCACGGCACCGACGAAGCACAGCGCGGTGAGGTGGCGCGGAGTGACGGTGAGGCCGAGCAGAGCCGGGAAGGCGACGAGGAACGCGCCCACCACGAGCATCGCGATCCAGGTCACCCGCGGCATCCGCCCCTTGACCTGCGCGGCCCGGTCGGTGCGGGTCTGGTAGACGGTGTTGAGCGCGCTCTGCGCCGCCGACTTCGCCGCCTGCGGTCCCGCGGTGCCCGCGGGCGCCGCCCACACCGCCGCCCGCACCGCGTCGAGATCCCGCCAGGCCGCCGGACTGGTCCGCCCGCGCGCCAACGCGTGGAACTCGGTGGTGCGCACGTCGTCGGTGTACGTCCGCAGCAGCGCCCGCGCCCTGTCCCGGTCGGCCGGCGCCAGCCCGCCCACCGCCCAGTACGTGTCCGCCAGCGCCCGCGCCTCGTCATAGGTCCCGGACCGCGCGTCGCTGAGCGCCGACCAGCTCCCGGCCACCTGGAACCCGGTCAGCAGGATGAACGAGCTGAGCAGCACCCCGCCGATCAACGACTGCGCCTGCCCGCCGAACTCCCCGGCGACCGCCCGCCGGCCGGTCCCGAGGAACCGCCCGAGCAGCAGGGCGAAACACCCGCCGCCGACCGTGGCCAGCAGCGAGACGACATAGACGGACATGGCACTCCCGGTGGCCTTCGGTGGACTGGCGGTCGACGGGGACGGACTTCAGTGCCGGCGCGGAGCCCCGCGCGGTACGGCCGCCGCCAGCGCGGCCGGCAGCAGGACGGCCACCAGCGCCATCCCCCACCACCGGTCCCAGCCGCCCTCCCGGGCCGGTCCGACCGCCTCCTGACCGGGCGTCATGAACTCGACCCCGCCCGTGTGCGGCGACGACCGCACGACGGTGGGAGCCGCCGGGGCGGCCGCCCGGCTCGGCGAACTCCTCCCGGCCGCACCGGCCGTACCCGACGGCGACGCCTCCCCCCGCGAGGCCGCCGCCACGGACACGGACACACCCGGCGCCGACGCACCGCCGGACGGCGCCGCGGTCACCGGAGCACTGCTCGCCGGAGCGCTCGACGCCGGCGGGCCGGTCGGCGGCGCGCTCGACGTCGGAGGGCCGGACGTCGGCGGGTTGGACGTCGGAGGGCTGGAGGTCGGCGGGTTGGAGGTCGGCGAGGTCCGCCCCCCGCACGGTGCCCCGACCTGTACGACGACACCCCCGTCCGCCCCGCCGGACGGCCCCCTCAACCCCACCATGCTCACGACCCGCCCGTCCGCCCCGCACACCACCACGAACACCCCGCAGGGCCCGCCCCCCGGCCGGCACCCGACCACCACCCCGATCCCGCCCTCGTCCCCCACGGCCCGCCCGGCTCCCGCCACCCCCAGCGCCCCCACCCCGCCGACCACCACCACCGCGGCCCCCACCGCACCCCTCCGCCACCGCCCGACCCGGCGCCGCCCCCCGCTCCCCATATCCATACCTATGACGCTAAATGGCCCACCCGAGTGATGTCCCACAAACCCCCCGCAACGACGAGAACCACCTCACCGCCCCCGCCCCCCACCTCGAACTGTTCGACCCACTTCCCCCTCAACCCCTCCACCCCCCGAACGCCCGTCGCACCCACCCCCACCACCCCACCCCCAAACCCACCCTTTTCCAGCCACCCTCCCCAACTCCCCCTACCAACCCAAACCGAATCGAACCCCCCACCCCCATCCGGGGAGGCCCACCACACCGGGGCCACGGGAGCGAGACCCACTCCACCCCCCCCGCATCAACTCACCGCCTACCTCAGCCCACCCACCTCCACCCACCACCTCACCCCCTACCTCACCGCAGCCCACCCACTGCCTCAGCCCACCCACCCACCACCCCACCCACTACCTCAGCCCACCCACCCCACCCCCCAGCCTTCTCCGTCCGGGGAGGCCCACCGGGGCCACGGGAGCGGGGGCGGAGGGGGCGGGGTTCGAGACGTTCGTATATTTGTGGCGCGGAAACCCAGGGCACCCTGCACGGAGGACCCGCGGGCGCCGTAAATATGCAGTCTCGAACCCCGCCGCCGCAGCCCACGCGGCACCACCCACCCACCGCACCCACCCCACTCACCGCACCCCCGCCAACGCCCGCAACGCGTCAGATCAACCCCGACGCCCGCCACAACGGCATCGACGCCCCCCGCAACAACCCGATCTCCTCGAAGAAGTCCATCAACTTCTTCGCCGAGTGCCGCATCATCTCCCGCCGGTGCCCACTCTCCCGCACCGCCGCCACCGCCTCCGCCGGATCCAACCCCACGCTCGCATACACCTGCGGACTGATCAGCGACCGCGCGATCACCCGCGCCGCCTCCGCCGACATCATCCGCGTCAGCATGATCTCCCACCGCGGCGCCGTCTCCATCTGCCGCCGCAACTCCTCCCGCGCGTACCTGATGTGCCGCGCCTCCTCCACCACGTGGATCCGCGTCACCCCGCGCACGAACGGCTGCACCCGCTCGTCCGGGAACGTCAACCGCTGCATCCAGTCGAGGATCTCCTCCGCCAGCAGCGTCCCGGTGAACGAACCCGGCGTCGTCGAGAACGTCTTGAGGATCCGGCCGAGCGAGTGGTCCAGCCGCTTCGGCCCGTACGTCGGCGTGCCGAACTTCGTCACCGCGCGGGCGAACATCTTCGAGTGTCGGCACTCGTCGGCGATCTCGGTGAGCGCGTACCGCACGTGCGCGCTGGTCGGGTCGAGCGAGTACGTGTGCCGCAGCAGTAGCTGCATGAGGATCGTCTCGAACCAGACGCCCGACGCGCACAGCGACGACGCCTCGTGGCGGGACAGTTCGAGCCGCTGCTCCTCCGGCATCCGGCGCCACAGGGGCGTGTCGTAGAGCGACACCAGCTCGGGCGGCCAGAACCACACGCCGTCCTCGAACGGGGTCTCCCAGTCCAACTCGGTGTCGGGGTCGAAGGAGTGCTTGGCCGAGGCGGTCAACAGTCGCTCGGCCGTCTTCTCCCGGCTGATCAGGGTTGCGTCCATGAGTGAACCGGCCTCCGCCGCATGAGGGTTACCAGGGGTACGGTTCTTATGAGACTCTGTGTCAACAAGCCCGTCAAGCCCCTGGGCGCCACCCGAGCCGATCCGGCGACGCATGTCACACGAACCTCACGAACCGTGCACACCACGGGAACCGCGTGCGCACGTGCGGCACCTGCGGCACGAGGGCCGGACCGGACCGGAGCGCCGGACCGCAAGTCCGCCGGACCGCAAGACGCCGGACCGGCCGCCCCGGCGCGCGCCCGGGGGCGCGGACACCAGCAGCCGCCCGATCGGAGTGTGTCGATGTCGACGGAAGGTCTCTACACGCAGCAGCCCGCCGAGTGGACCTGGCAGGTCCCGGCCCATGGCGCCGCCCGCTTCTCCTGGGAGTACGACGACGGCCGCGACCGCCTGCTCGCCCTGTACCAGAAGGGCAAGGACAAGCAGTGGGACGCGGTGCGCCGGATCGACTGGGACCTGGAGGTCGATCCGTCCGACCCGCTGGGCACGCCCGACGAGGCGATGACCCTGTACGGCACCCGCCACTGGGACGCGATGAACGCGCGCGAACGCGGGCTGCTGAGGCAGCACTACACCTCCTGGCAGTTCAGCCAGTTCCTGCACGGCGAGCAGGGCGCGATGGTCTGCGCGGCACGCATCGTGGAGTCGGTGCCCGACCTGGACGCGAAGTTCTACTCCGCCACCCAGACCATGGACGAGGCCCGGCACGCCGAGATCTACGGCAGGTTCCTCCACGAGAAGGTCGGGATGCTCTACCCGGTCGACGACAACCTCCAGGCGCTGCTGGGCGACACCCTGCGCGACTCCCGCTGGGACATGCCCTACCTCGGCATGCAGGTGCTCATCGAGGGCCTGGCGCTGGCCGCGTTCGGCATGATCCGCGACACCACCGACAAGCCGCTGCCCAAGCAGATCCTCGCCTACGTGATGCAGGACGAGGCGCGGCACGTCGCGTTCGGCCGGATGGCGCTGCGGGACTACTACAAGCAGTTGTCGGACGCCGAACTGCGCGAGCGCGAGGAGTTCGTCGTCGAGGGGTGCTATCTGATGCGGGACCGGCTGCGCGGCACCGAGGTGCTGGCGAACTTCGGCATCCCGCAGGCCGAGGCCGTCGAGCTGACCGAGCAGTCGGAGTTCCTGCACCTGTTCAGGAAGCTGCTGTTCAGCCGGATCGTGCCGTGCGTGAAGGACATCGGGCTGTGGGGGCCGCGGCTGCGCCAGGCCTACGTGGACCTGGGCGTCTTCGACCTGGGCGACTCCGACCTGGACCTGTTGATGACCCAGGACGAGGAGGTCGCCGAACGCCTGGACGCCGAGCGGTTCGCGGCCGAGGAGGCCGCCCGGGTCGCCGAGGTGACGGACGCCGTCGCCCTGGGCGGCGACGGCGCCTGAGGGCGCGCCCCCGGGCGCCGGGCCCGCCCGTGGTGCCGCCGGCGGGCCCGCGTCCGGATTTCGTAACGGTGCCGGCACCGCTGACCGGCCGCGGAACCGCAGCCCGGACGGCCGCATCTATCCGATCGCGGCGGGGGGACGAACCCGCGGCGCCGAGGAGCCGGGCGAGACGGAAGGCGGGCGGGGCAGACATGGCGGAACGGGGACGGATACCGCAGCAGCCGTACGGGCCGGGCGGGCAGGGCCCGTACGGCTGGGACGGCGGGCCGGGCCGTCGGCGGTCGGCGCCGCAGGGCGTCGCGATCGCCCTGGCCGTCGCCGTGGTGGTGCTCGCCGCCGTGGTCAGCGCCGTCGTCGCGCCCGGCCCCGGCAAGCGGTCGGCGGCCGGCGCCCCGAAGGCGCCGCACGGCTCCGCGCGACCCGGTGCGGGGAGCACCGGGGGCGGCGGCGACGGGAAGTCCGGCGGCACCGCGACCCCCGGCGGCGGGTACCCGGTCGTGCCCGACTCGATCGTGCACGCCGCTGAGACCCCCGGAAAGGCCGTCAACATCACCATCGACGACGGCCCGGACCCGGTCTGGACCCCGCAGGTCCTCCAGGTGCTGAGGAAGCACCACGTGCACGCCACCTTCTGCATGATCGGCCCGCAGGCTCGCGACAACCCCGCCCTGGTCCGCGCCGTCGTCGCCGGCGGCCACCGGCTGTGCGACCACACCGTCCACCACGACGAGGGCATGGACAAGAAGCCGGTCGCCTACCAGGAGTCGGAGATCCTGGACGCGCTGAACATGATCGAGAAGGCGTCCGGCGGGGCCCGGGTGTACTACTACCGCGCCCCCGGCGGCGCCTTCACCCCGCCCAGCCGCGCCTTCGCCGCCCAGCACGGCCTGCGCCCGCTCGGCTGGAACGTGGACACCGAGGACTACCAGCGCAAGGGCGTGGCGACCATCGTCGGCACCGTGAAGTACGAGATCGGCAACGGTCCGACCATCCTCTTCCACGACGGCGGCGGCGACCGCTCGCAGACCGTGGCCGCGCTCGACCAGACCCTGACCTGGCTCCAGCAGCAGGGCTACGCGTTCAGCTTCCCGCAGGTCGACTGAGCCCCGCCGCGGGCTCCTTGAGCACCGCCTCCATCACCGCGCGGGCGATCGGCGCCGCGTTGCCGCCGCCGGAGATGTCCGCGCGCACGGCGTCCGCGTCCTCCACCACCACCGCGACCGCCACCGACGCCGGGGCCCGGGCGGACGGCCTGGCGTAGGACAGGAACCAGGCGTACGGCGTACCGGCGTTGGCCATGCCGTGCTGCGCGGTGCCGGTCTTCCCGCCGACCACCGCGCCGGGGATCGCCGCGTTGGTCCCGGTGCCGTCGGCGACCACCGCCTCCATCAGTTGCTGGAGCGCCGCCGCCGTCCGCCCGTCGACCGCCCGGTGCAGCAGCCGCGGCCGGGTCCGGGCCACCGTGGTGCCGACGCGGTCGGTGACCCGGTCCACCAGGTACGGCGCCATCAGCCGCCCGCCGTCGCCGACCGCTGCCGCGACCATGGCCATCTGCAACGGCGTGGCGGTGGTGTCGTACTGCCCGATCGAGGACAGGGCCACCTGGTCCGGGCTCATCGCGGTGTCCACGTTGCTCTTCGCGACGCTCGGCGGGACGCGCAGCCGGGCGTCGTTGAAGCCGAACAGCTCCGCCTGCGCGACCACGTTCCGGGCGCCGAGGTCCGCGCCGAGCTTCGCGAAGACCGTGTTGCAGGAGAAGCGGAAGGCGTCGTACATGCTGGCGTCGCGGCAGCCCGCGCCCTCGTTGGTCAGCTCCACGTCGGTGCCCGGCAGCCGGTACGGGTCCGGCGAGCCGGTCCGCGCGCGCAGGTCGGTGACCACGCCGGCGGCCAGCGCGGCCGCCGCCGTCACCACCTTGAACGTCGAACCGGGCGGGTACGTCTGGCGGATCGCCCGGTCGAGCATCGGCTGCTCCGGGTCGTCGTTCAGCCGCCGCCAGGCCGCCGTCACCGAGGGACCCGCGCCCGACAGCAGCCCGGGGTCGTAGGACGGGGAGGAGACCAGCGCGAGGATGCGGCCGGTGGCCGGGTCCAGCGCGGCCACCGCGCCCCTGCGCCCGGCCAGCCCGTCGTAGGCGGCACGCTGCGCGGCCGGGTCGATCGTGGTGTGCACGTCGCCGCCGCGCTGCCGGGCCCGGGTGATCTCCCGCCACAGCGGCTGGTCGTGCAACGCGGGGGAGGTGCCGTCCAGCAGGTCGTTCTCGGTGCCCTCCAGCAGCGTGGCGCCGTAGGTCTGCGAGGCGAAGCCGGTCACGGGCGCGTACAGCGGGCCGTCGGCGTAGGTGCGTACGTACGCCAACCGGCCGCCGGTCGCGCGCGATCCGGTGACGGCCCGGCCGCCGGCGAGGATGTCGCCGCGCGGCCTCGCGTACAGCGCGATGTCCGCGCGCCGGTTGGCGGGGTTCGCCGCGTAGCCGCCGGCCGCCACGAGCTGCACCCGGGCGGCGTTGGCGAGCAGGGCGAGGAGCAGCAGGAGGCAGAAGGCGGCGGCGTGCCGCACGCAGCGGTTCACGCGCGGCTCCCCGGCGCCGCGGGTCCGGGCGGTGCCGCGGGCCCGTGCGGGCGGCCGTGACGACCGGCCGGGCCGTGACGACCGGTCGGGCCGGGCCGATCCGCCGGGCCGGGCCGATCCGCCGGGCCGGGAGGGGTGGCCTGCTCCGCCGGACGGGGTGCCCCGCGCGCGGGCGGCTGTGGCTCCGGGCGGCGGGCCCGGTCGCTGATCCGCACCAGCAGCGCCACGACCAGCCAGTTCGCCACCACCGACGAGCCGCCCTGCGCGAGGAACGGCATCGCCATGCCGGTCAACGGGATCAGGTCGGTCACCCCGCCGGTGACCACGAACACCTGGAGCGCGAGGATCGACGCCAGGCCCGCCGCCAGCAGCCGCCCGAACGGGTCGCGGGTGGCCAGGGCCGCCGCGAACCCCCGCGCCACCAGCAGCGCGTACAGCCCCAGCAGCGCGCACAGCCCGGCGAGCCCCAGCTCCTCGCCCGCCGTGGCCAGCACGAAGTCCGACTTGGCGGCGAAGCCCACCAGGTAGGACGAGCCCTGGCCGAGCCCGGTGCCCAGCGCCCCGCCGTCGCCGAACGCGAAGAGCGACTGGGCAAGCTGGCCCGCGCCCTGCCCGGCGCCGATCGACGCGAAGGGGTGCAGCCAGTCCCGTACCCGCGCGTGCACGTGCGGTTCCGTGCCGCCCACCGCGGCCGCGCCGGCCGCCGCCAGCAGCAGTCCCGCGGCGGTCCAGCCGACGCGGCCGGTGGCCACGTAGAGCATCACCACGAACAGGCCGAAGAAGAGCAGCGAGGTGCCCAGGTCCCGCTCCAGCACGAGCACGCCCACGCTCGCCAGCCACACCGCGATCACCGGTCCCAGCACCCGCCCGGTCGGCAACTGGAGCCGCCGCAGCGCCTTCCACCGCCCCGCGACCGGCAGCGGGCGCCCCGCGTACGCCAGCGCCGCGCGGTTGGCCGCCAGGTAGCCGGCGAAGAAGACCGCCAGCAGCACCTTCGCGAACTCGCCCGGCTGGAGGGAGAAGCCGGCCACCCTGACCCAGATCCTGGCCCCGTTCACCGCCGGGAAGGCGATCGGCGCGACCAGCAGCACCAGGGCCGCGGTCACGCTCACGTACGTGTACCGGGCCAGCACCCGGTGGTCGCGCAGCGCCAGCACCGCCACCGCGAACAGGCCCACCCCGAGCGCGGACCACACCAGTTGGGCCGGGGCGGCGCGCGGCCCGAGCACCGGCTCCAGGTCCAACCGGTGGACCAGCACCAGGCCCAGGCCGTTGAGCAGCACCGCGACCGGCAGCAGCAGCGGGTCGGCGTACCTCGCCCGCGCCCGCACCGCCAGATGGGCCAGCAGCGCCAGACCGCCGAGCCCCCCGCCGTACGCCAGCGCGTCCGGGGGCACCGACCCGCTGCGGGCCAGGCCCACCTCCGCGTAGCCGCAGACCGACAGGGCGACCGCGGCGACCAGCAGGCTCAGCTCCACCCCGCGGCGGGCGGCCGGGCGCGGCCGCGCGGCGCCGTCCGGGGACGCCGGGCGGGGCGGCCCGGGCGGGGGAGGAGCGGTCGCCGACGTTGCGCTCATGGGCCGCACGCTAGCAACCGGCGGCCGTTATGTCCGTTAAGTCGCCTTCCGGGCACGTGTTCCCCGCGCCGCTTCCCGTCCGCCCTGCCCGGGCCCCGCACCCTGCCTGGTCCCGCGCCGCCCGGGCCCCGCACCCTGCCTGGTCCCGCGCCGCCCGGGCCCCGCGCCCTGTCCTGCCGCCCCGCGCTCCTGCCGCCCCGCCTGTCGGTGCCCCGCCCTAGGGTGGCGGCCATGACCGCCGACGTGCCCGACGCCCCGGACGACCTCGCCGACCTGCCCTACGCGGAGCTGCTGCGCCCGCACACCGGCCCGCTGGAGGTCGAGGGCGACTACGACACGGTGCACCTCGACCGGATCGACTTCGCCCCGGGCGTCCGCGCGGCCGGGTCCCGCTTCCTCGAATCGGCCGTCACCGACTGCACGTTCGCCGACACCGACCTGCGCGGCGCCCGGATGAACGACCTGTGGGTGTCGGGCGCCCGGTTCACCGGCGTCTCGCTCGCCGAGAGCACCTGGCTGGACTCGGCGCTCGTCGGCTGCTCGCTGGCCGGCGTCGAGGCGTTCGGCGCGGTGCTGCGCCGGGTGCGCTTCCGCCGCTGCAAGCTGGACTCGGTCAACCTGCGCGGGGTGCGGCTGCACGAGGTGGTCTTCGAGGACTGCGTGCTGCGCGACGTCGATCTCGGGGCGGCCCGGCTGGAGGGCGTGGCGTTTCCCGGCAGCCGGCTGGAGCGGGTCCGCCTGGGGCGGGCCGAGCTGAAGCGGACCGACCTGCGCGGGGCGGTCGTGATCGACCTCGCCGAAGGGTACGACAGCCTGCGCGGCGCGGTGATCGGTTCGGGGCAACTGCTGGACCTCGCGCCCGCGCTGGCGCAGACTCTCGGCATCACGGTCGAGGACCGCTGAGCGGTGCTTTCCCCGGCCGGCGGCCGGTCCCGGACCTCGCGGGGGCGGGCGGCGCGCCCAGCCCGGGCGGACGGCGTTCCGCCGGCCGCGGGCGGTCGCACCGCGCGTCCCATGACGCGCGTTCCGCCACCCCTGATCACTGCCCTGACAGCCCCTCTGCTGCGCGAACGCGCCATTGCGGATTCCGGCCGGTCAGAGGGCATTGTCCGGATCACCCGGTTCCTGGTTCGCTCTTCTTACCGCCCCCGGCGAGGAAGGAACGACTCAGTGCAGGAGATCGAGTTCCGGAGCGCACACCACTTGTGTGTCGAGACGGACCCGGCCCTGTGCGAGCCTTGCCAGGAGCGGCTGGATCGGCAACTCGCCTTGCTTCCCCGGGTATACGGCGAGTTGGAGGCAACCCTCGTACCGGCGCCGGACTCCGGCGATCGTGAGACCGGCACTGCCCGGCCCGGCATCCCCCTGAACGGGCCGGCTGTCGAGGCGCGCGCCGCTGTACGAGGCACACTCGCCTCCTGGGCCGATCTGATAGTCGAGGGCCGCACCGTCCGTCTCCCCCTGCGGACGGTGCCGGCCCTCGCCGCATTCCTCCGACGACACCTCGGCTGGCTGGCCGCACACCCGGCGGCTGACGACGCCGCGGCGGACATCGACACCGTGCTTCGGCAAGCCCTACGGATACTGCGCCCCCACAGCTTCTCCGCCGTGCCCACCGGCTCCGGCGCCCGCTGAACCCCCAGAGACTTCCTGCGACGCCGTTCCCCCCACGAAGCGGCACCCCCACACGCAGGAAGCGCTGTACGGCCCGTGAATCATCTCGGGCCGTACAGCGCAAAACCTCCGCCGTGCTCCGTCGGTGCTCGAGGCCGACGGGTACCAGGGCCGGCGCTCTAGGCCGGCGGGTACCAGGTGGCAGGCGACAGCGTGGTGTGGGTGCTGTCGGCATCGGTGGTCGTGCCGCTCGCCGTGTCGGACGACGTGTGGATGACGCCGGCCTGGGTGGTCGACGCACTCGTGTCGATGCTGGTGGCGGCGGCGGCACCCACGCCTCCGAGGGTGAGGGCGAGCGTCAACGCAGCCACCGAGGGTGCGTGGGTGGTGAGCCAATTACGCGACATGGTTTTCCTTAGCGGACAACGGCTAGCAGTGAGCCGAATGCGTTCGGGGGGTACGCAGAATGCACAGCAAGACCAATGCTGCCAACTGATTACGCGGGAACGCCACATTCCGGTCGTGCGGAGTCGCGCCATGGCGTAATCGCGCACATTAGATCAGATCGTTCGTCGCGGCCAGTACGCCTGCCTGAAACCTGCTTTCCGCTTCAAGGTAGCGCATCACTTCCGATACCAGGCGACTCACAGTGCGCAGGGACACCCCCAGTTTACGGGCGATACGCTCGTCGGTGAGCCCATTGGCGAGGAGACGCAACGTGGTCCGGTGCTGCTCGGTCAGTTCCCGCCCGGCGTCCTCGCCGGGCGTCACCTTCATCGAGTGCGGTACCGCCCGCAGCCAGCAGTCCTCGTACATCGCCAGGTAGGAGCGGACCAGCACCGGGCCGCGGATGACCACCGCCGGGCCGTCCGGGTCGGACGGGTCGGCCCGCGTGAGCGCGGTGTGACCGTCGGCGACGAGAAGGTCGAAGGGGACCTGCGGAATGAGCCGGACTTCCGCGCCGGCGGCCGCCAGATCGGTCAGGTATTTGCGCTGCCGTGGGCCGGAATTCACGCTCTGTCCGTAAAGGGCGCGGACCCGGATGTTCTTCTCGATAAACGCCCGGTCGGAATCGAGCGAGTGCTCCAGGAGTTCCGGGGGCGGAAGCGGGCCCGGATGCATCGACGAGACGACTTCCGTCACCGTGGCGTCGAAGTCCCGGACGAACTCGCGCCTGCGGGCGGTTCCGGACAGCACCTCGACCTCGACCTCGGCCGGTTCGTGGGACACCACCGGGCGGTACTGCTCGATCAGGGTGTCGGCGGCCTGCACGATCGCCGCCAGCTCCGCGCTCTGCGCGTGCAGGGTGTCCCGCTGCCGGTTGAGCAGCCTGATCAGCGCGGTGTCCGGCTCCACGCTGTCGATCTTGCCGGGGTGCCAGCTCGGCCGGACCAGGCCCAGCGACCGCAGCTCCTGCCAGCCGGCCTCGGCGTCCTGCGCGGACAGGTCCAACTGCGCGGCGACCGCTTCCGGCTCGGCGGAGCCGTTGCCGAGCAGCCATTGGTAGAGGGCGAATGCGGTGGCGGCCGCATCCGCGCCGCCGCCCCTTGTCGTACTGGCCATGTCTCCCCCTCACCCTGACTGCAACCCTGCGTAGCCGTCATGGCGCGCCGTACCCCCGTCGCGTCGCCACAGGGCGACTTTATCAACGGTGGCGTCGCATGCCCGCCGTGAAGGTTTCGGAGCCCCTTTTTCCGGCCCGCCCCCGACCGTCCCATAATCGATCACGCCCGCGTCCAGCGCCAGCTTCCGGAGGACGGCAGAATGAATCCGCGACCCGCACATCAGGCACCTGCCGGTGCGCTCCGGGCGGCGGGGCGGGCGGTGCCCGTGGTGCTCGTCGGCGCGGGGAAGGTGGCGCACGCCGCGCACCTGCGGGAACTGCGCGACCTCCCGGACGACCTGCGGCTCGCCGCCGTGGTGGAGCCCGATCCCGCCCGCGCGGAGGTCCTGCGCCGCACCGGACCCGGCGGCGCCCGCCGGTGCGGGTCGGTCGCCGAGGCGGCGCGCGCGGGCGCGCGGGCGGCGCTGGTCTGCACCCCGTGGTGGACGCACCGCGAGGTCGTCGAGGAGTGCCTGGCCGCCGGCCTGCCGGTGCTCTGCGAGAAGCCGGTCAGCCTCGACCCCGCGGAGATCGAGCGGCTGGCCGCGGCCGAGCGCCGCACCGGCCTGCCGGTCGCCGCCGGCTACATGAAGCGGCACGACCCGGTGGTGCGGCTCTTCCTCGACCACTGCCGGGAGCGGCTGGGCCGGGCCCGGCGGCTCGCCGTCGACATCCACGACCCGAACGCGCCGCACCAGGTCGCGCACCTGGTGCCCTATGACCCGCCGCCCTTCGGCCCGCAGCCGCCCCCGGCCCGCGAGGCGCTGGCCCGCGCGCTCGGTCCGGCGGCCACCGCGGCGCAGCGGGAGGCGTACGCCCGCGGGCTCGGCGGATCGCTGATCCACCAGGTGAACCTGGCGCACGCGGTGCTCGCCGGCAGCGGCCGGGAGCTGTCCGGGCGGCTGCTGCACGCCGACGTGTGGGCCGGGGGCGCCGGGGTCGGCTGCCGCTGGCGGCCGGACGACGGCCTGGTCGTGGACATGACCCACCAGCGGGTGCCCGCGCACCGCCGCTACCGGGAGGTGCTGGAGTTCACCGCCGAGGACGGTGTGGCGACTCTCACGCTGCCCTCGCCGTACGTGCGGGACGAGGCGGCCACGCTGGCCGTCGAGAGCTGGGACGCGGGCCGGGGGCTGGCCGAGCGCCGCGTGCACACCGCGGAGGCCGGGCACACCGGGTTCCGGCGGCAGCTACTGGCCTGGGCCGGGCGGCTGCGCGGGGCGCCGGGCGAGGCCCTGCCGGGGCTGGCGGATGTACGCCAGGACACGGGCGTGGTGCGGGAGGCGGCCCTCCGGCTGGCGTGACCGCCGGGGGCGGGGGTAGCCGGAGGGTGAGGTTCCCCGTACACGGAGGTGACCGCACATGCTCATCCTGGGACTTCTGCTTCTCGCCTGCACCGCCGCGTTCGTCGGCCTCGCCATCGCCGACAACCTGTCGGGCGGGCCGCAGTACGACGTGACCGTGCTCGGCCAGCACATCGCGACGATGAACGGGCTCGCGCTGTTCTGCGCCGGCCTCGCCCTGGCCCTGATCTTCGGGCTCGGCTGCATGATGGCGATGACCGGCGGCATCCTGCACCGCCGCAAGGCCCGTCGCTACCGCGCGATCCGCAAGGACGCCGCGGCCACCGCCCGGGAGCGGGACGCCCTCGCCGCGCGGATCGAGGACCAGGGGGCCGCGTCGTCGGCGGACGGCGCCCCGGCGCCGGCGGACACCGCGCCCGCACCGGCGGCGGTCGACACCGAGGAGGCCGGGTCGGGCTCGCACCGTGCCGGGACGCGGGCCACCGGGCCGCGCCACCGCGCTCGGCACCTGTTCGGCCACTGACCGCACATGCAAACGGCGGCTCCGGGAGGTCCCGGAGCCGCCGAACGAGTGCGGTGACGGCCCCGGGGGGGGATGGGGGCCGCCACGCACGTCCTAGGTTACGCGCCTTCGGTGGATGGTGTGGCGAAGCCCGCGCTTTTCGGCGTGGCGATTTCACGTCGGGCCCGGAACGGACGGCAGCCGGGCCGGCGACCACGGGGGGAGTCGCCGGCCCGGCTGGTCTTGTCGCGCCGTCGCCGGTCCTTCGGGCGCCGTCCGCGCGCGCCGATCAACGTTCGGGGACAATCCTGGACGTCGATGCGCGCTGCCGTCAACAGGTGTGAATCGGACAGTCGTTGCTTTTCATCCTGGCTCAAAGGTGGCTCGACACCGGGCGCCCGACGGCCGCTCGTGGCTGCTTGTGGCCGCCGGCGGCCGCTCGACGGCGGTTCCGACGGGGCCCGGCACCCGGCGGGCGCCGGTGTCACGCCGCCGCGGCCGCCGCCCGCCCGGCGAAGCGCAGGGCCACCTCGCGCCAGACGGCCGCGGCGGCCGCGTCCGTGGCGAGGGCGGCGCGGTGGAGGCCGTCGCGGTCGACGCCGTGCCGGGCCAGCCGGCCGGTGTCCCACCGGCTGATCCGCTCCGCCTCCGCCTCCGGATGGAACTGCACGCCCCACGCGCTCTCGCCCAGCCGGAACGCCTGGTACGGGCACCCCTCGGTGGAGGCGAGCCAGGTGGCGCCCGGCGGCAGCGCGGTGATCGCGTCCACGTGGTTCTCGATCGCGTGCGGGCGGGCCGGCAGTCCCGCGAACAGCGGGTCGTCGGCGGCTTCCTGGCGGAGCGTCAGCTCCACGCTGCCGAACTCCGGCCGGCCGTGCTCGCCGCGCACCGAGCCGCCCGCGACCTGCGCGAGCAACTGGCCGCCCAGGCAGATCCCGAACACCGGCAGCCCGCGATCCACGGCCTCGGCCGCCAGTTCGCGGGTGCGCGCCAGCCAGGGCGCCCGCGCGTCGTCGTCGGGGAGGAAGCCGCCGCCGAGCACCACCAGGGCCTGGTAGCGCGGGCGCAGCCGCTCGGGCAGCGGTTCGCCCGCGTAGCCGTGCACGACGTCGAGCGTGAGCCCGCCCTCCTCCAGCCAGCGCTCCCACCGCCCCGGCCCTCCGGCCGGAGTGTTCTGCACCACCAGTGCCGTTGCCGCCATCGCGCGACCCGCCCTTCCCGTTCCCGCCGTCCGCCGCTCCCGGGCGGCCCTTCCTCCGGACCATCCAAGCCCATCGCCGCGCGCCCGGCTCCGGCGGCCGGAAGCGTCATGCCCGCCGTGACCGTCGTCACGGCCGGGCCACCGGAGCAGGTGGCATGGCGCCCACGCGGCGGGGCATGAGACCAGCCGCCTTGGCCGGTTTCGAACTGCCGTCACACTCGCGGGCTAGACTCTGCCCGCGACGGCTGTGCGCGCGTGCCCGGGAGCAGGCCGCAGCGATGCCCAATCCCGGAGGGGACACGGACTTTTGATACAGATCGAGTCGATAACCAAGCGGTATCCGGACGGCACCACCGCGGTCGACAACCTGTCGCTGGAGATACCGGACAGTTCCATCACGGTGCTGGTGGGCCCCTCCGGCTGCGGCAAGACCACCACGCTGCGGATGATCAACCGCATGGTGGAGCCGAGCTCGGGCCGCATCCTGCTCGACGGCGCCGACATCCACCAGCAGCCGGTGAACGGCCTGCGCCGCTCGATGGGCTACGTCATCCAGAACGCGGGCCTCTTCCAGCACCGCACCATCCTGGACAACATCGCCACCGTCCCGCGCATGCTCGGGTGGGACAAGCAGCGCGCCCGCAAACGCGCCTCCGAGCTGATGGAGCGGGTCGGGCTGGACTCCTCGCTCGCCAAGCGGTACCCGTACCAGCTCTCCGGTGGCCAGCAGCAGCGCGTCGGGGTGGCCCGGGCGCTCGCCGCGGACCCGCCGGTGCTGCTGATGGACGAGCCGTTCTCCGCGGTCGACCCGATCGTCCGCAAGGTGCTTCAGGCGGAACTCCTCCGTATCCAGGAGGAGTTGGGCAAGACGATCGTCTTCGTCACACACGACATCGACGAGGCGATCCGGCTCGGCGACATGATCGCGGTGCTGCGCACCGGCGGCCGGCTGGCGCAGTTCGCGCCGCCGGACGAGCTGCTCTCGCGCCCGGCCGACGACTTCGTCGAGGACTTCCTCGGCACCGACCGCGGTGTGCGGCGGCTGTCGTTCTTCACCTCCGCGGGCCTGGAGCTCACCACCGCGCCGGTCGTCGCGGTCGACACCACCGCCGCGCAGATCGCCGAGCGCGCCGGCGCCGAGGTGCCCTACCTGCTGGTCACCGACTCCGACGGCAAGCCGCTGGGCTGGGCCGAGCCGGGGCGCCTGACGGGCGGCGCCGACAGCCTCCCCGCCGACCAGCTCATCAGCTACGGGCGGCCGTTCGAGTTCGGCCGCGAGTCGCTGCGGGACGCGCTGGACTGCGCGGTGCTCTCGCCGACCGGGTGGGCGGTCGCCGTGGACGGCGCCGGCCGGGTGGTCGGCGTCACCTCGCAGGCCACGATCGGCGCCGCCATCCGCAGCGCGCACGCCGAGCGCGAGGGGAGTGCCTCCGGACCCGGCGGGCAGGGCGGCCAGGGCACCGGCGCGGTGCGGGTCGCCCGATGAGCAGCGGCGGCAACGGCTTCTTCGACCTCCCCAGCGACCTCCAGCACTCCTACGCCGGACTGATCGGCGTCCACCTGGAGGAGTCGCTGATCCCGGTCGCGATCGGCCTGGCGGTGTCGCTGCCGCTGGCCCAGGCGTGCGTGCGGTTCCGCTGGCTCTACCCGCCGGTGCTGTGGATCACCACGATCCTGTACGCCATCCCGTCGATCGCGTTCTTCGTCTTCCTGATCGACTACACCGGCGACAGCGCGACCACCGTGATCATCCCGCTGACCGTCTACAGCCTGGTGATCCTGCTGCCGTCGATCGTCGACGGCGTCAGATCGGTGCCCCCCGAGACGCTGGCGGCCGCCGAGGCGATGGGCTTCAACTCCTTCCAGCGCTACTTCCAGGTGGAGCTGCCCATGGCGGTGCCGGCGATCTTCGCCGGGCTGCGGGTGGCGACCGTCTCCAGCATCAGCCTGGTCAGCGTCGGCACGATCATCGGCAACCAGGGCGGGCTCGGCAACCTGCTCGGGGACGCGCTGGCCTACCACCGCTCCAACCTCGCGGTCACCTCCGTGGTGTCGATCGCGGTGCTCGGCGTCGTCATGGACCTGCTGCTGATCGGCCTGCGGACGCTGCTGACGCCGTGGATGCCGCGCGGACGGAAGGCGGCGAGACGAGCCGGCCTGGCGGCGGCCGTCGAGCCCGACGGTCCGGCCCGTGCCGAGAGCGCGGCCCGGCTGGAAGGCGCGGCCAAGTGAACATCTTCCACTTCATCAACGTGTTCTTCAGCGACAACGCGCACTGGCACGGCTACGCGGGCATCCCGCACCGGTTGGAGGAGCACCTCGGCTACACCTTCGAGGCGCTGGCCATCGCGGCCGTCATCGCGCTGCCGATCGGCCTGATCACCGGCCACACCGGGCGCGGCGGCAACGCCCTCGCGCTGGTGGCCACCGCGGGGCGCGCGCTGCCCAGCTACGGCCTGCTGGTGCTGATGTTCTTCTGGCTCGGCATCGGCCTGGTCCCGGTGATGATCCCGCTGGTGGCCCTCGCGGTCCCGCCGATGCTGGTCACCTCCTACGAGGCGATCCGGACGGTCGACCCCGCCCCGGTGGACGCGGCGCGCGGCATGGGGATGGGCCCGGTGGCGGTGCTCTTCCAGGTCGAGGTGCCCGCGTCGCTGCCGCTCATCCTCAGTGGGTTCCGCTCCGCGGCGATCCAGGTCGTCTCGACCGCGGCGATCGCCGCGACCGTCAGCCTCGGCCGCTACATCGTGGACGGGCTCTACCAGCGCAACTACGCGACGGTGGTGGGCGGCGCGACGCTGATCGCGCTGCTCGCGCTGGCCATGGTCGGGCTGATCTGGCTGGTCGAGCGCGTGGTCGTCTCGCCGGGGGTGCGGCGCAGCAACTGAGTTTCCCGTACAGGGTTCGTCCGGCCGGGCCGGTGCCCGCCATCGCGCGTCCCGCGGTGGTGCGGACCGGCCCGGCCGTCGTGTGCGCGCCTACGCGGGCGCCGGGCTCAGCCGGAGGATTCGCGGGCGCCGGGCTCAGCTCGGGGAGGAGCCCGCGGCGCGGCACGCGCGGCGCAGCGCCCTGCCGTACCCGCCGGCCGCGACGCGCTGCGCCAGGCGGCCGAGGGGGCCGGCCGCGCGGAGGTACCAGGCGGCGGGGCGGCTGGAGGCGTGCACGGTGAGGTCGACGGTGCCGTCGGGCAGCCGGTGCACCACGAAGGACTCCTCGCCGCACTCGGGGTGCCCGGGCAGCGTGCCGTAGGCGAAGCCGGTACGGTGCTCCTCGCCGAGCGTCCACACCACCTCGCACGGCGCGCGCAGCGGCCCCAGCCGCACCTCGACCCGTACACCGGGCGCCGCGTCCGGCGTCCCGGCGGGCACCGTGACCAAGGGGGTCGCGCGGTGCATCTCCCACCCGAACAGCGCCCGCGCGGCGGCCTCGTACACCCCGTCCCCCACCCCCAGCCGGGTCCGCACCGTCAGGCTCCGGAACCCGTCCGGGGGCGTGCTCCCGCCGTCCCGGGTCATCCCCACGCGCGCGTACGTCAGTCGCCCCATGCCCCCGAACGTACCGCCCGAAGGCCCGGCCGGCGGGCTGTGGGGAGGGGTGTCGGGGGGTCGGGGTAGCCTGCCGGGCGATGCGGGGCGGGCCGAAGGCGGGAGGGGCGAGGATGGCCGGGAGCGGGGAGATGGGTGCGCTCGTGGGAGCGCTGGAGGCGCAGCGGGCGCATGTGCTCGGGGCGCTGGACGGACTCGGCGAGGAGGATCTGCGGCGGCCGGTGCTGCCCAGCGGCTGGAGCTGCCTGGAGCTGGTGCGCCACCTGACGGTGGACGTCGAGCGCTTCTGGTTCGCCGGGGTGGTCGCCGGGGCGCCCGACGTGGCCGGGCAGCTCGCGGCGGGGGCGCGGACGCACTGGTACGTGCCCGAGGGGATGGGCGCGGAGGAGGTCCTCGCCGAGTACCACGCGGCCGCCGCGCGGTCGGACGCGCTGCTCGCCGCGGCCGTGCCCGAGCAGGAGCCCGCCGCCTGGCCCGTGGAGATCTGGCCCACGTGGCGGCTGCCCGACGTGCGGCACGTCCTGGTCCACGTGCTCACGGAAGTCGCCTGTCACGGCGGGCACCTGGACGCGGTGCGTGAGCTGCTGGACGGCACCACCTGGCTCGGCGGCAGCCCCTACGCGCCGTAGCCCCCACCGCTCGCACCCGCGCCGGTCCGGACCCGCACCGGTCCGGACCCGCACCGGTCCGGGCACGGAGGTACGGCGTGCGGACGCTCACGCCGGCCAGTTCGGCCACGCGCCCACGGTCAGGTGCTCTCCCTCGCCCCCGACGATGCGGCATGACCCCACCTGAGGCTGGAGACCGAGCCCCCGGCGGTCAGGCCTCGCCCGTCAGGGCGGCGCGCAACGCCCATGCCGTTGGGGTCGTAGATGCCGCTGAGCGGGGTCGGTGAGGCGTTCGAGCTGGACGTCGACGGCCCGGAGCTCGCCGGAGAGCGTCATCAGCTCGGCGGCGTTGCGGGCGAGGCGCTTGAGCGCGTGGACGGTGAGGATGGCCTTTTGGTCGGGGCGGCCTCCTTGATGTCGTAGGCGAGCTTGAGCGCCTTCTCCAGTTCGGGCCGCGTCTTGACCAGAGGTGGAGGTCTTCTCGAAGAAGATCCGCTTGCAGGCCGGTTCGAGCGCGTCGAGCTGGCTCCGCAACTCCTGCTGGGCGGTCGAGCAGCGGGCGTACCCGATCCGGATCGGCTTGGCCACCGCGGCGGCAGGCATAGTCTCGACGGGCGGGTCCGGTTTCCACGGCCGACCGGGGCCGCGGTCCTCGGGCACCGGCGCCTCCAGCTCTTCGCGGAGCGCGGGGACGAGGACGAAGCGGGCGGTGTGGTATTTCGCTGCGGTCTTCCCGGCCCGGGTGCGGCACGGACTGTCCGCCGGGACTTCGGGCGCCAGTCGGGTCGTCATGCCGCCGACTCGTCGGCGGACGTCTGTTCGTTCACCCACCGCTGGGCCGCCGCGAGGTTCGCGGCGGTGCCCGCGGGTTCGTACGAAAACCCGTTCCACTCCTCCAGCGCCCGTGGGGTATCGGGCTGGAGGTGGCCGCCGCCGCCGTACAGCGGGCGGTGCCGACGCCAGACGTCCAGCGGTGGGCGACGCCGCTTCTCGTACGCCGCGAGCGGGTCGCCGGCATCGACGCGCGGGACGGCGCGGGACGGCTGGTTCGGCGGTCCGGGTCGGGAGTGCTTGCCCATGCGTCCGATGGTCTCAGGCCGCGACCGTGGTCGGCCAGGCCGCAGCGAGATCCGCCGCGCGGGTGCGGACCTCGTCCACCGCACCGGTCCGGTACGGGCCGGCAGCGTCCAGCAGCGTGTTGAGGCGGGAGGCGACCAAGGTGGAGTCGATCCGGACAGCCTCGTCCAGCGCCTGGTGAGCCGCGGCAGCGCCCTGCTCGGGCTCGCCCTCGGTGAACAGCGCGGCGGCCAACCCGATGCGGTCCATAACGCGGACACGGTCGAAGCCGGGCCTGCGCAGGGCGAGCGCGTCGGTGAAGTGATCACTGGCGCGATGGTTCCGGCCGGTGCCGGTGAGGTCGCGGGCGGAGACTGCGCGGGCGCCAGCGTGCTCGGCGGCGTCGAAGTACGCCACCCACTCCGGCACGTCGCCCAGGCCGTCCGCGACCAACTCGTCAGCAGCTTCGAGGTGCCGCACGGCACTCTGCTCGTCGCCCAGGGCGGCATGCACCCGGCCGGTCTGGGAGGCGACCAGCGCCCGGGTCGCGGGGATGGTCGCCTTCTTTCCGGCAACGCCGAGGAGACCGAGGGCTTCGCCGAAGTGCCCCAGGTAGATCATCTGGTGGGACATGCGGGTGACGATCTCCACCCCGCGGTTCGGCTGCCCGGCCTCGCCGGCGGCGTAGATGCCGTACGACCAGTACCGCTGGGCGGTGGCATACCGACCGCAGTCGTGGCTGACCCACCCGGCCAGTGCCGCCAGGTCGGCGGTCGCCGCGAACACCCGGATCTTCAGGGAGGCGGGGACGCCGTCCTGGATACGGCGGGCGACTTCGGAGAGCTGGGCGACGATCGCCGAGCGGTACAGGCCACCGCCCTTGGAGGCATCGGCCCTGGTGAAGAACGCGGTGACCTCTTCCAGCGCGGCGGTGGTGTCTGCGTCGAAACCCTTGGTGGCGCGGTTCAGCCGGCGGGCGGTGCCACCGAGCATCCGCTCGGCGGCGAGGATGAGCGGGGCGCCGAGGGCGAGCTTGAGGGTGTCGCGGCGGTCGAGGAAGAGATCCATCTGGGTCCATCGGGCCAGGGTCTGGGCAGCTGCCTCGGTCAGCAGCGGGAGCTGGATGCTATCCAGTGCGGGCCCGGCGGTCGTCAGTCCGAGATCACCGAGTGTGAGCGGCTGGCCGACCGCGTCGGAGATCACCGCGGCCAACAGGGCCGGGACCGGTGGGCGGGGGCGTTCGCCGTCGATCCAGCGCCGAATGCGGGTGGCATCCGGGGCGATCTGCCGGTGACCTTGGCAGATCGCTTCGGCGGCGATGCGGCGGGCGATCTCGCCGTGGGACAGGCCGGTGGCCGCGGTCCACAGCGCGAGGTGCGGGTTGCTCGATCTGCCGGTCATCGCCGTCTCGCCCTCTCCGACTCCTATGTTACGGAGCGTGTCGATTTCGCCACGGTTCGCGGCACCTACGGTACTGGTCGGGGCCATGGCCAGAGGCGGATTCTGTTCAGGTGGTAGCCGCCCGGCTCCGCACGAGGCAAAGGGAAGGGAACTCGCATGGCGACGCTTGCACCCCAGGCTCCGTGGGCGATGCGGCTGGTCACCGACCGGCTTCCGATCGGCCCGCCGTCGTACGCCGCGGTGACGCTCGACACGGCCACCCAGACCGCCGTCTACACCGACGCGGTCGGCCAGGTGGTCGAGATGGGCAAGCACGGCACGAGCAAGACCACCGGCACGGCCTCGGTTTCCGGCGGCGGTGACGGGCAGAACCCGCAGCCGCAGACGCAGGACGACCACACCACCGACTACGAGTCGGACTGATCCGATGGCCTCCACCGTCCTGGTCGTCACCGCGCTGGAAGACGTCACCGCGGACTGGGTCATCGCCGCGCTGAACGAGCGCGAGGTGCCCGTCGCACGAGTCGACCCGGCCGACATCGGCCCCGGCCTCACCTTTGGCGCCCGCATCTGCGCCGGGACGCCGGCCTGGACCGGGCGGCTGGTCACCGGCAGCCGGGAGGTGGAGCTGGGGGAGGTGGCGGCGGTGTACTACCGCCGCCCCACCCCGTACGCCATCCGATACGAGCAACTGCCGGCCCAGCAGCGCGACTTCGCCGCCGCGGAGGCCCGGCACGGGCTCGGCGGCATCCTGAACCACCTGCGCGGCGCCCGCTACGTGAACCACCCCGGCGCGGTGACGGCCGCGGACTTCAAGCCCGCCCAGCTCCAGCTCGCCGCCCAGCTCGGCCTCACGATCCCGCCGACGATGGTCACCAACGACGCCGAGCAGGCCGGTAAGTTCGCCGCCGACCACTGCCCGGTGATCTACAAGTCGTTCCGCGGGCTGCCGCGTGACGAGGACGGGCACACCGGCGCGATCTGGGCTCAGCGCGTCGATCCCGGCACCTTCGACGTCTCCCTAGCGGTGACCGCCCACCTGTTCCAGGCGGAGATCCCCAAGACCGGCGACGTGCGCGTCACCGTGGTCGGGGAGCGCGTGTTCGCCCAGCAGATCGCCGCGCCGGACGGCGCCCTGGACTGGCGCCGCGGCGACTGGGACGCTCTGCTCCATGCGCCCATCGCCGTCCCGGCCGCGGTCGAGGCGTCCCTGCACAGCTACCTGACGGCGTTCGGACTGGTCTTCGGCTGCTTCGACTTCGCCCTGACCGGCGACGGCGCCGCGGCGGAGAACTGGGTGTTCATCGAGTGCAACCCGAACGGCCAGTGGGGCTGGCTACCCGACGCCGGCGACATCACGACGGCGTTCGCCGACATCCTGAGCACGAGCACGGAAGGAGGCGGGGCCCGATGATGCCCGCCGACCTGGACACCGACGCCGCCCGGCTGCGCGAGGAAATGGTAGGCGCACTCGCCGCCGACGGCGTCTTCGCCGATCCCGGCTGGCGGGCGGCAGTGAAGAAGGTGCCCCGGCACGCGTTCGTGCCGGGCTTCTACCTGCCCGCCGACCAACGCGACGGGCAGGGGTTGACGGTTTGGGAGCCGGTCACCGCCGAACTCGGCTATGGCCGGTGGCTGGCCGCCGCGTACTCCGACACGACGCTGATCACGCAGTTCGACGGCGACGAACCGGACTGGAAGACCCCGCAGGTGCGCCACGGCGGGGCGCCGACCTCGTCGTCCACGTTGCCGTCGCTGGTCGTGCGCATGTGGGCCGACGCGGACGTGCAGGAAGGGCACACGGTGCTGGAGATCGGCACCGGCACCGGCTACTCCACCGCGCTGGCTTGCGAACGCCTCGGATCAGCGGACGTGACGTCGATCGAGGTGGACCCGCACCGGCTCGACCAGGCGGCCAGCGCCCTGTACTCCCTGGGGTACACGCCCACCCTGGCGGTGGCGGACGGGCTGTACGGCTACTGGCCGGAGGCCAGGTTCGACCGGATCGTGGCCGCATGCTCCTTCCGTGCCGTCCCCCCGGCCCTGCTCGCCCAGGTGAGGCCGGGCGGGAAGATCCTTCTCACCCTGTCAGGCTGGCTCTACGGCCACGCCCGTGTCCTGCTGACCGTCGCCGAGGACGGCACCGCCGAGGGCCGGTTGCTGGGCGGCACCGTGTCGTTCATGTCCGCCCGCACGCACGCGGCGCCGGCGTTCGGCAACCCCGCCCACTGGGCCGCCGGGCTCCCGGAGATCGGCCGGGCTGCCCGGCACTCCCCGGAGCGGATCACGGCAGCGACCGAGGAAGCGTTCCACCTGCGGTTCTTCGCCCAGTGTGCCGTGGCGGCCACGCAGATGACGACCGTGGGCGACGTCGTGCACCTGGTCGATGTTGTCACCGGATCCGCCGCCACCCTCACCCCGGTTGAGGACCGGTGGGAGGTGCGTGAGGGCGGCCCTGTGCGACTGTGGGAGCGGATCGAGCAGGTGCTGTCCGCGTACGACGAAGCAGGCCGGCCGGGACCGGAGACGTTCACCCTGCACGCCTACGACGGCAGGCAGCACCTGCGGCACCCGCAGATGCCCGGCCTGCCGCTTCCGAGACCCTGACGGGCCCAGAAACACCAGTCGCCCGGGCGGGTGTGACGGTCCCCGCCCGGGCGACTGAGCGGGTTCGTCGGGTCAGGATGCCGAGCCGGCCGCGCCCTCCGCCGCCGGTTTGCCTGTCTGCGTATCGGGCGCGGTGCGGGGCACGGCACCATGGACGCCGCGGCGGAGAGGTCGAGGTGCGAGTTCATGTCCAGCTCGAACCGGCCGGCCGGTACGGGCGTGCGGAGCCGACGTTCTTCAGCGGGGGCAGCAGTTTGAAGCCGAACAGGTGGGCGAAGGCGAACCCTACGACGGAGGCGCCGGTACCGCTCACCTCGCCGCGCACGCCCGTCACGGCCGACCACTGGGGCCGTCCCCTGCGGAGGTGCGGCGGCTGGCGCGGGAGTACGGCGCCGCCGTGGGACCGCCTTCCGCGCGCCCGGGACGCTAGAGGGGTGCGGGGGTGCAGGCGCGGAGTTCCATGGCCAGTTGGGCGGCGAGCAGCCAGGGAGCGAGGGGGTCGCCGTAGGGGACGAGGGCGGGGCCGACGGGGACGGGGCGGCGGTCCGCGGGACCGGCGGGCCCGGCGTCCGGCGGTGCGAAGAGCATGCCGTGGACGCCGGCGATCCGGGGCCGCGCCACCCGGTACGCGACGTGGCCGCGCCGCAGGTACGGGCACAGGCGCAGCGACGCGACCGCGCACGGCCGGCAGATCGGCGGGTGCGTGGCCCCCATCTCCTCCGGCCAGCCAGGCCAGTCGTCGCGGTCGTCCCCGAGCAGCCACAGCACGCCGTCGTCGTCGCGGTCGGCCGGGCCCGCGCACACCTGGCACAGCAGCAACCGCATCGCGCGCCGCTGCCGGGCCGGGTGCACCGCGCCGAAGGAGGGCTTGCCGCGTCCCCGGGCCAGTCCGGCGCGCATCCACAACACCCCTTCCGCGTCGCGGTCGTGGGGCACCTCGTCGGGGTACCCGATGCCGCGCCCGTCGGGCCGCAGCACCAGCGGTCCCGCCGCGCGCTCCTCCGCGCTCCACGTGGCGATGTACGGCACCGCGGGTGCCGGGGTACGGGGCCGGGGGGCGTTCACGCGCGGCCTCCGGCATCCCCGGCGGGGCGTACGGCCAGCGCGCCCGCGGCGTCCCCGTCGTGCGCCGCCGCCCAGTCCGCCCGAGCCGCCAGCAGCGCCGGGTGCACCTCGTACGTCAACCGGTCTGCCTGCGCGTGGAGTTGGTCCGCCAACCGGAGGACGTCCGCCGGGCCCAACTCGCTCAGCCAGCACTCGGGCGTGACGTTCACGGTCACCGTCGGCACCCGCGGCTCCGGGTCCGGCGCGTAGGGCACGCAGTCGATGCTTCCCGACAGCAGGTGCAGCGTCCCCGGCTCCCCGCCGTCCTGTGCGGTCCGCACCCGCCGCATCGTCTGCCCGTCGAAGTCCGCGTAGTGGTGGACGTCCACCAGCCGCGCCGCCAAGTGCTCGATCGGCACGTCCGCTTCGCTCGGGTCCTCCGTCGCCCACGGCGGCAGGTAGCCGCTCACGGTGTGCCGACTCGTCGTCGTGATCCGCCACTTGCGTGCCTGCGGCGCCTCCGGAAGCGGTAACGCCTCGCCCCCGTCCTTGCCGGGCTGCCCCAGCAACGGGAACGGCCCGCCCTCAACGGTGGTGGGTTCCATGTGCACTTTCCCTTTCCGGGTGAACTTTTCCTGAGCGAGCTTTCCGAGTGTCCACGCGTGCCCACGGTCCGGGTCGGAAGGCTCTCCCTCCGTGCCTTCCCCCGGGTGCCCTACGCGTAGTTCCTGGGCCCGGCAGACGGCTTCCGCCGAGGCGACCTCCGACGGGCGCGCCCGCCGCACGCTGCACGGTTCCGCCGCCCACAGCCCCCGGTTCCCCGGCCGCTGAAGGGAGAGCGACCACGCGCTTCTACGCATCACCTCGCCCAGGTCGCCGGTCCGGGTGTCCACCACCCAGGTCCCCTCGGCGTACGGCATGACGGTCGCCTCTCCGTGGTCGCGTCCTCGCTCTGTGTTCCCAGGGTCGCGTACGGCAGGTACCGTCGCCAGCCAAAACCGGGTTCCAAAGGGGCCCGAACTCCGAGCTACGGGGGAGCGCATGAGCACTCATATCTCGCAACGTCAGGACGGTGCCGCCTACTTCGGGCAAGAGGTGCGGTTCGCCCGCGAGCAACGCGGCATGACCCAGGCCCAGTTGGCCGAGGAAACGGGGTACGAACGCCCCTACGTCACCCGCGTCGAGAGCGGCAAGCTCCTTGCCTCGGAGCAGTTCGCGGAGGCGTGCGACCGCATCTTCGGCACCCCCGGGTTCTTCGCGCGCCTGCGCGTCCGGGTGAGCGAGCGCGGCCACCCGGGCTGGTTCATCCCCTACGTCAACCTTGAGCGCGACGCGACGGTGATCCTGGACTACTCGCCCGTCGTCATCCCGGGCATCCTCCAGACCCGGGAGTACGCGACGGCGATCTTCAGCCAGGTCCACCCGCGCGACGAGAAGCAGCAGGTCGACGAGCGAGTCGAGGCGCGGCTAGCGCGTCGAGCCGCGCTGCGGCAGCGAGTTGAGCACCCTCTGCTGTGGATGGTCCTGCACGAGGCGGCGCTGCGTACGGTGGTCGGCAGCCGCAACGTGATGGCGGGTCAACTCGCGCGCCTGCTGGAGGAAGCGGACTCTCCGCACGTCGCCATCCAGGTGTCACCGTTCGACCAGGGTGTGCCCGGCGGCGCGTCGATGTTCATCCTGCTGACGCCGGCCGAAGGGAACGCGCTGCTCTACACGGAGACGATGCAGCACGGTCACGTGGAAGACTCCGAGTCCGGAGTTGCGGCAGCCCAGCAGCAGTACGATCGCTTGCGAGCAGCCGCGATGCCGCCAAGGGAGTCGCTGGCGCTCATCCGCGACGTGATGAAGGAGTACAGCCAATGAGCACCCTCCCCGCCCTCCATGCCGCGAACTGGGTGAAGAGCAGCTACAGCGACGGCAATGGTGGTGCGTGCGTCGAGTTCGCTCGGAACGTTCCCGGGGTGATCCCTGTCCGTGACTCGAAGGACCCCCAGGGTCCGGCGCTGGCCTTTTCCGCTGACGCGTGGGCGGCGTTCGTGGGTGCGGTGCGGGCGGGGGAGTTCCCGGGCGTGTGACCGTGGCCGGTTCGCCCTCTTGCCGTCGGGTGGCCCGGGCGGGACGCTCCCCGCGTACCGTCCCGGCCATCCGCGGAGGAGCGTACGCGTGCCGAAGGACCCGGCGTTGTACCCCGTCGCGGGTGTGCCCGTGCGCACCCCGCAGGACCTGTGGGCGGCCCTCCTCGCCCTCAACGACCCGGCCCGCCATCCCTACACCGTGCGCGCCGGCTTCGCGGACGGCGCGGACCTGGTCGCGGAGTACCGGAGGGTGCTGCGCGCGTACGGCACCCTCACCGGCCGCCGCCGCCAGGAGTGCGAGGAGTTCCAGGTCAGGATGTGGTTCGACCCCGCGATCCACCAGGTCCGCTCCGTCGACCACATGACGGGCTACACCCTCACGCTCACCGACCCGCCCCGCCGCCGTACCACCTCGTGGAGCCGTGGCCAGCTCTACCAGAAGCACACCACCTACGAGTGGGGCCGCACCCCCGAGGGCCGCCGCAGGTTCGTGGAGACCTCCCGCTTCGACTCGGGCGTCCTGAAGCAGGCCCTCCAGTCCACCGCCCTGGCCCACGGCTGGTCCTGGCTCCCCCTCACCCGCCCCCCGTCCTGACCGTCCCGGGGCCCCGGGAACGCGACCTCGGCCGGGGCGGCCCGCGCAGGGCCCGCCGGTCGGCGGGTCAGACCGTGCGGACGGTCGTGCCGCACTCCTGGAGCGCGGCGACCTCCTCGGCGGGGGCGTCCACGTCCGTGACCAGGGTGTGGAGCCGGGCCGCGGGGCCGACGTGCGCGAACGCGGTGTGCCCGAGCTTGCCGCCGTCGGTCACCAGGACGGCGCGGCGGGCGGCGGCGATGGCGGCCCGCTTCACCGCCGCGTCGTCGAGGTCGTAGGCGGTCAGGCCGTCCGCCGCGCTGAGGCCGCAGCAGCCGATGACGGCCGTGTCGAAGCGCAGGGCGGCGAGCGAGGCGAGGGTGAGCGGGCCGGTCAGGGCCCCCTCGGCGGCGCGGGGCTGCCCGCCGGGCACGACCAGGGTGGCCGGTCCGGGCTGCTCGCCGAACAGGTGGATCGCCTGGAGCGACAACGGCATGACGGTGACCGGGCGTTCGCGCAACAGGCGGGCGACCTCCAGGCAGGTGGTGCCGCTGTCGAGGACGACGGTCTCGCCGTCGGCGATGAGGGCGGACGCCTCGGCGGCGATCCGGCGCTTGGCGTCGACCGCGTCGCGCACCCGCAGCGCGAACGGCGGCTCCTCGCCGCGCAGCAGCAGGGTGCGGGCCCCGCCGCGGACGCGTTCGAGCACCCCCTGTCCGGCGAGGGCGTCGAGGTCCCGCCGGATGGTCATCTCGGAGGCCCCGGTCAACCGGGCCAACTCCTGGACCGTGGCCGAGCCGGCCTCCCCGACGGCGCGTGCGATCACCCGGTGACGGTCCGCGTTGCTCATACCGCGATTGAACACCACGGCGGAACGCACACGCAAACTGTTCGCAGAACCCCTATTCGCACACAGGAAATGGTCGTTATGGTGTGCGCATGGAACGCTCCCTCCGGTCCGCCCGCACGGCGACCTTCGTGTACTTCGTGCTGTGCGGCACCCTCATGGGCACCTGGGTGGTGCACATCCCCGCCATCGAGCACCGGGCGGGCATCAGCCACGCGACGCTCGGCGGCCTGCTGGTCCTGCTCGGCCTCGGCGCCTTCGCCGGGATGCAGGTGGCCGGCCGCCTGTCGGACCGGGTCGGCGCGCGCGTCGTCGTCCCCGTCTCCGCCGCCCTGTGCGCCGCGACCCTGGTGCTGCCGGGGCTGCCGCGCGATCCGTGGACGCTGGCCGGGGCGCTGCTGGTCTTCGGTTTCTTCGACGGCTGCCTCGACGTGAGCATGAACGCGCACGCCGTGCACGTGGAGAGGGCGTACGGCCGACCGGTGATGTCGGCCTTCCACGCCACCTTCTCCGTCGGCGGCGTGATCGCCTCGCTGATCGCCGCGGCCGCCGCCGGCGCCGGCGTGAGCCCGCCGGCCACGATGGGAGTGTCCGGAGCGGTCGGGGTGGTCGTCGCCGTCGCGGCGGCGCGCGGGCTGCTCCCGGCCGAGCCCGTCCCCGCCGCCGGAGCCGTCGCCGTACCCGCAGCCGTACCCGCTCCCGGAGCCGTGGCCGTTCCCGCCCCAGCAGCCGGAGCCGTGGCCGTACCCGCTCCTGGTGCGGTGACCGGGGCGGAGACCGGGGCGGCGCGCGGGGCGGTGGCCCTGCGGCGGCGTCGGGCACCCGGCCGGATCTGGGTCCTCGCGGTGCTGGCCGCGATGGTCATGCTCGCCGAGGGCGCCGCCAACGACTGGAGCGCCCTGCACCTGAAGGACGTGCTCGGCGCCTCCTCCGACGTCGCCGCCTTCGGCTACGGCACCTACGCCGCCGCCATGACCGCGGGGCGGCTCCTCGCCGACCGCACGGCCGGCCGGTTCGGGGCCGTGGCCGTCCTGCGCCACGGCGCGGCCGCCGCCGCTGCCGGGATCACCGTCGTGGCCCTCGCCCCCTGGCTGTGGGCGGCGTTCGTGGGCTGGGCGCTGTTCGGACTGGGGCTGTCCGGCTGCGTCCCCCAGCTCTTCAGCGCGGCCGGGCGCGCGGACCCCTCCGCCGCGGGCACCAACGTCTCCCGCGTCTCCGGGATCGGCTACCTCGGGATGCTCTCCGGCCCGGCTGTCATCGGCTGGCTGACCCACGTCATGGCGCTCAACCACGCGTTCCTGCTGCTGACCGTGTTGTGTGCGACGGCGGCGCTGGCCTCGGGCGTGCTGCGCGCCGGTGCCGAATCCGACGGCAGCCGCGAGGTCGCGCGCGGCGACGCCCCACGACCGCCTGTGCGGCACGACTCCTGACGGCCGTGCCGCACAGGTTCCCGTCGTCGGGTTCCGGGGGCTCGGGACCGGCGCGCTCCGGGAAGCGCCGACCGGTACCGACCGGTGCCGCCCCCGGCGACGCCCGGCCGACCTCCCCGGCAACGCCCGCCCGGCGCCCGGCGCCACCCGGCCGGCGGGCAGGGCGCGCCTGTCGGCCAGGGACACGAGCACGCGCACGCGCCGCGGATCGGGGAAGGCCGAGGCGAGCCGGGCGGTGTCCGGCTCGCCTCGCCGCGCTGTGCCTCATCGCCTCACGACGGCTCGGCGCCGGGCACGCCTGACCCGCCGCGGCAGCCCGCCGCCCCCGGATGGCACGCGCAGCCCGCCGACCGTGGCCAGACGCCGCGGTCCAGCAGGTCGATGACGAGCGCGGCGATGTTCCACGCGTCGTCCTCGCCGCGGTGGTGGCGTCCTTCGAGCGGCAGCCCGGCGATCCGGAGGGCCTGGGCCATGCCGGGTTTCCGGCGCAGCCCGTGGGCCGCGGTGAACACGGCCTTGGCGTTGGTGTGGGTGCGTCCGGTCGGGTAGCCGAACGGGTACGCCACCGCGTCGGCCCGGCTCTGCCGGGCGAACTGGCGGAGGTCGTACGCGCCCCAACTCGCCCACGGGCGAGCCCCGGCGTCGTACGTGTCGACGAGCAGCCCGCACGCCTCGGCGAAGCCGACGCCGCGCGCCACCTCGGCCTGCGTCAGCCCGGTCAGTGCGGTGCAGAAGGCGCTCACCGCCGACCTGGCCGGGCGGACCAGGACGCGGTGGCGGGACACGCGGCGGCGCGCCTCCATGTCGACGACGGTGAGCCCGATCTCGATGATCTCGGGCACCGACCCGGGCGGCGGCTGCCCCTCCCAGCAGGTGGCCTCCACGTCGATGACGTTCAGCAGGGCGGGTTCGGCGGTCATGGCGCCGAGGCTACGGACGCGGGTCCGTGGCCGGCATCCCGTTTTCCACGGCTCCCGCGGAGAAGCGGCGGCCCGGGAGAAGCGGCTCTCCGGGAGAAGCGGCGGCCCGCGTCCCGGCCGGGCCCCGTTCTCCGCGGACGGCCCGGCCGCTTCCGACCCGCACCCGGCGGCCTGGCCGGGCGGGTTCGGCCGTTCTCACCCGCGGATCAACGACATCAGCGCGTCGTGCGTCCCGCGGTCGGCGGCGGCCACGATGCCGCGGCCCGCCGCCCCGAGCGGGGCGCCGTCGACGCCCGTGACCACGCAGCCGGCCGCCCGGCACAGCGCGAGGCCCGCGGCGAAATGGACGCTCCCCGAGAAGTCGCCGCCGTCGGTGACGTACGCGGCGCGCCTGCCCGCGGCGACCCACGCCAGCGCCAGGGTCGTGGACCCCACCCGCGGGCGGAACCGCTCCGCGAACCCCGGGTGGGCCAGCAGGTCCACCGCCCGGAAGCCGGGGGCGCCCGGGAACGGCGGGTCCAGGTTGACGTCCACCAGGCGGCTGTCCGACGCGGGCGCCAGCGGGACGTCGTCCGCCCCGGCGCGCCGCGCCCAGGCCCGCTCCCCGTCGGTGAGGAAGACCTCGTCGCCGAACGGGTCGGCCACCGCCGCCGGTCCACCGCTCAGCGCCACGTTGACGGCCACCAGCATGGTGCCGACCGCGTAGTTCACGGTGCCGCACAGGGGGTCCACCAGCCACCGGCGCTCCGCGTCGGCCGCTCCCCGCTGACCGCCCTCCTCGCCGAGCACCGCGTCACCGGGCCGCGCGGCGCGGATGACGTCGAGGATCCGCTCCTCGGCCGCCACGTCGGCGGCGGTCGCGAAGTCCCCGGCCCCCTTGTCGATCCGGGCGAGGCGCCGACCGTACAGGGCGCGGACGACCTCCGCGCCGGCCCGTGCCGCTGCCACGGCCACCTCGGTGTCGGAACGGCCGGTGTCGGAGCTGCCGGTGTCGGCGGGCCGGGCGGAACCGCCCTCATCGGCGGGGGAGTTCACCACGCCGGCCAGCGTACCGAGGCGGCGGTCCCGCGGTGGGTCGCCGCAGGAGCCGCCGCACCCGGCCGTGGTGGTCCGCCGCCCCGGTCCGCCGCCCTGGTCCGTCGCAACGGTCAGTCGCAGCGGCTGCACAGCGGGCCGTGCCGCGCGGCCGGGAGGGACCTGCCCACACCCGGCTCGGGCGCCCAACGGCCGCGGGCGGAGCGGTGGCGCGGGGGACCGTACGGCGACTGCCAGGCGGGGCGGTCGGCCCGGAACGCGCCGCGCGGCAGGCGGAACGCACCGGTCGCCCGGAGGCGGACGGCGGCGAACCGGTGGCGGTGGAGGAGGACGATCGAGGGGCAGGCGGGCACGAAGGCCCAGGTTCCGGACATGGGGATACACCGTTTCCGTGGGGAGACCGCAGCGGGAAGGAGCGCGGCGCACGGGGTGCGGCGCGCGACGGACCGGCGCTCGGGGGCGCCTACTCGGAGTCCAACGGATCGTCCTCGGGACCGGGTGAAGTGCGGGCGGCAGCACCGTAACGGCGCCCGGCACCGGGGCTCCACCGGTTTTCGGCGCGTACCGCCGGCGCGCGAGCGGCCCCGGGCCTCCGCCGGGAACAGGACACCGCCGCGGAACGGGCTTCCGTCGCGCGCGGGCTCCGCCGCGGAACGGTGCGCGGGGTGTGCGGTACGGGTCAGAGGGTGATGACGCGGCGGCCGCGGGTGTGGCCGGCCCGGCTGTCGGCGTGGGCGGCGGCCGCCTCGGTGAGCGGGTAGGACCTCGTGACGGGGATGTGCAGCCTGCCCCGCGCGATGAGGTCGGCGGCCTCGGCGAGGGCGTCCGGCACGCTGCCGGCCACGCCGGAGAAGCGGACGCCGTGCCGCGGCGCTTCGAGGTCCGCGATCGTGACCACCCGCCGCGGGTCGCCGACCAGGTCCACGAGGTCCGCGACCACGCCCGCGCCGGCCAGGTCGAGGGCCGCGTCCACCGGGCGGCCCAGCCGCCGGACCCGCTCGGCCCAGCCCTCGCCGTAGGTGGTGGCGTCGGCGCCCAGGCCGCGCAGGTAGTCCTGGTTCGCCGCCCCGGCGGTGCCGATCACCGCGACGCCGCGGTCGCGGGCGATCTGGAGGACGGCCGAGCCGACCCCGCCCGCCGCACCGCTGACCAGCAGCGTCTGTCCGGGCCGCACGCCCACCTCGCGCAGCACGCGCAGCGCGGTCTCCACGACCGACGGATAGCCGGCCGCCTCCTCGAACGTCAGCCCCTCGGGCATCCGGGCCCACGCGGACAGCACGGCGAACTCGGCGTAGGTGTCGGTCCCTTCGCCGAACACCCGGTCGCCCGGCCCGACGCCCACGACGCCCGGGCCGACCTCGTCCACCACGCCGGCGGCGTCCAGCCCGACCCCGGCGGGCAGCTCGACCGGATGGGCGCCCAACTTCTGGCCCTCGCGTATCCGCCAGTCGACGGGGTTCACGCCCGCCGCGCGCACGGCGACGCGCACCTGACCGGGGCCCGCGTGCGGTTCTTCGGCGTCCACGATCCGCAGGACGTCGGGGCCGCCGAACTCGGAGTAGCTCACTTTCCTCATGCCGGCGACCGTAACACTAACGGTTAGCTTTAAAAAGCCGTTAGCTTTACGAAACGGATGTTCTTTCGGATCTGGTAGTGTCGGCTGGTGACCACACCGCCCGGGCGCCGCGAGCGCAAGAAGGCCGCGACCCGCCAGAAGATCGCGGACGCCGCCCTGCGGCTCTTCCTGGAGCGCGGATACGACGCGGTCGGCATCCGTGACGTGGCCGCCGAGGCCGATGTCGCCGTCACCACGCTCTTCTCCCACTTCGCCTCCAAGGAGGCCCTGGTCTTCGAGCAGGACAAGGAGTTCGAGCAGCGCCTCGCGCGGGCTGCCCTCGACCGGGCGCCCGGCGCACCGCTCATCCCCGCGCTGCGCCGCGAGGTCCACGCGATGGTGCGGCACTGCACGGCGGAGGGCGCCGCCCCGATCTGGCGGATGATCGAGGCGTCACCCGACTTGCGGGAGTACGAGGAGTCGATGCGGCTGCGCCACGCGGAGTCGCTGGCCGCGGCCGTCGCCGGGGACGCCGCGTCGGGGCGTACCGCGACGGCCTGCCGGGCGACCGCCAGGTTCGTGGTCGACGCCTACGCGGTGGCCCGCGGGGCCGACGACCCGCAGGCGGCGGTGGACGAGGTCTTCGTGATGATCGAGGCGGCCTGGGAGGCGGCCCGCCCGTAGCCTCGCGCGGGCGGGCCGGTCGGCCTGGGGGCGGGCCGGGGCACTCCGGCCGGTGTGCTCCGGCCGGTCCGGGAGGTCGGGCCGATCGGGGAGTTCGGGCCGATCGGGGAGTTCGGGCTGGTCGGCCGGGTGCCGGTCGGCGGGTGCCGGTCGGTCGGGTGGTGCGGGAGCCGCCTTCCGGGGGGCGTGGCGGGGGCGACCGCGTGTCGAGGGCGCGGGGGCGGTTTCCGGGGCGGGAGGCTGGGCGCCCCACGGCCGCAGCAGAGAGGGCGAGCATGTCCGAGGTCACCACTCCGTACCCGACCGGTACCCCGTGCTGGATCGAACTGATGGCGCAGGACCAGCAGGCCGCGCTGGACTTCTACCGCGACCTGCTCGGCTGGCAGGGCGAGGTCGGCGGGGAGGAGTTCGGCGGCTATGCGGTCTGCGAGTTGCAGGGGAAGCCGGTCGCCGGGATCGGCCGCGCGATGGCGCCCGAGGGCCAGCCGCTGCCGCCCACCGTCTGGACCGCCTACCTCGCCACGACCGACGCCCAGGCCACGCAGGACGCGATCGTCGGCGCCGGCGGCACCCTGATCGTCCCGGTGACGGACGTCGGGGACCTGGGGCGGATGCTGGTCGCCGCGGACCCGCAGGGCGTCGTCTTCGGCGTCTGGCAGCCCGGTGAGTTCTCCGGCGCCCGGATCGTCAACGAGGCCGGCGCGCTGATCTGGAACGACCTGCACACCACCGACGTGCTCGGCGCCACCGCCTTCTACGGCGAGGTGTTCGGCATCGAGATCAGGCCGATGGAGGGCGCGGAGGGCTACTGGGAACTGCGCGCCGGCGACCGTACGATCGGCGGCGCCACGCTGCTGGACAACGAGCCGCCCGGCACCCCCGCGCACTGGCTGTCCTACTTCGCGGTGGACGACGTCGACTCCACCGTGGACGCCCTCGTCCGCAGCGGCGGCAGCGTGCTGCTCCCGCCCTTCGACATGGTCGCGGGCCGCATGGCCGTCGTGGCCGACCCGCAGGGCGCGTCCTTCGCCCTGATCAAGCCGAAGCCGATGTAGCCGGGGCCGGCCGCCCCCGGACTCCGCCCGCTGCCAACTCCCTTTCCGGGGGAACCTGTTGCGCCTGACGGCCGCTGTCCTCCCGGCGGCGTCCCGGGGCCCGTGGGCGGGTGCCCCGGACCCCCTGAGCGAGCCAAAAGTAAAGTAAGGCTATCCTAATCGGCGTGAGGGCTGGGGAAACGGGAACCGGGAAGACGGCTGCTCGGCGCGGGCACGAGCTGGCGGCCGAGGGCGTGACCGTGGCGTACGACGGCGTCGACGTCGTGCACGCCGTCGCGCTCACGCTGCGGCCCGCCGAGGTCGCCGCGCTGGTCGGGCCGAACGGCAGCGGGAAGTCGACGCTGCTGCGCACGCTCGCGCGCCTCCAGCACCCGCGCTGCGGCTCGTTGACGCTCGACGGCGGCACCGAGCACGCCACGGACGGCATCGCGCTGTCCGCGCGGGAGTTCGCCCGCCGGATCGCGCTGCTGACCCAGGGCCGGCCCACGCCCAGCGGCCTGACGGTGCGCGACGTGGTCGAGTTCGGCCGGTACCCCTACCGGGGCCGGTGGGGCCGGCCGGACCCCGGCGGCGCCGCGGCGGTCGACCGGGCGCTCGGCCTGACCGGTCTGGAGGACCTGGCCGGCCGCGGCGTGGACCACCTCTCCGGCGGCCAGCTCCAGCGGGTCTGGCTGGCCGGCTGCCTCGCCCAGGAGACCGGCGTGCTCCTGCTCGACGAGCCGACCACCTACCTCGACCTGCGCTACCAGGTCGAACTCCTCGACCTGGTCCGCGACCTGGCCGACGACCACGGCATCGCCGTCGGCGTCGTCCTGCACGACCTGGACCAGGCGGCGGCCGTCGCCGACCGGGTGGCCCTGCTCCACGACGGGCGCGTCGTCGCCGACGGCACCCCCGAGGAGGTGCTGACGCCCGAACGCCTCACCGAGGTCTACGGCATCCGCATCAACGTGGACACCGACCCCGCGACCGGCCGGCTGCGCACCCGCGCCGTCGGCCGCCACCACGCACGAAGCGAAAGGCACCACACCCCGTCATGAGACGTCTCCCCGCCGCCGCGGCCATATCCGCCGCCGTCGCCGCCGCCCTCGTGCTGGCCGGCTGCGGCACCACCGAGAAGTCCGACGACTCGGCGTCCACCGGCTCGTCCGCGTCGGCCGGCGGCTCGGCGACGCCCGCCGGCCCGATCACGCTCACCGACGCCTCCGGCACCACGGTGCACCTCGACCACCCGGCCACCCGCGTCGTCGGCACCGAGTGGAACGTCGTGGAGGACCTGGTCGCGCTCGGCGTCGCCCCGGTCGGCGTCGCCGACGTCAAGGGCTACACGGAGTGGGACAAGGCCGCCCCGCTGACCAACTCGCCCAAGGACATCGGCACCCGCGGCGAGCCCAGCACCGACACCATCGCCGCCCTCACCCCCGACCTCGTGGTCGCCACCACCGACCTGTCGGCCTCCGTGGTGAAGCAGTTGCGCAAGGTCGCCACCGTGCTTGTGGTCAAGCCCGCAGACGCCGCCGACCAGATCGGCACCATGACCGACGGACTCGACCTCATCGCCAAGGCCACCGGCACCACGGCCAAGGCGAAGCAGGTCACCTCGGCCTTCCAGGCCAAGGTCGCCGACGGCCGCGCGAAGCTCCAGGCCGCGGGCCTGGCCGGCAAGAAGGTCGCCTTCGCCGACAGCTACGTGGTGTCCAACCAGGTCACCGTCCGCGGCTACACCAGCGGCTCGCTGATCGGCGCCGTCAACGAGGACCTGGGCCTGAAGAACGCCTGGACCCTCAAGGGCGACAAGGCATACGGCCTGGCCAGCACCGACGTCGAGGGGCTCACCGGCCTCGGCGACGTCCAGTTCGCCTACATCCAGAACGACACCGACGGCGACCCGTTCGCCACCAACCTCGCCAAGAACGCGGTCTGGAAGTCGCTGCCGTTCGTGAAGGCCGGCAACGTGCACCGGCTCCCGGACGGCGTGTGGATGTTCGGCGGTCCCGAGTCGATGGAGGCGTACATCGACGGCCTCGTCGGCGCCCTCACGAAGTAGCGCGCGTGGCCGTCACGAAGACACCCGCGTCCGCGTCGGCGACCGACTCCGCCTCCGCGCCCGCGCCCGCCCCCGCGCCCGCTGCCAGGTCCGGCCTGGCGGCGGCCGCGGCCGTGGCCGGGCTGCTGCTGGTGGTCGCGGTCCTCGCCGTCGTGGACATCACCCAGGGCACCGCCGCGGTCGGCGCGCACGAGGTGTGGAAGGCGCTCACCGGGCAGGCCGACCAGGCCGACTCCTCCGTGGTGATCGCCTCGCGGCTGCCGAGGATGGTCGCGGGCGTCCTCGTCGGTGTCGCCCTCGGCAGCGCGGGCGCCGCGTTGCAGTCGGTCAGCCGCAACGTGCTGGCCGCCCCGGACACCCTCGCGGTCAACGCCGGTTCGTACCTCGCGCTCGGCGTGCTGACCGTGACGGGCGCGTCGCTGCCGCTGCTCGCCTCCTCGGGCGTCGCCTTCGTCGGCGGACTGGCCGCGGCGGCGGTGGTGCTCGGGCTGTCCGGGCTCGGCGCCGGCACGGTCCGCCTCGTGCTGGCCGGCAGCGCCCTCGCGCTCGGGCTCGGCGCGGTCACCGACGCGCTGCTGCTGCTCTTCCCGCAGCGGACGAATGGCCTCTACCAGTGGAGCCAGGGCAGCATCAGCCAGAACGGGTTCGGCGGCGTCGACCAGATGGCGCCGGTGGTCGCGGCCGGCCTGCTCGGCCTGCTGCTGGTCGCCCGCCGCATCGACGCGCTCGCCCTCGGCGACGACGCGGCGCGGGGCGTCGGCGTCCCGGTGCGCGGCACCCGGATCGCCGTGGTGGTGCTGGCCGCGCTGCTGTCCGCGGCGTCGGTCACCCTCGCGGGCCCGATCGGCTTCGTCGGCCTGTGCGCGCCGGCGCTGGCCCGGCCGCTCGGCCGCCGGCTGCGCGCGCTCGTCCGGGCCCGGGCGGCCGTGCCGTTCGCCGGCCTGGTCGGCGCGGCGCTGGTCCTCGGCTCCGACGTGCTGCTGCGGGCGATGGTGGACAAGCAGGTGGCGCCGTCCGTGCCGACCGGCGTCGTCACCAGCATCGTGGGCGCGGTGTTCCTGGTCGTGATGGCGATGCGGGCCAAGGAGCCCGGGACCGCCGCCGAGTCCGACCGGATGCGTGTCCCGAGCCGCGCGGGGTTCGCGGTCTGCCTGGTGGTGCTCGCGGTGGTGCTGGTCGGCGTGGTGGTCGCGGGCGTGCTGCTCGGCGACACCAAGCTGCTGCTCGGCGACGTCGCCAACTGGGCGCTCGGGCGCGCCGGCCGGGGCGTCACCTTCGTGCTCGACACCCGGGTGCCGCGGGTGCTGGCCGCGCTGCTGGCCGGGGCGGCGCTCGCGCTGTCCGGCACGCTCGTGCAGGCCGTCACCCGCAACCCGCTCGCCGAGCCCGGCATCCTCGGGGTCTCCGGCGGCGGCGGGCTCGGCGCGGTGCTGCTGGTCACCTCGGTGCCGGCGGCCGGCGCGTGGAGCGTCGCGGGCGCGGCCTTCGGCGGAGCCGCGCTCGCGGCCCTGGTCGTCTTCGGGCTCGCCGCGCGCGGCGGCTTCCGGCAGAACCGGCTGGTCCTGGTCGGCGTCGGGGTGTCCGCCGCCACGACCGCGCTCATCAGCCTGGTGATCGTGCTCACCGACCCGTTCAACGCGACCAAGGCGCTGACCTGGCTGTCCGGTTCGACCTACGGGCGCACCGCCCCGGACCTGGTGCCGGTCGCGGTGGTGCTCGCCGCCGGCACCGTCTACGCGGTCGTCCGGCGCCGGGAGCTCGACCTCGTGGCCCTCGACGAGGACACGCCCCGGCTGCTCGGGCTGCGGCTCGCGCCCGCGCGGTTCGGGTTCCTCGCGGTGGGTGTCCTGCTCAGCGCGACCGCGACGGCCGCCGCGGGCACCATCGGCTTCGTCGGTCTCGTCGCGCCGCACGCGGCCCGCGCCCTGGTGGGCCGCCGCCACGTGCGGGTGATCCCGGTGGCGATGCTGCTCGGCGGCATCCTCGTCTGTGCGGCGGACCTGCTGGGCCGCACGGTGATCGCCCCCGCGCAGCTCGGCGCGGGCCTGATGACAGCGGTCGTCGGCACCCCCTACTTCGTCCGCCTCCTGATGCGCACCCGCAAGTAGCGGGCCTCGACGGGCGAAGGCGGGAGGGTCGGGCGGATCGTGGGGATGGGCGGGTGGCCGGCTGTTTATAACATCCGCGCCATATATCATCGACGTTATGGAGAGTGGGCGGTACACGGTCGAGATCGAGCCCGAGGTGCGCCGCTGGCTGGAGAACATACCCGCTCACCGGTACGTCACCGTCGAGCAGAAGGTCGACCGGCTGGCCGTGCACGCCACCACGCTCGGCGAGCCGTACAGCCGCCATCTCGGTGGCGGGCTCCGCGAACTGCGCTTCGACCTCGACGGCAGCGCCCTGCGTGTGACCTACTGGATCGCGCCGGGCCGTCGTGTCGTGCTGCTGACGGTGTTCCGGAAGACCAGGATGCGCGAGACGGCGGAGGCGGAGCGCGCCCGGTCCGCGCAGGCGGTCTGTGAGGCCGGCCATGAGCCGGCCGCCGAACACGCCGTCTACAGCCGTGACATCAAGGAGGAACCACGATGAACCACGCCGAGTGGAAGACACGCCGCCACCGCGAGCTGCTGGGTGAGGCGGCCGAGGAGAACCCCGAATACGACCGCCTCTACGAAGAGGCCGAACTCGCCCATGACCTGGGCCAGATGGTCTTTGACCGGCGTACCGCCCTCGGCCTGTCCCAGACCGAGCTCGCCGAGCGCTGCGGCATGAAGCAACCCCAGATCTCGCGTATCGAGGGCGGCGGCACCGTCCCCACCATCCTCCTGCTGCGACGCCTCGCCCGAGCCCTCGACGCCGATCTGACGATCAACCTCACCCCCCACGACAACGCCGCCTGACCGCGCCTCGGAGATCCGCGGGGGTGGGGGCGGGGTCAGTCGCCGGTGGTGCCGTCGGCGAGTTCGCGCAGGATGTCGATGTGGCCGTTGTGCCGCGAGGTCTCCTCGATGAGGTGCATGAGAATCCAGCCGAGGGTGACGTGCGTGCTGCCGTCCCGCACCGGGCGCTTGGCGACCGCCGACAGCTCGGTCGCGGCGATCAGTTCGCGGTAGCGCGCGCTCTGCTCCTCGTAGGCGGCGACGAGCTCCGCGATCGGGGTGCGGGCGCCGATCCGCATCTCCCGGTCCGGGTCCTCGTCGGTCCACGGCGCCTGCGTGTCCTCCTCGCCGAGGAAGACCACCTGCACCCACCAGTACTCGACCCACCGCAGGTGGCTCAGCAGCCCGCCCAGCGTCATCAGCGGCGACCCCGGCAGCGGCGCCGCCGCCCCGCCCTCCGCCGACACCCCGGTGCACTTGGCCACCGCCGTCGCCCGCGCGTAGTCCAGGAACGTCGTCAGCATCGTCCGCTCGTCGAAGGCGGGGGGCAGGTCCGTTCTCGTCATCCCGCCATCCAACCACCCCGCCCCGCCCCCGGTCGCGGCATATACCGCCGGGCCGCGCCCACCGCCACGCCGGGCTCAGCCCTCCGCCGGGGTCAGCCCTCCGCCCTCGCCAGCGCCACGTCCAGCACGACCAGCAGCGCGTCCCGCACCGACCCCCGCTCGCGCGCGTCGAACGCGATCACCGGCACGTGCGCCGCGACGTCCAGCGCCCAGCGCACCTCGTCCAGCGAGTGCTCCACCCGCCCGTCGAAGGCGTTCACCGCGACCGCGAACGGGATCTGGCGGTGCTCGAAGTAGTCCACCGCCGCGTAGCAGTCGTCGAGCCGGCGGGTGTCCACGATCACCAGACCGCCGAGCGCGCCCTGGACCAGGTCGTCCCACATGAAGCCGAACCGCTCCTGGCCCGGGGTGCCGAAGAGGTAGAGCTTCAGACCGGCGTCGATGGTGATGCAGCCGAAGTCCATCGCCACGGTGGTGGTGGTCTTGTACGGGGTGTGGCTGAGGTCGTCCACCCCCGCCGCGACCTCGGTGATGGCGGCCTCGGTGGTGAGCGGGCGGATCTCCGAGATCGAGCCCACCGCGGTCGTCTTGCCGACCCCGAACCCGCCCGCCACCACCATCTTCACCGGCAGCGGGGGCGCGCCGTGGCCGGGCGCCTCAGTCGGTGTCATGGAGCGTCCCCCGGGAATCGGGGATGGTGCGGAGACCATCGATAACCCTTCGCAATACGGAAACGTCGCGGCCGATGTCGGCCTTCGGAACGTACACCGACAGGTGGCCTCCGGCCGAAAGGTCCTCGGCCAGCACCCGGACCACGTTGAGGTGCAGGTGCAGCCGGGCTGCGATCTCGGCCACCGACTGGGGTCGGCGGCAGGACGCCACGATGTCGTGGCGCTCGAACGACAACAGGTTGAGCCGTTCCAACCCGGCGGCGGTGGCCACGAGTTGGGTCTCCACCGGCATCGGCGGCACGGCACCGGCACCGGTGCCGGCGTCCGCGCCGGCCACCCGGCCGGCCGTCACCAGGAACGGCCGTACGGCGGGGGCCCGGCCGACCGGTTCGTCACCGGCGCCCATGGGCCTGCACCTCCTCGTCGTGAGCCGCCGGCACGCCGACGGCGGTGGCCGGATCGCGCGGCCGCGTGTAGGTCGACCGCCCGCACGGCGGCGCCCCGCGCGTCGACCGCCCGCGCGGCGCCGTTCCGCACGGGGACAGCCCATACGGGAACGGCCGGTACGTCAACGGCGCGTCGGCAGACCGACCGAGTTCTTCAGCTCCAGGACCAGTTCGGGGTTGAGCGCGGCCCCGGCGCGGTTGGCGAAGACCGTCATCTCGTAGGCGATGTTCCCGAGCTTGGCCTCCTTGGAGGTGACCACTCCCAGGACGGCACCGCTGCCGATCGCCGAGACCAGGATGTGGCCGTGCGCGAGGTCGATGATCACCTTGTTCAGCGGACCGAGACCGTAGCTGCCCGCGGCGCCCGCGGCCAGGCTGGTCATGCCCGAGACGATCGCCGCCAGCCGCTCGGAGTCCGCCGCGTCGCGGAGTTGCGACACCGCGATCAGCAGGCCGTCGGAGGAGACCGCGATGGCGTCCACCACCCCGGCGGTCTCCGTGGCGAAACGGTTCAGCAGCCAGGTGAAATCGGCTGCGGCGGCCCGCAGATCGTCGGGACGTCCACCTGTCGGCGTTGTCACTCTTCGGCTCCTTCCGGGAACCCCGTGGTCGGTGTGGTGCCGCGGCTGTGGCCGGTGTCGGCCGCCGCGGTGTCGCGATGCGCCCGCTCGACCGCCGCCTCGAACTCGTCCAGCTCGAAGCGGACTTGCTCGGCGTCGGCGACGGGGCGTTGGGGGGCTGCGGGAGAGGCTGCTGCGGAGCCGGGTCCGTTCGGGGCGGCCGCCGCGGCCGCCCCGAGCGTGGCGGCGAGGGTGGCGCCCTTCACGCGGCGCCGCAGGGGGCGCGGTGCCGCGCCCCGGTCGAGGGGCCCGGAGGGGGCGGCCGGCGGGCGGGGCGTGCTGGGCGCGGCGGCGGCGCGGGGCGTGCCGGGCGCACCGCCCGTGCCCTGCGCGCCGTGCGGCGGCAGCGCGCCGGTGACCGCGGGCGGGAGGGGCGCCGCGGCCGGCAGGGGCTGCGCCTGGCCGCCGGGGCCGGTGGGGGCGCCGTTCGTCCCGGGACGCGGTGCGCCGGGGGCGGTGGGGCGTCCCTGGGGGCGGTTCGCGCCCGCGGGACCGCCCGGGCGGCCGGGGTTGTCGGCGCCCGGCCGGAAGGGGCCGTTCGCCCCCGCGGGGGAGCCGCCGGGGGCGGTGGGGGCGCCGTTCGTCCCGGGGGTGCGCGATGTGCCCGGGGCGGTAGGGGCGGTGGGAGCCGTGGGGGCGCCCGCCACCCCGTCGACGCCGTGGCCGTACCCGTGGCCGGGTGCCGCCCCGCCCGGCTGCTGGACGCGGGCGGGCGGCACGGCGGCCGAGCTGATCGCCGCGTTGCGCTGCGGCACCCTGCGGGGGAGCGGCGGTGCGGGGGTCTCCTCGCGGGGCGGTGCCGCGTGCCGGGGCCGGCTCCTGCGCGCCTCGGGGCGCGTCTGCGGGCGCGGGTCGGCAGAGCCGCGGCCTGCGTCCGGCTCGGGCCCGCGGGCCGCGTGGCGCGGCACCCGCCCGACCCGGTCGCTGCGCTCGGCCAGGTCGCCGCGCTCCAGCTCCGCGGCGCGGCTCTCGTAGGACAGGTCCTGGTACGCGCCGTCCTGGTAGGGGCCGTCCTGGTAGGGGCCGCCGGCGTACGCGCCGTCCTGCGGCCGGTTCTCGTCGTACCGCCGGCCGTCGTACGACCCGTCGCCGTAGGCGCCGTCCCCGCGCCGGCCCTGGTCGTACCGGTCGCCGTACGAGCCGTTCCGGCGGGTCTCCTCGTAGTACGGGGCGACCTCGCGCGGGCTGTTGTCGTAGGGGGCGACTTCGTACGACCGGCCGCCCTGCGGCTCGGGGCGCGGTCCGCCCGGGCGCTCGAATCCGGCTCCGGCAGAAGCTCCGAAGGAAGCTCCGGCAGCGGCTCCCGCCGAAGCGTCGAAGCCGGCTCCGGTGGGCGCCTCTGCCTCGCCGCCGGATCGTTTCCTCGGGTCCGCGTACGGGCTCGCCGACAGCAGTTGCGCCGCCGGGATCGACACCTGCGCGGTGACGCCGCCGCCCTGCGTGCGGGTCAGCGTCACCCGCACGCCCCAGCGCCGGGCCAGGCTGCCGACCACGAACAGGCCGAGCACCTTCGTGGGCACCAGGTCCAGGCGCTCGCGGCGCACCAGCCGGGCGTTCTCCTCGGCGAGCCGGGTCGCGCTCATCCCCAGGCCGTGGTCGGTGATCTCGACCAGCGCGCCGTCCGCCCGGGCGCCCACGGCCACCTCGACCGGGCTGCGGGCGGGCGAGAACGCCACCGCGTTCTCCAGGAGTTCGGCGAGCATCAAGGTCAGGTCGGCGATGATGTCCGGCGCGACGGTGACCTCGGTCTCCGCGTCGAGCACCACCCGTTCGTAGCCCTCGATCTGGCCGAGCGCGGCGCGCACCACGTTGGTGAGCGGGGTGGGCTCGGTCTCCGATCCGGACTCGCGGATGTCGGCGAGCAGCATCAGGCTGTCGGCGTTGCGCTGGAGGCGGACCGCGAGGTGGTCGATGCGGTAGAGCCGGTCGAGCAGCGCGGGGTCGGTCTCGCCGCGCTCGATGGCGTCGATCAGCGAGAGTTGACGGGCCGTCAGGTTGCTGACCCGGCGGCCGACGTTGCCGAACATCTCGGCGGTGTTGCGGCGGCTGAGCACCTGCCGCTCCAGCAGCGCGGCCGCGGTGGTCTGCACCCGGTTGAACGCCGCGGCCAGGTCGCCGATCTCGTCGCGCGCGGTCACCGGCATCTCGCGCAGCCGCGGCGGGCCGGCGTCCGCGGCGTCGTCGTCGGCGACCCGGGCCAGCTCGCGCCCGGCGACCTCGGCGACCTCGGCGGCCACCCCGGTCAGCGCCTGCACCGGCCGGACCACCGAGCGGCGGATCGCGACCGACAGCGCCAGCCACAGCGCGAACGCCACCAGCGCGCCGGCCAGCAGCCAGGCCGCCCGCCACCACGCGCTGGTCGAGGCGTTGTCGGCCCGCTGGGCGATCTGGCCGATCAGCGAGTTGGTGACGCGCAGCCGGCTCTCGGCCTGCTTCTGGTACTGCGGGTACGCCTGGAGCGCGGAGGTGAAGGCGGCCTTGATCGCGGCGGGGTTGGCCGCCACCAGGGTGCTCGGGTCCACCTGGAGGCCCGCGTACTGCTGCGAGATGGTGTTCCAGGCGGTGCCCTGCTCGATCCCGCCCAGCAGGGCGGTCTGCGGCGCGGTCGCGTACCGGCCGAAGCGGGCGGCCTCGGTGGTGTAGACCTGCTCGGCGCCGACCGCGCTGACGAACTCGATGAGCGCGTTCGCGTCACCGGTCTGCGCGGAGAAGACGCTGGTCTCGAAGGAGCTGTGCGACGCCTCGGCGCGCAGCAGCGAGTCGAGCAGGTTGCCGGTGCGGGTGGTGGAGAGGTTCGCGTCGGTGTCCAGGCCCAGGCCGTCGATCAGGTCGTCGATCGCGGAGGTGTAGGCCGGGTCGATGTTGTCGGCCGGCAGATAGCTCTGCTCCACGGTGCTGCGCAGGCTGCTGAGGCCGGCGATCTCCTTGAGCACCTGCTCCTCGGCGGCCGGCAGCCGCGACCCGAACGCGTCGCGGACCGCGGTGACCTGCCGGTCCACCGCGGTCTGGGCGGTGCGGTAGGCGGTCAGCGAGGGGCGCTCGCCGCTGGTGGCGGACTCGTAGCGCACCGACAGCAGCAGCGCCTGCTGGTGCTCGGACTCGACCCGGTCGACCAGGGTGGCGACCTGGCGGCTGTTGCGGACGAGCTGCGCGGCGGAGCCCGCGTCCCGGGCCTGTCCGACCAGTCCCGAGATCACGTATCCGAGCAGGAGGGCGATCACTACGAGCGGAACGCCGAGCAGGACGTCGAGCTTGCGGCGGAAGGGCCGGCGGTCGGCGAAGCGGGCGAGCGCGGATGTTCGGGGTGAGCGGCCGCTGTCGTGCGGGACATCCGGTACCGGATGCTCCTCTTCCGGTCCGTTCGCTCCGTTCGCGGACACGACGCGCCCTCCTCCGTGACTTTGACCACTTACGTCACTGTAGTCGCGCGGAAGTGGCCGAAAAACTCCCCGTGTCAGTCCGGGAATGGTCGCCAACTGCGGGGAGACTACCTCGTCTTGTCGTCGGGTAGCTGGCCGCCAGATCAAGATCCTGTTAAGCCCGTACCGTGCCGTGTCCGCAGAAAGCCGTCTTCTTCGCAGGTCAGGACCAGTTTTCCGGGCGCTCGGGGCCGGTGTCGCGCCCGTGCCGATGCCAATCGGTGACCAGGCATCACTTGACTGTGCCGGAAGCACCTGGATTGGATCGTCGGCAGGCATGTTTCGAACATCGTTGATCATCTTTCGAACACCGAGCCGGAAGCGAAAACCGTGACAACTCGTGAGAACAGCACCTTCTCCAGCCCGACTTACCGCCGAGTGGCCGCGGTGGCGGTCGTCGCTGCCGTGGCAGCGCCCCTGCTGGCGGGCTGTTCCTCCTCCTCGGACGACAGCGGCAGCGGGGACCCGCTGGCCGGGAAGAAGGCGTCCGGCGGTACCGTGGTCGTCGGCTCCAACAACTTCGCCGAGAGCACCGTGCTCGCCTACATCTACGGCGAGACCCTCAAGGCCAAGGGCATCAAGGTCAGCTACAAGCTCAACATCGGCACCCGCGAGACCACCTACGGGATGATGAAGAACGGCACGCTGACGGTGCTGCCGGAGTTCAACGGCGCCCTGCTGTCGTACCTCGACCCGAAGGCGGTCGCGAAGACCGCGGCCGAGACGGACGCCGCGATCACCGCGAAGCTGGACCCGAAGCTCGCCGTGCTGAGCGACTCCCCGGCGCAGGACAAGGACTCGGTGACGGTCAACGCCGCCACCGCGAAGAAGTACCACCTGACCGGCTCGTCCTCGATCGCCGACCTCGCCTCGATCAGCAAGGACATCGTGATCGGCGGCTCGCCGGAGTTCCAGACCCGCCAGCAGGGCCTGGTCGGCCTGAAGTCCGAGTACAACGTGGTGCCGAAGTCGTTCAAGGCGCTCGACGCCGGCGGCCCGCTCACCGAGTCGGCGCTGAAGAACGACAACGTCCAGGCCGCGGACATCTTCACCACGGACCCGACGATCACCGCCGAGAAGTTCGTCACGCTCCAGGACCCGAAGAACCTCTTCGGCTTCGGCAACGTGCTGCCGCTGACCTACAAGTCCGGACTCACGCAGACCGGCGTGGACGCGCTCAACAACGTGTCGGCGAAGCTCGACACCGCGAAGCTGCTGGACCTGGACACCCAGGTGCAGACCGACAAGAAGGACCCGCTGGCGGTCGCGCAGGCGTGGCTGAAGTCGATCGGCATCACGAGCTGAACCCCGGCCGCACCGCCCGGCCCGCGCGCGGGCCCGCGGCGGCCCCGGGGTGCCCCTACCACGGCACCCCGGGGGGCGGCGCACGGCGCGCCGGGGGCCCGGCGTACGCTTTCGAAGCGCACGGACGACTCCGCCGTGCCGCACGCACGTTCCATCCCCTGAGCACGGCCCCCGCCGGAGGCGACCATGGGAACAGCCCCTGAGTCGTCGTCGTACCGCGGCAACGAGCCCGTCCCCGCGCGGCAGCGCGCGGCGGCGCCCGGCGCGGTCCTCGACGGCTTCGGCCTCGACGCCGACGGTGTCGCCCTGCTCGCCGACGGTGTGGCCGAGCCCGCCGTCCCGCCCGAGGCGTACGCCCGGGCCGAGCGCTCCTGGCACACGGCGCGCGAACTCGCCGCCTCCGGCCGGATCTACGGCCGCGACACCGGTGTCGGCGCCAACCGGATGGTCTTCCTCAGCGACGAGGACAAGGACGAGCAGGACCTGCGGCTGCTGCGCAGCCACGCCGGCGGGGTCGGGGCGCTGCTGCCGGCCCGCGAGGTCCGCGCGATGCTCGCGGTCCGCGCCAACCAGGTGCTGGCCGGCGGCTCCGGACTGCAACCCGCCCTGGTGCGCGCGATGGTCGAGGCGCTGCGGCTGCACGTGCACCCGGCGGTCAACGAGTACGGGGCGGTGGGCACCGGCGACCTGACGGCGCTGGCCCAGACCGGGCTGACGCTCATCGGCGAACGGCCCTGGCTGGTCGACCCGGTGGGGCCGCTCGGGCCGGAGCTGGACCCGATCGGGGCGGGGGCGCGGGGCGCCGAGGTGCTGGGAGCCGACGCGGCGACGCCGCCGGGTGCCCTCCGCCCGGCGGGCGGGACCCGGGGCCGCGCGCCCGGCGACGGCATACCCGCGGACCATGTGCCCGCACAGGCGGAGCCGCCCGGCGTCGAGTCCTCCGCTCCCGAGTCGTCCGTTCCCGAGTCGTCCGCCGCCGAAGCGTCCGCCGCCGAGGCGTACGGCGTCGAGGCGTACGGAGTGGAGCCGGCCGGCGGGGATCGGGCCGGTGCGGGGACGGTGGGTGCGGGGCCCGGGGTGGGCGTGCGCGCCGATCCGTACCCCGACGAGGGCCCGCTCGCGCCGCTGCGTACCAGTGCGACCGCGACTGGCCCGGCGCCCGTCGCCCTCCAGCGCGGCGACGGGCTCGCCCTGATGAGCAGCAACGCCCTCGCGCTCGGCCAGGCGGCCCTGGTCTGCCACGACGTGGACGTGCTGCTGCGCGCCTCGCACGCCGTCGCCGCCCTCTCCCTGGCCGCGGTCGGCGGCTCCCTGGAGGCGTACGCCGCCCCGGTGCACGCGCTGCGCCCGTACGCCGGGACGCTGCACGCCGCCGCCGAGGTGCGCCGGCTGCTCGGCCAGCCCGAACGCCCGCAGGTGCCCGCCCGGCGCATCCAGGACCCGTACGGGTTCCGGGCGTTCCCGCAGGTGCACGGGCCGGCGCTGGAATCGGTGGGCGCGCTGCGCCGGGTGGTCGGCGTGGAGATCAACTGCCCGCCGGAGAACCCGCTGATCAGCGAGGACGGCGGGCCGGACGGCGGTCCCGCGGTCTACCACCACGGCGGGTTCTTCGCGGCGCCGCTGGGGCTGTCGCTGGACCAACTGGCGCTGGCCGTGCTCCAGACCGCGCGGCTGTCCGCCGCGCGCCTCGGGCACCTCGGCGACCCCGACATCACCGGACTGCGGCCCTTCCTCGCCGACGGGCCGGCGGCCAGCTCGGGGATCATGATCCTGGAGTACAGCGCGAACTCGGCGCTCGCGGAGCTGCGGGCCGCCGCTTCTGCACCCGCCTCGGCCGGGCACGCCGTCATCTCCCGCGGTCTGGAGGAGGCGGCGAGCTTCGCCTCGCAGGCCGCGCGGCAGGCGCTGCGCGCGGCGGGGGCCTACCGCCTGGTGCTCGCGTGCGAACTCGTGGCGGCCGTACGGGCGTTGCGCGCCCAGCCGACGGCGCTGCTGGCGGCGGACGCCCCGGTGCGCGCGGTCCTGGCCTCGCCCGCCCTCCCGGCCGGCCCGGGCGACCGCCCGCTCACCGCCGACGTGACCGCCGCCACCCTCCTCCTCCCCGCCCTCGCCGCGCTCTGAGGGTGCGCGGCGCGCCGGCTCGCCCCGCCCCGACGGCGCCCGCACGGGTGGTGCCCGCATGGGACGGCGCCAGCATGGGTGATGCCGGCATGGGACGGCGCCCGCACGGACGGCACCGGCCGCACTCGGTGCGGCGACGCACGCCGTCTCCGCGCCCCGTGGGGCGACGCGCTGTGGAACGGGTCGGAAACGCGATCTATGGTAGGAGCCGACCATGTTTTCGTCGTAAAGGCCGACCCGGGGGGGATGGCACGCATGGCATCAGAAGGCGTCCAGGAACTGACGGACAGGGCCGGCCGGTTGCGCGGGCTCGCCGACGAGATCGAGGCGCTGCCGGACGCGGCCCACACCTACGCCACCCGCACCATGAAGGACTGGGCCGGCCCGAACGCCGACGACACCCGCGGCGAGCTGAACACGTGGCGGACCAGGTGTCGTACGGTCGCCGCCGCGCTGCGGACCGAGGCCGGCGTCTGCGAGAAGAACGCGAACAAGCTCACGTAGCCGGCCGCACCCGCCGGCCGATCCGACCAGGAGCGCGCCCCACCGCATGCCTTCCTACGACAGTTCCCGCGCCCGATTCCGCCTCGCCGACCGGCACCTCGCCGTGCTCGGCCACCTGTCCGACGGCCGGACCCCGCCCGAGGAGCTGTTCCCCTCCCTCGTCGAGCTCCAGGAACTGGGGCTGGTCGGAGCCGAGGGCGAACTCCATCCCGCCCTGAGGGAGTTGACGGGGACGCTCGCCGAACCCCGCGCCGTCGTGCGGATCGAGGTCACCGGCGATCACGGACCGGTGCACCACGGCCTCGTCGTGGGCGACAACGCGGTCATCGCCCACGACGGCTGGCCCGGAGAGGAGGAGTCCGAGTACCTCTCGATCCTCCCCACCACCCTGGTCTGGGAGATCGCCCGCATGGTCAACCTGCGCGGCGTGTCCGTGCCGGAACCGGAGCCCGCGCGGATCGAGACCACGATGGGGGCGCTGGACGCGGCGCTCGTCGCGCTCGGCGCGGCACAGACCGGTGGCGCGGCCCCGTCGCCGGCCGACGGCGCCGTCGTCGTCAGAGCCGCCCTCGCCGCCGCGGACACCTCCCTCGCGGACCGCGAACTCGACCTGCTCGCCGACCTGGTGTGCTCGCTGGACTGCGCGTGGCGGGTCACCGTCGTCTGGGGGGCTCCGCCGACTCCGTCCGAGGAGCCGGTCACCGCGCTGCGCGCCCTCGCGGTCTGGGACTGCGGCGGCCGCGGGTACTGGGTCCGTGAACAGCCCGAGGAACCGATCCTCCCGGGCGCGGTGGTCGCCGCGACCCCCCTGCGCCTCGTGCCGGTCGGCACCTCGGTGGTGTGGGCCCGCCTCACCGACCTCCTTCCGGACCGGGCGGAACTCGCACCCGACGCCGCCGCTTGAGCGTCGGGGCCCGGAGCGGGGCGGGGCGGCCGCCGCGGGGACGGACGGGGGTCAGAGGCTGATCGCCGCTATGCCGGTGAGGACGATCGCGGCGCCCAGGACGCGGCGGGCGAGATGGGCCTCGTGGAAGAGCCGCCAGGCGAGGAGGGAGCCGACGACGATGGAGGACTCCCGCAGGGGCGCGACGAGCGCGACGGGGGCGGTCCGCATGGCGGTGAGGACCAGGATGTAGGCCAGTGGGGAGAACACCGCGACCGTCAGGACCGGGCCCGCGTCCGTGCGCAGGGCCGCCGGGATCTCCTCCCGCCGGCGCAGTGCGCGCGGGGTCATGGCCAGGCCCTGGAGCAGGAACGTCCCGGTGAAGTAGGTCACCGGGGCCAGCTTCGCGACCGCGTAGCTGTCCCACAGGGTGTAGGCGGCGATCGTGGCACCGGTCGCGGCGCCCCACAGCACCCCGCGAAGCGGGTGGCGGCCGCCGCCGCCCCGGAACGGGTTGCCGGCGACCACGACCATGCCCACGACGACGATGACGGCGCCGAGGGCCTCGATCCGCGTCGGCCGCTCCCCGAGCAGCAGGACGGCGAACAGCATGGTGAGCACCGGCCCGGTCCCGCGGGCGACCGGGTAGACCACTCCGAGTTCGAAACGGTCGTAACCGGTCTGCAAGGTCAGGGAGTACACCGCGTGCAGGGCCGCGGAGACGGCCGAGCAGGCCGCGAGCCGCCAGCCGAGGGACTGCGCGCCGGTGAGCACGGGGACGACGCCGACCGGGACGCACAGCAGCGCCGCGGCGCAGGTGTAGGCCCACACGAACAGCACGGTGTCGCCGCGCTTGTACTTCGAGACGGTGTTCCACACCGCGTGCGCGACCGCGGCGACGAGCACGACGGCTATCGTGCCGGGCCGCATCAGGAGAGGTTCGGCAGGTCGATCCCGGCGTGCTCGGCCCGGCGCCGCCGGTCCGGGTCCCGCAGGGCGAGGGCGGCGGCCAGCGCGTCGACGACGACGAGGTGGGCGAGCCGGCTGCCCGCGGCGGCCATCTGCGCGGGCAGCGGCGCACCGCCCACGACCAGGGCGATGTCGGCGAGGGCCGCCAGCGGCGTGCCGTACTGGTTGGTGATCGCGATCAGCGTCGCGCCGGCGGAGCAGGCGGCGTCGGCGACGCCGACCGTCGAGGAGGTGCGGCCGGTCGAGCTCACGGCGATGACGACGTCGTCCGGGCCGAGCAGCCGCATCGCGATCATCGCCGACTCGTGGTCCGCGATGCCCGCCGCCCGCGCACCGAGCCCGCGCAGCCGGAACACGGCGTCCGCGGCGACCGCCGCGGACGTGCCCGCGCCGATGACGAGCACCTGGCCGGCCCGCCGTACCGCGGCGACCGCCTCGTCGAGCGCGGCCGGGTCCAGCGCGCCGGCCAGCGCGGCCAGCGCGTCGTGGCCCGTGCGCACGGCCGACCCGACCACGTCCGAGGTGGTGGCGTGCTCGGTGAGCGCCGCGGGAGGGGCGAAGAACCCGGTGGTACCGCGGGCGCGGGCGATCGCCAACTTCAGCTCGGTGAAGCCGTCGTAGCCGATCGCGCGCGCGGCCCGGACCACGCTCGGGGCGGACACGCCGGCACGCGCGGCGACCTGCGCGGTGGTGCTGGTGCCGACGAACAGCGGGTCGGCGAGCAGGAGTCGTACGACCTTCGCCTCGCTCGCGGCGAGATCGCCGCTGCGGGCCTGCACGGTGCCGAGCCACCGCGTGAGCGGGTCGTCGCCCCGGTGCGTAATGTCGTTACCGCTGTCATTGTCCATGCGTAACAGAGTAACGTGGCGCCCATGGCTCCGACCGAGTTTCCGCACCACGCCTCCGACCGTCCCGCCGACCTGTCCGAGCGCCTCTCCGACCGTCCCGCCGTCGCCGTCGTGGGACCGGGGGCGATCGGCACCACCGTCGCCGCCGCGCTCCACGAGGCCGGCCGCACCCCGCGGTTGTACGGCCGCACCGCCCGCGACCACCTGCAACTGCGCCATGACGGGGGTTCCGTCGTGGTACCGGGGCCCGTAGGGATCGATCCGGCGCGGGGGGCGGAGCCGGCCGACCTCGTCCTCCTCGCCGTCAAGGCGACCCAGGTCGAGGCGGCGGCGCCGTGGTTGGCGGCGCTGTGCCGCCCGGGCACCGTGGTCTGCGTGCTCCAGAACGGCGTCGAGCAGGAAGCGGCCGTCGGGCCGCACGCCCCCGGGTGCGCCGTCCTGCCCTCGGTCGTGTGGTTCCCGGCCGAGGCGCGGCCCGACGGCTCGGTGTGGCTGCGCGGCCCGGCCCGGCTGACGCTGCCGGACGTGCCGGCGGCCGCGGTGGTGCGCGAGGCGCTGCGCGGCACCCGCTGCTCGGTCGAACTGGCCGCGGACTTCACCTCCGTGGCCTGGCGCAAGCTGTTGCAGAACGCGGCCGCGGGGCTGATGGTGCTCAGCGGCCGCCGGGCCGGCGTGTTCGGCCGCGCGGACATCGCCCGGCTGGCGCTGGACTACCTCCGGGAGGGCCTCCAGGTCGCCCGGGCGGAGGGCGCGGACCTGTCGGACGAGGTGCCGCGCGAGATCGTGGACGGCTTCCGGTCCTACCCGGCCGACCTGGGCACCTCCATCCTCGCGGACCGGGTGGCGGGGCGACCGCTGGAGTGGGACACCCGCAACGGCGTGATCCTGCGGCGCGGCCGCGCCCACGGGATCGCGACGCCGATCAGCGAGGTCGTGGTGCCGTTGCTGGCCGCGGGGAGCGAGGGGCCGGGGTGAGTGGGGCGGTCACTCGCTGCCGACCCTGTTGGCACTGGCCCGGTCGCTGGCGTAGAGCGCGGCGACGACCGGCACGAGTGGTTCGGTGGAGACGACTTCGAAGAGGACGGCGAGGGCGAGGTCGAGTTCGTCGACAACGCCTTGGGCCGAGACATCGCGGCACACGCCCACCTTCTTGACCCGTCGCCCGTCCTTCGTGGTGATGCGCAGCCCGGGGCGGCTGAGTTCGATGTTGGCGTGCAGGGATGTGGTGTACCTGTAGGTGTACGCGCGGTCGGCGTAGGTGATGTGGAGGGCACGGGCGGCGCGGGTGAGTCCGTAGGAGTTGTACCTGAGCTTGGCCGGGGTGCCGTCGATCTCCAGGGTGGCCTGGTAGACGGAGGGTTTCCCTCCGGCGCCGATGGCGTCGAGGTGGGCTTCGGGGAGGTGTTCGGACACGAGTTGGGAGCGGAGCACTATCTTCCCGCGGTTGGGGGCCACCGGCTTGATGTGGTACGCCATGACCTCGCCGTACGGTCCGGCTGTCCCGCGGAACCCCTTGTGGGCTTCGTTTTCGAAGGGTTCGAGTTCGAAGGTGAGGTCGCTCATGTCCCTGTCCTAGAAGTGCCAGTGGGTCGGGTTCAGCTTCTTCGCCACGGATGTGGTGCTGCTGGCGATGTCGTGGGTGACGTTGCTCGTGGTCGTGTCCACCCAGTGGGTGGCCTTGGACGTGCCCTTCTTGATGTCGCCCCAGTGCTGCACGACCTCCGCCCCGACGTAGACGCTGCCGGTGGCGATGGTGAGACCGAAGGTGACGGGTGTGGGGGCGATCAGGGTGGCGGTGAGGGAGGCGTTGAACGCGGTGTCCGCCGCGTCGGCGACGTATCCGGCGCCCTCGCGCTTGAACGCCTTGACCGGGTTGCCGTCCGACACCAGGTTCGCCGCGCTGATGCCGGTCATGGCCACGCTGGTGACGATGTTGGCGCTGCGGAAGACGCCGGCCGTCTCCCCGACGGTGGCCAGCCCCTTGAGGGCCGCGCCGTAGCGGCTCTTGGCCGCGACGTTCTCGAAGGCGGTGCCGCTGCGCAGGGCCTTGTACGCGGCGACGCCCACCCGGCCGAGATCGGCCTGCGCCGCCCGGAGGACCGGTGTCCCCGCGTGCGTGAGGCCGCCGAACTGCCGCGCCAGCTTGTCGCTCCCGACCAGGGTGTCGATCACGCTGTTCGGGGTGATGCCCCACCGTCCGGCGTCCATGAACCGGTTGAGCCGGAGGTCGTCCCAGATCTCACTTGTCCGGTCCCGGATCGCGCCGTTCAGCCCGGGGATGTGTTGCAGTCCCGCGGTCAGCTTGCTCGGCAGCCAGGAGCCGGGAGCACTGAGCGATCGGATCGTGTTCATCCCGAGCAGCCTCGCGGCGGCCCAGTCGGTCAGGGGCACGCTGCTGCTCTGAAGCCTGCTCGCCGCCCACAGCCGCCACGGCTTCGCCCAGCCCGCCTTGAAGGAATTGCCCAACAGGACCTTGGTCAACTGGGTGCCCTGGAAGACGACGTGGCCGGCCGCGTCCGTGGCGTCCTTCCAGTCGCCGTAGTCGGAGAGGAAGGTCTGCACCGCCGGCTCGAAGGGCTGGAGGCCCGGCATCGCCGTGAGCGCCTGGGCCTTGAGGCGGTCGATCCAGTCGTCGAGGTTCTCGTCGGGGCGGCGCTGGAACTGCATCGCCTTCGGATCGCCGCTGGCGGCGACGGAGGTGGCGATCAGCTCCAGTTCGGGTGAGATCTTGTCGCCCGTGTACCGCGCGAGGTCCTGCGCGGTGAAGCCCGCCCAGAGGAAGGCGCCGGTGAGATCGCCGGAGTCCATCCGGACCAGGGCCGCGCGCCGGCGCAGGTCGGGCCCCGTGCTGTGGGCCCACCCCGTGAGCGGTCGCAGGCTGCTGAGGTGAGAGGTGACGTCGAGCGCCGCCGCGCTGCGGAAGGCGGCCTCCGTACGGCTCCCGAGGCTGGTCGGCCCCTTGCCGTCGAGCAGTTGCGCCAGTTGTTCGAGGTCGTCGGGGTTCACCTGGCGCATCGAGTGGTCGCGGCCGTCTCCCATGCGGTTCCCTCCCCGGAGGCATGTCGTCACCACAGGTGATTTTATCGTTCTCCGTCGAGCGGGCGGTGGGCGACGGGGCGGCGACGGGGCGCGGCCCCTGCCGGGCGACCGCGGGGGGTGTTCGGTTGTTCACTTCCTTGACGGTGTCGGGGGGCGGGCGCACACTTCCAGGCGTTTGCGTTCACGCGGTGAACGCGGACACAGCGCGACTCGGTACCCGCAGACGGCCCCGGCCGCGAACGACCGGGCTCGTCGTTCCCACCTGGGAGAAATCGTATGCGCATGGCAAGGCTCGCGGTCGCCGCTGCGACCGCCGCGGTCGCTCTGACCGTACCGATGGCGATTCCGGCGGCGTCCGCCGACGCGGGGAGCACGGACAGCTCCGCCGCGCGGCCCTGGCTGAACACCCGGCTCCCGCTGGAGAGACGGGTCGACCTGCTGCTGGCGCGGATGACCAACGCGGAGAAGGCCACGCTGATGACCGCCGTCGGCAAGCCCAGCGGTTCGAACGCGACCGGCTACATCCCCGGCGTGGACCGCCTCGGCATCCCCGGCATGCAGTTCAGCGACGGCCCCAGCGGCGTGCGCGACGGCCAGCCGGCGACCGCGCTGCCGTCTCCGGTCTCGCTGGCCGCGTCCTTCGACACCGAACTGGCGCAGCGGTACGGCACGGTGATGGGCACCGAGGCCAGGTCCCGCGGCTACCAGGTCGTCTACGGCCCGATGGTGAACATCGTGCGCACCCCGCTGGGCGGCCGCGACTTCGAGACGCTCGGCGAGGACCCCGAACTCGCCGGCGACATCGCGGCCTCGGAGATCGGCGGCATCCAGGCCCAGGGGGTCGCCGCGCAGGTCAAGCACTTCGCCGGCAACAACCAGGAGAACGCCCGCACGACGTCCAGTTCGGACATCGACGAGCGCACGCTGCACGAGATCTACCTGCCCGCCTTCGAGAAGGCGGTCAAGGACGGCCACGTCTGGTCCCTGATGTGCGCGTACAACAAGGTCAACGGCACCTACGCGTGCGAGAACGCGGAGATCCTGCGGGACATCCTGATCGACGAGTGGAAGTACGACGGGGTGGTGGACACCGACTACCCCGCCAACCACAGCACCGTCGCCTCCGCCGAGGCGGGCCTGGACCAGGAGTTCGCCGGCACCAGCTACTTCACCCGGCTGCCCGAGGCCGTCGCCGCCGGGCAGGTGCCGCAGTCGGTGCTCGACGACGCGGCCCGGCGCATCCTGCGCCTGGAGTTCCGCACCGGGCAGTTCGACCCGCGCCCGCCGACGACGGCCGACTACGACGCGGACAGCGCGCTCGCCCGGACCGCCGCCGAGGACGGCAGCGTGCTGCTGAAGAACAGCGGCGCGGTGCTCCCGCTCGACCCGAAGAAGCTCACCTCGCTCGCCGTGATCGGCCCGAACGCCGACACCGCGGTCACCGGGGGCGGCGGCAGCTCGCAGGTCACCCCGTACAAGAAGGTCGATCCGCTCAGCGGGCTGACCTCGCGGCTGGGCGACGGGGTGGACATCACCTCGGTCAAGGCCGGCTACGGCAGCGGCTACCCGGCGATCCCGGCGTCCGCGCTGAGCGGGCTGAAGGGCGAGTACTTCGCCAACACCACGCTCAGCGGCACCCCGGCCGTCACCCGCGACGACCCGGACATCGACTTCGACTGGGGCACCGGCTCGCCGGCCGACGGCATCCCGGCCGACGGGTTCTCCGTCCGCTGGACCGGCACGGTCACCGCGCCCGCCACCGGCACCTACACCCTCGCCGCGACCAGCGACGACGGCAGCCGGATCTACCTCGACGGCAAACTGGTCGTCGACAACTGGAGCGACCACGCCTCCAGCACGGTCGCCGGCACGCCGGTCCAGCTCACCGCGGGCGAGCCGCACACCCTGCGGGTGGAGTACTACGAGAACGCCTCCGACGCGTCGGTGAGCATCGGGTGGTCCTCGCCGCAGGTGCCGGACCCGACGATCCAGGCCGCGGTGGACGCCGCGAAGGGCGCGGACGCCGCGGTCGTGGTGGTCGGCGACTCCTCCAGCGAGGGCTCGGACCGCACCACGCTGGCGCTGCCCGGCAACGAGGACGCCCTGATCGCGGCCGTGGCGGCCGCGAACCCGAAGACGGTCGTGGTGCTGCGGGCCGGGGCCCCGGTCCTGATGCCGTGGCTCGCCGACGTGCCCGCGGTGCTCGACATGTGGTATCCGGGCCAGGAGGACGGCAACGCGCTCGCCGCGCTGCTGACCGGTGACGCCTCGCCCGGCGGCCGACTGCCGGTCAGCTTCCCGCGCACCGACACCCAGACCGCGGTCGCCGCGGCCCCCGGCCGCTACCCGGCGGTGAACGGCGTCTACGACTACAGCGAGAAGCTCGACGTGGGCTACCGGTGGTACCAGGACGAGGACCAGACGCCGCTCTTCCCGTTCGGCTACGGCTTGTCCTACACCACCTTCCGCCTCTCCCACCTCACCGTCCGCTCGCCCGGTGCGGGCGCGCTGAGCGCCGGCAGCGGCACCACCGCGCCGGTGCAGTTGTCGGTGGACGTCACCAACACCGGCAAGCGCGCCGGCTCCGAGGTCGTGCAGGTCTACCTCGGGCACCCGGCAGGCTCGGGCGAACCCCCGAAGGAGCTGAAGGCGTTCGCCAAGGTGGAGCTGGCGCCCGGCCGGACGAAGCAGGTCCGCCTCACCCTCGGCGCCGACGCGTTGCGGGTGTGGGACAGCGCCACCCACGACTGGACGGTGCAGGACGGCACCTATCCGATCCACGTCGGCGAGTCCTCCGCCAGCACCCCGCTCACCGCGTCGGTGACCGTCCGCCACACGGCCGGTGTCCAGGCCACCGCCGTCACCGCCGCGCCCACCACCGGCGCGGGCACCACCCAGACCGTGCGGCAGACGTTCACCAACACCGGTGACTCCGCGGTGTCCGGGGCCCGGCTCGCGCTGTCCGTGCCGGCCGGCTGGCGCGCGGCCCCCGCCAAGGGAGCCGCCACGTCGTTCCCGACGGTGCGCGCCCACGCCACGGTCAGCACCTCGTGGACGGTGACCGCCCCCGCGGACGCGTCCGCCGGGTCCACCACGCTCACCGGCAGGGCGACCTACACCCTGGGCGGGCGGCGGACCAGGACCGGCACCGCCACCACGGTGGTGCCGTACGCCACCGTCGCGGCCGCCTACGACAACGAGGGGATCAGCGCCGACAGCGACCCGTCGACCGGGAACCTCGACCCGGGCGGCTACAGCTACTCCGCCACCCAGCTCGCGGCGGTCGGCTACACCCCGGGCGCCACGGTCACGGCGGACGGGCTGTCCTACACCTGGCCGGACACCCGGCCCGGGCAGCCGGACAACGTGGCGGCGGACGGCCAGGTCGTCGCGGTGGGGGGCCAGGGCGCGAGGCTGGGCCTGCTCGGCGCCGGCGTCAGCTCCGCGCACTCCGGCACGGTCACCGTCACCTACACCGACGGCACCAGCACGGACATCGCGGTGGACTTCCCCGACTGGTACGCCAACGCGGCCAGTGGCAACAGCCGGTTGGCGGTCACGACCGCGAACTGGAACCGGCCGGCCACCGACACCATCGGCGACCACGCGGTGAGCCTCTACACCACCGGCGGCGCCCTCGACCCGTCGAAGACGGTGGCGACGGTCAAACTGCCGGCCGACTCCGGCATCCACGTGTTCGCGATCTCGGTGGGCTGACCCGCCCCCGGGGAGAGGCGGGGAACACCCACCTGGGAAGACGCCAGGCCGCCCGGGTGGGGAACAGATCGCGTCGGGCCACGTCCGACGGCGGCGGGACGTCCGGGAGTTCCGGCTGACCCCGCCGTCCGTCGGCAGGCGGGGTCAGCCGGCCGGGCGCAGCACCACCGGGAGGGTCTGGTGGCCGTTGGTGATCAGGGACGGCACCCGGGGCAGCGCGCCCGCCGGCGTGGCGAGACGGGCGTCGGGGAAGCGGGCGAAGAACGCGCGCAGCGCGACCACCGCCTCCAGCCGGGCCAGCGGGGCACCGAGGCAGAAGTGCACGCCGTGGCCGAAGGCGAGGTGCTCGGGACCGGGCGCGGTGCGGGTGACGTCGAACCGCCCGGCGGTGTCGCCGTGCCAGTCGGGGTGCCGGTTGGCGGCGGCGTACGCGGCGAGGATCGGCTCGCCCGCCGCGATCACCTGTCCGTCGGGCAGCGGGATGTCGTGGATCGCGAAGCGCATCGGCAGGTTCTTGATGGCCGGTTCCAGCCGCAGCGTCTCCTCCACCACCGTGGTCCAGTCCGAGCCGCCGGACCGGACCAGGGCGAGCTGGTCGGGGTGGGTCAGCAGCGCCGCGATCGCCTGGTCGAGCAGGTTCACGGTGGTCTCGTAGCCGGCGCTGATCATCAGCAGCAGGGTGTCGCGCAGCTCGGTCTCGTCCAGCGCGGAGCCGTCGCCCTCGTCGTCGCGCGCGGCGATCAGCAGCGACGTCATGTCGTCGCCCGGCGCGTCGCGCTTGGCGGCGATGAGGTCGTCCAGCACCCCGTACAGGCGGATCGTGTTGGCCATCGCCTCGTCGGGGGTGAGGGTGGTGGAGAAGACCCCGTCCACCACGGTGCGGAAGTCGGCCTGCTGCTCCTCGGGCAGGCCCATCAGATGGCTGATCACCTGGATCGGGATCGGGTACGCGAACAGCTCGCGCACGTCCACCGGCGTGCCGGGGGCGTCCCCGGCACGCGCGTCGAGCCGGTCCAGCAGCGCGGCGACGATCAGCTCGACCCGCTCGCCGAGCGCCGATATCCGGCGCGCGCTGAACGCGGGGGCCACCAGCCGGCGCAGCCTGCGGTGGTCGCCGCCGTACGCGGTGAACATGTTGTGCACCGACACCCACAGGGCCAGCGGCCAGGTCGCCACCGCGTGGTCGTACGCCGGCCAGTGCCGCCGGGCGTCCTTGGAGACGTCGGGACCGGTCAGGAGCTTCTTGAGCAGGACCGGGTCGGTGACGGCCCAGGCCGGTACGCCGAGGATGTCGACGCGGGCGGCGGGGCCCTGGGCGCGCAGCTTCTCGTGCTCCGAGTCCGGGTCGGAACCGGTGGGGTCCAGGACGAGCGGGGTGGTCTGGGACACGGCGGGGGTGCTCCGTTCAGCTCTGGGAGGCGGGCGGGGCGGTGGCGGACGGGTCCGGGGCGGGCCGGTCCGGGGCGGACGAGGTCTCCCGGGCGGACGACGGGTCCGGGGCGGACGACGAGTCGGGCACGGGCGGGAAGGTGACCGGCAGCGCGGCCAGCGCGCGGTGCCAGGGCCCCGGCCGCCAGGCCAGCTCCTCGGCCGGCACGGCCAGGTCCATCTCCGGCAGCGCGTCCACGAGGTGGACCAGCGCGGTCTCGGCGATCAGGTACGCGTGCGACTTGGCCGGGCAGGCGTGCGGGCCGTTGCTCCAGGCCAGGTGCGCGCGGTTGCCGACCCGGCGGGAGGGCGGGCCGACGATCGACGGGTCGTTGTTCGCGGCGGACATGCAGATGACCACGGGCTGGTGCGCGGGCAGCACCACTCCCTCGACGTCCACCGCCCGGGGCGGGTAGGAGACGCAGTACGACGCCATCGGCGGGTCGGTGAACAGCAGTTCGTCCAGCGCGTCGCGCACCGACAGGCTGCCGGCGTGCAGGTCGCCCGAGAAGCGGTCGTCGGTGAGCAGCAGCCGCAGCGTGTTGGTGATCAGGTTGGTGGTCGGCTCGATGCCGGCGCCGTAGAGCGTGACCAACTGGTGGTCCATCTCCTCGTCGGTGAGCGCCGCGGGGTGGCCGATCAGCCAACTGGTGATGTCCGCGCCCGGGGCGGCGCGCTTGCTGGAGGTGAGGTCGCGCAGCGCCTGGCCGAGCATCACGTTCCCGGCGGCGGCGTCCACGCCCTCGAAGATCGCGGCCATGCCCTCGGCGACGCGCCGGCCGATCTCCGGCGGGCAGCCCAGCATCTCGTTGAGCACGCGGAAGGCGATCGGCCAGGCGTACTGCGTGAGCAGGTCGGCCCGCCCGGTGGGGCTGAACGCGCCGATGGTCTCGGCGGCCACCTGCTCGACGGTGGCCCGCAACTGGTGCTGGTTGACCCGGTCCAGGCCCGCGGTGTTCGCCGCGCGGTAGCGGTGGTGCTCCTCGCCCGCCGAGCGCAGCGCGTTCGGCCGCCACTCCATCATCGGCTTCACCGGGCAGTCGTCGGGCACGTCGCGCTGCCACACCCGCGGGTCGGCCGGGAAGCGCTGCGGGTCGTTGAGGATGCGCAGCGCCTGCGCGTACCCGATGACGAGGGTCGCCGGGACACCGGGCGCCAGCTCCACCGGCACCAGCGGGCCGAACTCCGCCCGCATCCGGTCGTAGGCGGCGTGCGGGTCGGAGGCGAACTCCTGGGTGTGCAGCGGCACGCGCCGGCCTGGCGCGGGGTCGGCCGGCGCGGGTCCGGTGCGGGGCGGGGACGTCACGGGCTGGGCTCCAGTCGGCGTGCGGACAGGTACTCGACGAGCGTGATCAGGGCGCCCACGCAGCTCTGCCGGTCCCGCGCGTCGCACGTGGTCAGCGGGGTCGCCTCCGCCAGGTCCAGGGCCTGGCGGACCTCGTGGAGCGGGTAGTCCGTCCCGTCGTCGAAGCGGTTGACCGCCACCGCGTACGGGGTGCCGTACTCCTCCAGCAGGTCCAGCACGTCGTGGCAGCGGTCCAGGTCCCGGGTGTCCACCAGGACCAGCGCGCCGAGGGCGCCGTCGGCCAGCCCCTCCCACAGCGGCCGGAAGCGGACCTGGCCGGGGGTGCCGAACAGGTACAGCACCAGGCTCTCGTTGAGGTGCAGCCGGCCGAAGTCCATGGCCACGGTGGTGGTGGTCTTCTCCGGGGTGCCGCGCAGGTCGTCCACGCCGAGGCTCGCCTCGGTCATGGCCTCGTCCATCCGCAGCACCAGGGGCGCGACGGTGCCCACCAGCGTGGTCTTGCCGACCCCGAACGGCCCGGTGACCAGCAGTTTCGCCGAGCGGGTGACGGTGGAGGGGAGGTAGTCGAAGTCGGGCGGCGGCACGGCGCCGTCGTGACCCGGCGGGTCGTCGGCGCCGGGCGGGGCGGCGCCGCCGCCGGGCGGGCCGGCCGATCGCGACCGGTCGGTGTCAGGCGATGGAGCGGAGGCCATGCAGTACTTCCTTCAGCAGTTCGATGGACGGCGCGTCGGCGCGGGAGCGGCGGGTCGGCGCCGCGAGGTGGCCGGAGTCGATCAGACCGGAGACCAGGATCCTGACCACGGACGGCGGCAGTTCCAGCGCGGCGGCGATCTCCGCGACCGCCATCACGCCGCCGCGGCACAGGGCGAACACCCGGCGGGCGTCCGGCTCCAGACCCTGCACCGGGGCGGGCGCGGCGATCACCAGGGACTCCAGGCGCACGTCCCGCGAGGGGCGGCTGCGCCCCCCGGTGCGGACGTAGGGCCGGACCACGTCCGGATCCCGCCGCGGTCCGCTCACCTCGACCTGCCGCCCTCGCCGACGGGTCGGCGCTCCCTGCTGGCCAGCTCGTGGCCGACCCGCTGCGCGAGCGCGTTCATCCGCTCGCTGATCAGGCCGATGTCGCTGTCCGGCTCGGCGCAGACCGCCAGCAGCGAGTTCTCCGCGGCGGCCGAGGTCAGCCCGATCCACTGGTCGGTCTCGATCAGGTGCTGGCGCACGGCGTTGGCGTCGCCCCGCCGCCCGGTGACCTCGGCCCAGGCCAGCCCGGCCGCCCGCAGCGCCGCCGTCACGGCCGCGAGCTTGTCCCCGGTGTCCTTGTCGATGGTCTTGGTGTACGAGCTGAGCAGGCCGTCGGAGGTCATGTGGACGGCGAACCGCACGCCCGGGCACGTGCCGAGGTGCTCGTCGAGCAGCCACCCCAGCGCGTTGTCGTCGTGTGCTTTCAGCATGTCAGGAATCGCCCTTCGAAGTGGCCGACGTGTTCTGCGAGGTGCCCCGCCCGCCGGCGTCCCCACCCCGGGTGTCCCGGCCGCCGGCCGGTCCGGACGGCGCGGACTCCGACGGGGACGGCCCCTGCTCCGACCGCTCCGACGGCCGCTGCTCCGCCAGCGCCCGGCCGCGGCGCGACCCGTCGGCCCACGCGGCGGCGATGTCGGGGCGCCCCGGCCGGGGCTCGGCCGCCGGCACGGCGGACTCGGCCGGCGCGGGCGCGGGCTGCGGGCGGCGGCGGCGCCGGGTCAGCCCGCTGGCGGTGACGGCCGGCGGTGCGTCGGCGGCCGCGCCGGACCGCGCGTCGGGGCGGTACGGCTGCGGGTCCTGGGCGGCCTGCACCGGCTGCGGGCTGCGCGCCTCGGGGTGTCCGGGGCGCGGCGCTGCCCCGGCCCCGGACTGCTGCGGCACGTACGGCTGTTCGGCGCCGCGCCCGGGCAGGTGCCCGGCCGGCTGCTCGACCGGAAGGGTGGTCAGCAGCGCGGAGGGGACGAAGACCAGCGCGCGGGTGCCGCCGAACAGGTTGGGCGCTTCGAGGTCGATCCGGAAGCCGTAGCGCGCCGAGAGCTGCGCGGCGACCCGGAACCCGGTCTGCGGGTAGGCGCCGAGCGCGTGGATGTCCAGCGACTGCCTGCCGCCGAGGATCTCCCGGGCCCGCTCAAGCTGTTCGGGGCTCATCTGGAGCCCGGCGTCGTCCACGATCACCGTCACGCCGTTGTGCCCGGTGCGGAAGGACACCTCAGCGTAGGAGGTCGGCGGGGCGTAGCGGACGGCGTTGTCGAGCAGGATCGCCAGGGTGTGCACCAGCGCCTCGACCGCGCGCGGCACCACCGCGCGGTCCAACTCCTGGGCCCGCACCCGGTCGTAGTTCTGGATGCGGCCCATCGCGGCGCGGGCGATGTCGGTGAACTCGGTGGCCGGCAGCCGGCGTCCGAGGGTGCCGCCGGACAGCACCATGTAGCCCTGGGCGACGCGCAGCATCTGCTGGGCGGTGTGGTCGATCTCCATCAGCGTCTCGTACGCGTCGTCGCCGTGGTGGCGGCGTACGCCGACGCTGACCTCCTCAGCCAGTTCGGCGCCCAGGCTCACCAGGGCCGACGCGAACGTGAGCACCGCCGCGCGGGTGGCGTCGCGGGCGTCCTCCTGGGCCTGGGCCACCTCCTGGCGGGCGGCGTCCTGCGCGTCGCGCCGGGTCTGCCGGACCAGCGCGGTGTGCCGGGAGACCAGTTCCTCGACGCGCTGCGCGGCGGGGGTGCCGGCCAGCGGCTCGGGCAGCACGAACTCGACCTCGCGGTTCTCGCCCGGCTCCAGTGCCGCCGCGGTGGCCTCGGCCAGCCCGGTTGAGGCGAGGTAGCCCAGCGCGTCCTCCAACGTCCGCTGCCGCGCCGCGAGTTGGCGTACCCGCTCCTGTTCGGCCAGCAACGAGGACCGGTCCCCGGCGTGTTGCTGCTCCGCCTGCCGCTGCCGGGCGCGGGCGATCCGGCGGAACCGGAGGGCCGCACCGCCGGCGACCAGGACGAGCGCCAGCAGCAGCGCGGCGGCCGCCTCCTGTATCAACGTGGTCATCAGATCCTCGGGAATCAGCAGTCAGGACGCGGCGCGCGGCCCGTCCGGGGATGGCGGTGTCCGTGGACGCCGGCCGGAGGTGGCGGTTGGCGGTGGGCGGGCCCGGGGCGCCGCGGGCGGCCGCGCCGGCCGGCGGCCGGAATGCGCGGCCGCAATTCCCCGGTCAACCGGGCGCGCGGAGCGGCCGGTCGGGGGCGGCGTGGTGGATTCGATGGTGCCCGGCTGATTGCGAACGGCCCTGGTGCGACCGCGTCGTGATCATATCCAGCCGGTTGATCGGCGCCAAGTCGCTGTCGCTGTAATTGCACGCATTGCGTGGGTGCGGAAGGGGCCGGTGGATTCGGGCTGGCCGCTCGATCAGGCAACCGATTCCTCCACTCCTTCGAGGGGTCCGGCGCTCGCCGGCGCGACGACGGGCGCGGTGGCGGCGCTGGGCGCGGGGTCGGCGATGCCGGTCCGGACGCGCCGCTCGGGCGCGCGCGGGCCCCCGACCGGCGCCGCGGACGATCGCGGTCAGGTACGGAGCGAGAGCCTACCGTGACGGATGTCCGGGCGTCTCGGGGTACGGGATCGCGGGTGACCGGAGTCGCGGGGGACACCCGGGCGCCGCCGCGGCCCCGCCGCCCGCGGCGGGGCGCGTGCCCGCGCCGTTGCCCAGAGGTTCACTCGGTGCATTCAACCGGACGTGTGCAAAGGGGAGTTGAGTTGCCGTCAGTTCCACGCGGCCTCGGCGTCCTTCCCGCGAAGGTGCGGCGGAGGGGCGTCTTCCGGGAGGGCCGGCGCGGTCGGCGCGGGCATGCGCGGACGGTCCCCGGAGCGCCTGCGCGGCCGACGGCCGTGCGGCCCCGCGTCCGCCTCGGCGCCCGCACCCCGGATACGCCCCCGCGCCCGCCGGACAGCGGGTCCGGACGGCGGGTCCGGGCAGGGGGCCGGGATGACCTCGACCACCCTTCGGGCACCGGCGCCGCGCGGGATCGCGCACATTTCCCGCACGAGCGCTTTACCGCGGAAGGGCCCTGGAACTCCTTTCCGCGGGGCCGGGACCGGCCGTTCGGAAAAGCACGTGAGCGCATACGCGGGAGGGCGCCTATTGCGGCCGCGCGCACCGCGGGTGCGCCCGCCGTCGCACCGGAATTCCCCTTCCACCATCCTGTGCCACCCCGTGCGGGGGAACCACGGACAACGGTGGACCGGGGCGGCCCGTCAGGCGGGGCGGAGTCATGTGACCGGCCCGGGCGTCAGGTCGGCGGGGCGTCCTGACGGGCGTGGGCATGGGCGTGGGCGGTCCGGGCCGCGGCGAGCCGCAGCCCCTCGGTGTAGGCCGCGGCGGCGATCACCCGGGGGAGTTCGGCCCGCCGCTCGTACAGCAGGTGCCGGGTCGCCCAGCGCGCCCCGTACCCCGCGTACGCCTGCTCGCCGTCGGACGGCGCGAGGTTGAGCGAGACACGGACCACCCCCGCCAGCGGGTCGGCGCCGGAGTGCGCCCGCAGCAGCACCTCGGTCAGGGCGAGGTCCACCGGCCCCTGCCCGGACTCCTGGTCGTGCCGCAGCAGCGCCAGCGTCAGCCCGTCCCCGCCCCACGGCACGAACACCAGCAGCGCGCAGGTGCGGCCGTGCCGGTCCCTGCACTCCGCGACCACGCACTCCGGGTCGGCCGGGTCGCCCAGCCGGCCCAACTGGACGCCGCCGGCCGCCCTCCCGTGCCGCCGCCACGCGTCGGCGAGCTGCCGCAGCCGCACCCACTCCTCCTCGGCCACGTCGCGCTGGCGGCGCACCCGCACCGCGTAGCCCGCGCCCGCCATCGCCTGCCGCAGCCGCGCGGGACCGGCCGGCAGCTCCCGCACCTCGACCACCGGCTCCGCGCCCGAGTCCAGGCCGTGCAGCCCGGCCGCCGTGTAGACGCCCGCGGCCCCGTCGCCCGCGTGCGCGACCGCCGCGACCCAGGCGTGCGCGCGGGCCGTGTCCAGCCAGTGCGCGACCGCCCCCGGCCACGCGGCCGGCGGGCCCACCGGATCGCCGGCCGCGAGCGTCACCCCGTTCACCACCCGGTGCACGATCGCCGCCTCCCGGCCGGGCGCCCAGCACACCGCCCGGTCCCGGCGCAGCGCGAAGTACCCGAAGGAGTCCCGGCCGTCGCCGTCCCGCAGCAGTTCCCGCAGCCGCCGCTCGTCGGCCGGTTGCAGCCGGTCCCGGCCGCGCGGCGCGCGCAGGAACGCCAGCACCACGAGCAGCAGCAGCGCGACGCTGATCAGGTTCACCAGCAGGTCGGACCACCACGGCACCCTGATCCCGGGGTGGTCGAAGAGCGCCGAGAGGGTCAGCGTGCGCACCGCGGCGTACCGGGCGCTGGCGCCCCAGCGGGCCGGCGCGTCCCGGTCGGTCGCGTGGACCAGCAGCGTGCCCGCGCCCACCGCGACCGCCGCCCCCACCACCAGGCTGAGCAGCCCCACGGCGACGTTGCGCCGCTCGCCGCGGACGTTGAAGGCGGTGCGCGAGACCAGCAGCGCGCCCAGCAGCAGCAACGTGCAGGCGATCGCCAGCCAGTTGGCGGCGTGCCGGTACGCGCCCGGCACCGCGGCCACGGTGATCACGATCGTCACGGCGTACGCGGCGCTCGCCACGGTGGTGAGCAGCCACGCCGCCCGCTTGCGCCGGCGCAGGCTCACCGACAGCACGAACGCCAGCGCGGCGCCGGTGAAGCCCGGGCCGACCAGGAAGGCGGTGACGTACTCGCCGCCGTCGGCGGCCCGCACCCGGTCCCGCAGCGGCCCGACCAGACCGGTCACCAGGTCCACCACGGCCGCCAGCCGCAGGTACCACACGGCGACGGCCGCACCCGGCGCGCGCAGCGGCCGCAGCACCCGGGCGAGCAGCAGCTCCAGCCGGGACGGCGGTACCTCGACCACGGTCGGCACCACCGGCGGCTTCCCCGCCCGCTTCGCCAGCGACACCGGGGTCGGCGCCCCGGCGACCGCGTCCATCACCGCGGTCTTGGCTGCCATCACCCGCCGCCGCGCGCCCTCCTCGCGCCGCTCCGCCCGGGCCATCCGGCGCGGCCGCGCCGTGTACCGCCAGCGCGCCCACGGGCTGTGCGGCCGGGCCAGCCGCAGCGCGCCCACCACCGCGAGCACCGGCACCATCACGCCCAGCAGCCCGGTCCACACCTTGCCCTTGAGCAGGCACAGCACCACGAACCCGAGCAGCACCGCGGCCACCGCGTACGACCCGCCGGACCGCCCGCCGACGTAGCCACCGAGCGGCGCCTCGCCGGCCACCAGCAGGCCGATCACCGCGACCGCGAGGATGACCGCGTCGACCGACCGCCGGCCCTCCTCCTTCCAGTACACGTCCTCCAGGTGCAGCACGAGCGCGAACTCGTCCAGCACCAGGCCGCAGCCCACCCCGAAGACCGCCGCGAGCACGTCGTGCGCCACCGGCCCGCCGCGCACCCCGAACGCGCCCACCCCGCCGACGATCATCATCACCTGGCCGAAGACCACGTGGTGGATGTGCATCCCGCCGGGCTGCACGTTCCCCGGCCACCACGACACCTGCCGCCGGATCATCCGGGTGCTGAACCGGATGAACAGGAACGAGCAGACCAGTCCGGCCAGCAGCAGGAAGAGCTGCTCGCGTCCGGCGCCCGAGGTCTGCGTGCCGTGCGCGCCGCCGAACCAGTGCGTCATGGCCCCAGGGTGCTGGCCGCGCGCCCGGCACCGACCGGGACGCGCGGAAGGCCGGGCACGCTTGCCGCAGATGGGGCATGTCGTGCGACGATCACACGATCGGACCGCCGGATGCGGTCAGCGGCCCAGCCGGCCGCGCACCATGCCCAGCAGCGCGTTCAGCTCCTCGATCCGCATCCGCTTCGCGATCGCGAGGAAGAGGCCGATCTGCACCACCAGCCCGACCAGCAGCGCGCCGGCCGCGCCGACCAGCCCGCCGCCCAGCACGCCCTCGGTGGCCCGGGCGAGGAAGTAGCCCAGCAGCGCGGGGACCAGGGCGGCCGCCACGAGCCGGCTGTAGGTGCGGCGGATGCGCGGGCCGTCCAGCGTGCCGATCCGGCGCCGCAGCCGGGGCAGCGCCACCAGCAGGCCGACGAAGTACGCGACGCCGTAGCCGAACGCCATGCCCACCACCGCCCGCTGCGGCGGAAGCACCAGGTACGACAGCCCCGCGACGGCCGCGTTGACCACCGCGATCCACACCGTGTTGAAGAACGGCGTGCGGGTGTCCTCGTACGCGTAGAAGCCGCGCAGCGTGACGTACTGCGCCGAGTACGGGATCAGGCCGAGGGCGAAGGCGGCGAGCATGTAGCCCGTGGAGCGGCCGCCGTTGGCGCCGGTGCCGTAGATCAGCGCGCCGATCCACGGGCCCAGGGAGAGGAAGAGGAAGGCGGCCGGCACGATCGCCACCGCGGAGGTGCGCAGGCCGTGCGAGATGTCGGCGCGCACCGCGGCCGCGTCGCCGTCGGAGGCGGCGCGGGAGATCCGCGGCAGCACCGCGCTCATCACCGAGACCGTGATGACCGCCTGCGGTAGCTGCCAGATCGTCTGGGCGCTGGTGTACGCCGACAGGCCGGTGCCGCTGGCGTAGCCGTGCGCGGCCGCCGACTTCTGGGCGGCGGTGGCGAGCCGGGTGACCACGATCAGGCCGAGCTGGTTGGCGAGCACGAACAGGAAGGTCCAGCGGGCGAGTTTGGCCGCGTGGCCCAGGCCGTGCCCGCGCCAGTCGAAGCGCGGGCGGTAGCGCAGCCCCGACGCGCGCAGGTAGGGGACCATCGACAGCGCCTGCACCACCAGGCCGAGCAGGGTGCCCACGCCCAGCAGCCGCACGCCCTGCGGGGAGATGGTGCCGGGGTTCACCGCGCTGTGGCCGAAGCTGCCGAACACCCAGATGTACAGGCCGAAGGTGAAGATCACCACGACGTTGTTGAGCACCGGGGTCCACATCATCGCGCCGAACCGCTCGCGGGCGTTGAGGATCTGCCCGGCCACCACGTGCACGCCCATGAAGAAGATGGTCGGCAGGCAGTACCGCGCCATCGTCACCGTGACGTGCGCGGTGGAGGGGGTGGACATCAGCGACGGGGAGAGCAGCCGCACCAGCAGCGGCGCGGCCGCCACCATGAGCAGCACCACGCCGCCGAGCGCGGTGATCACCAGGGTGAGCAGGCGGTTGGCGTACGCCTCGCCGCCGTCGGGGTCGTTCTTCATGCTGCGGACGAGCTGCGGCACGAACACCGCGTTGACGGCGCCGCCGCCGACCAGGAAGTACACCATCGTCGGCAGGGTGTAGGCGATCTGGTAGGAGTCGCCCATCGTGCCCTGGCCGATGGCGACGGCGATCATCATGTTGCGGACGAAGCCGGTGCCCCGCGAGACCATCGTGCCCAGCGCCATCACGGCGCTCGATCCCAGCAGCGAGCCCTTGCCGGTGCCGCCCGCCGCCTCCCCCCGCTGCTGCGGCGGCGGGGCCCGGTCGACGTCGATCACCGGGAAGGTGCCGGTCGCCTCCGCCGCCACGTCCCCGCTCGCGCTGCCGTAGACGTTCGGCGCGTAGTAGAGGGAGTAGTCGGCGTCGTCGTCGCGGTACGGCTCCCGGTACAGGTGGGCGTACGGGTCCGCGTCCGGCGCGCTCTGCCGCGGCACGGAGGTGTACCCGTAGGGCCCGTACTGCCCCTGCGGTTCGTACGGGCCGTCCTGCTCCTCGTACCGGCCCTGCGGGTACGGCTGTTGCCGGCCGTACCCGTCGTGGGCGCCGTACTGCTGGGGGTACGGCGGCCGCCCGTCGTCCTGCGGGTACTGCCCGTACGCGCCGTACGGGCCTTCGTCGTAACCGTCACGCCGACCGTTGCCGCCGTCCGGCGTGCTCATAGGTCTCTCCGCTTCCGCATGCACCGGGACGCGGCCGGCCCCCCCGGTCCGCCGTCCGTACGGCATACCTTCTCATCCGCGCGGCCCCGTTACCCACCGGAGTTCAGGGAGCGGGGGTGTGGAAGGCGCGGCGGTACCACAGGAGGGCGGAGGAGGGCGCCGTGGCGGGCGGGGACAGGGTGTCGGCGAGGGCGCCGAGCAGGAGGTCGTGGTCGCCGGCCGGGAGCGCGTACTGGGTGAGGCAGCGGAAGGCGGCGGTGGCGTCGGGCAGGTAGGGCAGGTCGGTGCCGGGCCAGCTCGTGAACCCGCTGCCGGTGAAGCGGTCGGCGCCGGAGGTGGCGAAGCGGCCGGCCAGGTCGCGGTGGCGGTCGCCGAGGACGTTCACCACGAACGCGTCGGAGGCGGCGAGCGCCTCGTAGCAACTGGAGGTGTGGGCGACGCCGACCATGACGAGCGGCGGGTCGAGCGAGACCGGGACCACCGAGCTGGCGGTGAAGCCCCACGGGCGTCCGTCGCCGTCGGTGGTGGTCACGATCGTGACGGTGGAGGCCAGTTGGGCCATCGCGTCGCGGAAGTGCTGCGGGTTGGCCAGGGGCAGGTCGGTCTCCGCCGTCGGTGCGGCGGGTACTCGTGCTGAGGTCACGGGTCGTCTTCCGTCGTCGGGTCGGAGGGTGCGCGGGAGGTGCGGGAGGCGCGGGAGGTGCGGGCGGTGCGCCGGCCCGGGGCGCGCGGGATCGTCCGCGCGGCCGGGCGGTGGGTCGGGGATGGGTCGGGTGGTGGAGCGGGCCGTGGGGGCGGGTCGTGGAGCGGGGCCGTGGCGGAGGCGGGGTCAGAAGCGGTCGGGGGACATGAAGTCCAGCGGCACCTTGGCGGCCGTGCCGCAGACGATGCCGGCCAGCGCCTCGCCGATGCCGGTCGCGTGCTTGAAGCCGTGCGCGTTGCAGCCGCCGGCCACGACGATCCGCGGGTCGCCGTCCGGCCGCCCGATCACGAACTGCCCGTCGGGGGTGCGGGTCAGCATGCAGACCGCGACCCTGGCCGGCAGCGGCTCCAGCCCGGGCACCTTCGCCGGCAGCAGCGCGGCCAGGTCGGACCAGTCGTCCGGCGTCACCGAGCGGTCGCTGTTGTCGGGGTCCAGCGGCTTCGCCGCGACGCCCCGGTCCTCCAGGCCGAGCTTGACGTCGTGGCCGCCCTCGGTGCCGTTGCCCCACAGCACGGTGCCGTCGTCCAACTCCCGCATGAAGACCGGGAACTGGTCCAGCTCGAAGGTGCTGTCGGTGGCCGGCTCCAGCGGGCGGAACCAGGTGATGGGCATCCGCACCGTCTCCAGCGGCAGCCCCGGGACCAGGGAGGACAGCCACGAGCCGACCGTCACCACCACCTGCCGCACCCGGACGTCGCGCTGCGAGGTGTGCAGCACCGCCCCGCCGGGCACCAGCTCCACCGAACTGATCCGGGTGTCGGCGTGCACGCGCGCCCCGGCCCGCTCGGCGAGTGCGACGGCCGCCAGGATCGAGCGCTCCGGCCGGATGATCCCGGCCGACGGCTCCCACACGCCGATGTGGCCGGTGGGCACGCCGGTGTGCCGCGGGTAGCGGATGCGGACCGCGTTGGCGCTGAGGATGTGCACCGGGATGTCGTGCCGCCGGGACGCGAGCAGGGTGCCGCCGGCGATGTGCCCGTTCTCCGGCCCGATCAGCAGCCCGCCGGTCGGGAAGAACAACTGCTCCCCGGCGGCCTGCTCCAGCTCGTCCCACAGCTCGCGGGAGCGGCGGGCCAGCGGCACCAGTTCGGGGTGCTCCAGGCAGGTGATCCGGAACATCCGCGAACCGCCGTGCGACGACCCCAGCGAGTGGCCCGGCGTGAACCGTTCGAAGCCGATCACGTCGACACCGCGCTCCGCCAACTGCCACAGGGCCGACGCGCCCCACGCCCCGAGCCCGACCACCGCGACCTCGGCGTCCCAGCCGCCCATGACTCCCACACTCCCGTCCGTTGCCGTGCCGTGCCGCGTCGCCCCCGCGTTGCCGGGCCCCGGCCTCCCGCTGACCGTGCGGAGCCACCCGACCACACGACCGCGAGCGGGTGCCTGAGTAGCCGGTACTCACCTCGGCGTCCGGGAGCGTGTCCGGCGGGCTGCCGCGGGCCGGCCCCCGGGCAGACGCGGCACGCCGGCGGCGGGCGGGGGCCGCGGTGCGCGGTCCGGCTTTGAGTACCGCCCACTCAGGTCCGCGCGCGGGGGTTCGTGGTCAGCTTCTGGGGACCGGGCAACCTGGGCCGCACCGAGGCGTGGAGGAAGTCATGCAGTTCAGAATCCTGGGTCCCGCCGAGATATACGACGACGTGAGACAGCGGCGGGTCCGACTGAACAGTCCCAAGCAGCGCATGCTGCTGGGCGCACTCGTGACCCGGCTGGGCACCCCGGTGCCGACCGACCAGCTCGTCCGGGAGCTGTGGGGCAACTACGCGCCGGACAAGGCCGTCAACGCGCTCCAGGCGCACGTGTCGCGGCTGCGGCAGGTGCTGATCGAGGTGGAGCCGTCCCGGGCCAACGCGCCCCGGCTGATCGCCCGCGGCGCCGGCTACCTGCTCCAGGTCCGGCCGGACGAGATCGACAGCGCGCAGTTCCGGATGGAGGTCACCCAGGCCCGCCGGTTCGCCGCCAACGACCCGCGCACCGCCTACACGCTGCTGCAGAAGGCGCTCAAGCTGTGGCGCGGCCCGGCGATGGACGGCGGCTCCAGCGGCCCGCTGTGCGCCGGCGCCGCCGCCCGGCTGGAGGAGGAGCGGCTGCTGGCGATGGAGGACCTGTACGACGCGGCGCTGCGGCTGGGCGTCGAGCGGCAGGTGGTGGGGCAGTTGGAGGAACTGGTGGTCGCGCACCCGGGCCGGGAGCGGTTCCGCCGCCAGTTGACCGTCGCGCTCGGCCGGGTCGGACGGCGCGGTGAGCAGCCCGTGGGACATGACCGGGACCGGCGGCGCGAGGCACGGGAGCAGGACCGGACGCCGGTGTCCCTGATGGTGGCCAAGGTGAACCAGCTCCCGGTGGTGGCCGGCGCCTTCACGTCGCCCGGCCGAGCGGAGGGCCCCCAGCCCTCGGCCGACGACGCGGCGAGCGCGCTGGAGGTCTTCCGGCTCAGGCTCCAGGTCGAGCAGTTGATGTCCGAGCAGAGCATGCTGCGGATGGCCATCGAGCGGTTGACGGCCCGGGCGGGCGGGCTGGAGCACGATCGTGACGCGACGGCCGGCAGCACGGGCTGAGCAAAGGCTGTCCCGCCGCGCACCGCGCGCTCGCGCACCGGTCAGTCCTCGCGGCCCGGTCCGCCGGGCGGCCGCACCCGCCCTTGCCGTCCGTGCCCTTGTCAGAGCCCGCCCGCCCTTGCCGTCCGAGCCCGCTGAGCGGCCGCACCCGCTCAGCGGTGGTCCAGGACCCTCAGGCCGCGGCCGGTTCGTCGGTGAACTCCGGGGCGACCTCGGCGGCGAACAGCTCCATCGCCCGCGCCGCGTGCGCGAACGCCATCCCGCCGGGGTTGAACTGGAGGCTGACGGTCATGTCGGTACCGTATTCCGCGCGCATCCGGGAAATCTGCGCGCGCACGTCGGACGGATTTCCGGCGAAGACCTTGTTCGCCTTCAGCGAGCTGCCGAAGTCGTAGTTCTTCGCCTTCTCCAGGAACTTCTCGTATCCCGGGTAGTCGGCCGACGCCGAGTCGGCGAGCGGGGCGACCGCGTGCGTCATCAGGTCGATGTAGGAACGCTCGTAGAATTCGCCCTGCCGGCGCGCCTCGGCGGCGTCCTCGCTCAGGTAGCAGGTGTACTTGATCTGGATGCGCCGCGCGGCCGGGTCGTGGCCGGCGGAGTCCCACGCCGCGCGGTAGCGCGTCAGCATCGCCGCCAACTGCTCCGCGGAGGTCACCGACGGGACGATCTGCAGGTGGTGGCCGGCCCGGCCGGCGGCCTCGCAGGACTCGGCGCTGGTCGCCGAGGCGACGAAGATCGGCGGGTGCGGGGCCTGGTAGGGGCGCGGCAGCAGGGTGACCGGGCCGAAGCGGTGGAAGCGGCCCTCGAAGACCACGTCCTCCTCGCTCCACAGCCGGCGGCAGGCCTCGACGCCCTCGTCGAAGCGGGCCCGGCTCTCGTCCATGTCGATGCCGAACGCGGCGAACTCGGTGGGCAGGAAGCCGCGCCCGAAGCCGACGTCCAGGCGGCCGTGCGAGAGGTGGTCGAGCATCGCCAGCTTGCCCGCCAGCTTCACCGGGTGGGTGAAGGCCGGCACGACCGCGCCGGTCGTGATCCGGATCCTGCTGGTCCGGGCGGCCGCGGCGGTGAGCAGCGTGACCGGGTCGGGGCTGTAGCCGCCGTAGCCGGTGAAGTAGTGCTCCACCGTCTGGACGTGCTCGAAGTCGAGCGCCTCGGCGAGTTCGACCAGCCGGAGCGTCTCGTCGTAGTAGGCGGTCGCGCTCTTCGCCGCCGGGTCGACCACCGGAAAGAAATTCACACCGAATTTCATGCCTGCCTGCTCCCTGCGCTCATTGACGTGCGGACGGCAGGAAGTATCGCCGCACCATCAGGCGCGGTGTCAAGGCGTGAATCACGGTCCTATCAGGGTGTCAGAACGTCAACGTGTCAGGCGCCGTCAGTAAGTACCAAGCGCATTCCGGCGGCGAAGTCGGGGTGCCTACGATGCAGACCGCCGTTCATGGGAAACGGCGATTGACAACTCTCACGTTCGGCCGGAGGGAATCCTATGCGTGGAACCTACGCCGTTCCATACGCGAGCCGCGGAAGTGTCTTCGGTGCAGACGAGGTGCAGGCCCTGACCCGGCTGGTCGAGTCGGACGACGCACTGTCCATGGGCTCGTGGCGAGAGCAGTTCGAGGAGCGCTTCCGGGAGCACATCGGTACCCGCCACGCGCTGACCGTCACCAGCGGCACCGTGGCGCTCGAACTCGCCATCCACTTACTGGACCTGGCGCCCGGCGACGAGGTCATCGTCACCCCGCAGACCTTCCAGGCCACGGTGCAACCGCTGCTGAGCTACCAGGCGACCGTACGGTTCTGCGACGTGGACCCGGAGTCGCTGAACATGGACCCGGTCGCGCTCAAGAGCCTGATCACCGACCGGACCCGGGCCATCCTGCTGGTGCACTACGGCGGTTGGCCCGCGGAGATGGACGAGATCCTGACGCTCGCGCGCGAGCGCGGCATCTTCGTGGTCGAGGACTGCGCGCACGCGCTCGGCGCCTCCTACGACGGGCGCCGGCCCGGTTCGCTCGGCGACATCGGCACCTTCAGCTTCCACGCCTCGAAGAACATCACCACCCTGGGCGAGGGCGGCATGCTCACCTTCGACCGGGACGACTGGGCCGAGCGGATCGACCGGCTGCGGTCCAACGAGGTCGACGGCGTGTTCGTCTCGGCGCCCGAACTGCCCATGGAGTCGCCGAAGCTGCTGCCGTGGATGAAGTACTCGGCCACCGTGTACCAGGAGGCGTGCCTCGGGGTGCGCCGCTCCGGCACCAACGCGACGCTGTCGGAGGCGGCCTGCTCGGTCGGCCTGGTGCAGTTGGAGCGGCTGGAGGCGCTCGTCGCGCGGCGCCGCGCCATCGCGGCCCGGCTGGACGAGGTGATCGACCGCCACCCCGGCGCCCGCGTGGGCCGCCCGCGGGCCGGCCTCGTGCACGCCCACCACCTGTACACGTTCTTCGCCGGCGGCCCGGCCGACGTCCGGGAGGCGCTGGTGCGCGGACTGGACGAGCGGGGCGTCGAGGTGCAGTTGCGCTACTTCCCGCTGCACCTGCTGCCGGAGTGGCGCGACCGCGGCCACGGGCTGGGGGAGTGCCCCGTCGCCGAGCGCCTGTGGTTCAACGAGCACGTCAACCTGCCCTGCTCGCCGGGCCTCTCCGACGCCCAGGTCGAGCGGATGGTCGAGGCGCTGGACGAGGCGCTGGGCTCCGCGTACGCGGGCGCCGGCGCGGGCGTCCCGGCCTGACCTCGGGCGCGGGGGGTTTATGACCCCCGCTCCGGGCCCCGCTTCCGGGCCCTGGCACCGGACCGTCCGCCGGTCCGGCGCCGTCCCCGCGTGCCCGGGCACCGCAGTCCCCGCCCACCCGTCAACCACCCCAGCGTCCGGAGGAACTTCCGATGCCCCTGATCGACGTCAAGCTCTACGAAGGCCGTCTGGACGGCGAGACCGAGACCGAGCTGATCACCCGCCTGACCGACGCGGTGGTCGAGGTCTTCGGCGAGTCGGCGCGTGGCGGCACCTGGGTGGTGCTCCAGGAGGTCCCCGCGACCCGCTGGGGCATCGCGGGCAAGCCCGGCACACCCCCGATCAGCGCCCGGGGCTGACCCCCCGACACCCCGAGCGCTCACAGAGCGATGGCGGCTCCCCTCCCGCAGGGGGAGCCGCCGTCGCGCGTCCGCGGTCAGCCGCCCACCGGGTCGTACGACGCGGCGGCGCCGGCGTCCGTCGCGGCCGGCATCGCGCCCAGCCGCCAGCCCTGCGCACGGTTGCGCTGCGCCCAGAAGTCCGCGTAGCGGCCCTCCCGCACGATCAACTGGTCGTGCGTGCCGCGCTGCACGATGCGGCCGCCGTCCAGCACCAGGATCTGGTCGGCCGCCATCACCGTCTGGAGCCGGTGCGCGATCACCAGCAGGGTGCGGTCGGCGGTGAGCGCGGTCAGCGCCTCCTGGACGGCCCGCTCGTTCTCCGGGTCGAGGGAGGCGGTCGCCTCGTCGAGCAGCACGATCGGCGCGTCCTTGAGGATGGCGCGGGCGATGGAGATGCGCTGCCGCTCGCCGCCGGACAGGGTGGCGCCGCCCTCCCCGACCTGGGCGTCCCAGCCGTCCGGCAGCCGCCGCACGATGTCGTCCACCCGGGCCTTGGCGGCCGCCGCCCGCACCTCCTCGGCGGTGGCGTCCGGCCGGCCGATCCTGATGTTCTCCTCGATGGTGCCCTCGAAGAGGTACACGTCCTGGAACACCACCGAGATCCGCGCCATCAGCTCCTCGGTGGTGACGTCGCGCACGTCGGTGCCGCCGATCCGCACCGCTCCGGAGTCCACCTCCCAGAACCGGGCGATCAGCCGGGTCACCGTGGTCTTGCCGGACCCCGACGGGCCGACCAGCGCCGTCATGGTCCGCTCCGGCACCCGGAACGACGCCTCGTCGAGGACCGTCCCGGTCCCGTACCGGAAGGACACCCGGTCGAACTCGATGCTCGATCCCGCCGGCACCACCGGGTGGTCGGGCTGCGGCATCGGCGGCACGTCCAGCACCTCCTGGACGGCCGCCAGCGCGCCCCGCGCCGAGCGCAGCGCGGAGCCGAGGTTGGCCGCCTCGGTCATCGGCTCGACGAACCGCGCGGCCAGCACCAGCAGCGCCATCAGCTCCGGCACGGCGAGCGAACCGCCCAGCGCCAGGTAGGTGCCGTAGACCAGGACCGTGGTGAAGGCGGCCTGCACCACCAGGGTGAAGCCGAGCAGGCCGGGCACGCCCGCGCGCACCACCTGGTGCGAGGCGTCCCGCTGGGCGTCCAGCGCCGCGTCCAGGGCGCGGCTGCCGCCCTGGCCGGAGCGCCCGAACGACCGCAGCACCGGCTGCACCTCGGCGTACTCGATGACCCGGCCGGCGGCATCGGTCATGGCCTTGGCGCGGATCGTGTCGGCCTTCTCCGTCAGGCCGGTGGTCCACCGGTAGACGGCCATGATCACCGGCACGGTGGCGGTGGCCGCCAGCGCCAGCCGCCAGTCGAAGGCGTACATCAGCGCCACCACCACGGCCGGCGTCAGCAGCCCGTTCACCAGCGGCCGCAGCAGGTAGCCGGGCACCCGCATGATCGCCATCACCGTCTGCGTGGTGAGGGTGCTCAACTCGCCCGTCCTGGCCGGTCCGAACCAGCCCAGCGGCAGTTCCGCGGTGTGGTCGCCGATGCGGTGGTGCAGCACCCGGGACAGCGAGGCGCCCGCCTCGAAGCCCTTCTTCGCGCCGAGGTAGTAGACCACCGACTGGGCGGCCGCGACACCGGCCAGGCTCCAGATCCACGGCCAGGCCGACCCCGGGTCGGAGCCCAGCAGCGCCCGCAGCGCGGGCACCAGCAGCACGAACGCGACGCCCTGCAACACCGCGCCGCCGGTCTGGAGCGCCAGCACGGTCCGCAGGAGCGTCCGCTCCCGCGGCGGCACGATCGCCAGTAGCTGACGGATCATCGGACAGCCTCCTGTTCCGCGGTCGATACGGTCCCGGCCGGGACGGCGCCGCCCGGCTGCCAGGAGCCGGCGCGCTGGTGGGCCTCCCACATCCGGGCGTAGGTGCCGCCGAGGGCCAGCAGTTCGGCGTGGGTGCCGCGCTCGGCGACGGTGCCGCCGTCCAGCACCACGATCTGGTCGGCGTCCACCACCGTGGTCAGGCGGTGCGCGATCACCAGCAGCGTCTTGCCCGCCGACAACTCCGCCAGCGCGTCCTGCACCGCCGCCTCCGACTCCGGGTCCGCGTACGCGGTCGCCTCGTCGAGCACGATCAGCGGCGCGTCGGCGAGCAGCGCGCGGGCGATGGACAGCCGCTGGGCCTCGCCTCCGGACAGCCGCGCGTCCTCGCCGACCACCGAGTCGTAGCCGCGCGGCAGGGCGGTGATCCGGTCGTGGATCTGGGCGCGCCGGGCGGCGGCCTCCAGTTCGGCCGCCGTGGCCTGCGGACGGGCCAGCGCGAGGTTCGCCCGCACCGTGTCCCGCAGCAGCCGCACGTCCTGGAAGACGAAGGACACCCGCTCGTACAGCTCCGCGGGGGCGATGTCGCGCAGGTCCACCCCGGCGATCCGCAGCGCCCCGGAGTCCGGGTCCCAGAACCGCGGCAGCAGGGCCGCGACGGTGCTCTTGCCGGCGCCCGACGGGCCGACCAGCGCGGTGGTGGTGCCCGGCTCCAGGGTGAGGTCCAGGTCGTGCAGCACCACCTGCGCGCCGTCGTAGGAGAAGTCCACCGCCTCGAAGGAGACCGGGCCGGCGCCGGGCGTCACCGGGTGCGCGGGCAGCGGCAGTTCCGGGGTGAGCAGCAGCGCGTGCACCCGCTCCGCGGCCGCTTGCGCGGCGCGGATCTCCTCCTCCGCGTAGCTGATGGTCAGCAGCGGCGCGGTCAGGCCCACACCGAGCAGCGCGAACGGGACCAGGTCGGCCCGGTCCATCCAGCCGTGCGTCACGAGCAGCCCGCCGGCGGCCAGCACCGTGAAGAGCATGGTGGTGGGCGAGAGCACGATCTCCGACAGCGCCCGGGGCCGGACCAGCGAGCCGACCCAGGAGCGGAAGAAGTCCGAGAACCGGTCGGCGGCGTCGGTGAAGCGCCGGTGCGCCCGGCGGGCCTGCCCGAAGGTCTTGACGACGGCGATGCCGTTGACGAACTCCACGGCCGCGCCGTTGATGTCGCCCATCGCGGCGTCCAGCGCCGGCAGGTTCTCCTTGAACGCGGCGCCGGTGCGGCCGAACAGGCCCACGCCGAGCAGCAGCGGGATCATCGTGAACAGGGCGAGCTTCCACTCCACCGAGAACAGGTAGCCCAGGGTGGCCAGCGGCACGATCACCGCGGCGGTCAGCTCCAGCAGGGAGTGCGCCACGAGGTGGTGCATCGCCTGGACGTCGTCCTGGACGGTCTTCTTCACCGAGGCGGAGTTGCGGCCGCCGAACCAGCCCAGCGGGACCCGGCCGAGCCGGTCCACCAGGTCGCGCCGCAGGAAGAGCTGGAGGTCGGTCTCGGCGAAGTGGCTGACCACGCTCGCGCCGAGCAGGAAGAGCAGGCGGGCCAGCAGGGTCGCGGCGCCGACGATCGTGACCGTCCACGCCTTGTGGTGGTCGACCGGACCGTCGGCGAGCAGCACGCGGCCCAACTCGGCGACGGCGACGAAGGGGGCGACGCTCAGCAGCGACGCCACGGCCTGGCACGCGACGGCCGCGACGAGCCGCCCTCGGATGGGTTTGAGAAGTGATGCGAGCGCGGCGGGTTCCGCGGACATCGTCATCCTCCGTTCCACGACGGGATGCGCGGGTTGGGCAACGACAGGGCCTGAGCCCGGGGGGCTCGCCTCCCACCGCCAGGGCGCGTTACCCACTGGGTAAGAGACGCGTCAACCCTACGGCGTGCACCGCGGGTCCGGTCAAGTCCGCCCCGCCGTACCTGCATTACAGTTCCGGCATGACCGGACCCACCGAGCCCAGGACACGGTCGCGCAGGAGCGTGGAGCGTCCGCCCGTCACCGCGGCCATGATCGTCGAGGCCGCCACCGCGCTCACCGCGGAGGGCGGGCTGGAGGGATGGTCCACCCGGCAGCTCGCCGGGGAACTGGAGGTCTGGCCGCGGGTCATCTACCACCACGTCGGCGACCGGGACGCCGTCGCGGACGCGGTGGCGGACCGGGTGGTCGGCCGCATCCGGGTGCCCGAGCCGGGACTGCCCTGGCGCCAGTGGTTCGAGGAACTGCTGCTCGGCGGCCGCGAGGTGCTGCGCGGGTACCGCGGGGTGGCCCGCCGGCTGGTGCGGACCGGGCCGATCCTGCCGTCCGCGCTGGCCATCATGGACCGGGGGGTCCTGGTGCTGCGCGACGCGGGCTTCGCCGACGGCGCCACCGCCGCCTACCGCTACCTCACCAACAGCGCCTACCTGCTGGTCGCGGTGGAGGACGACCGCGCGGAGCACCTGCCCGACGCCCGGGCCCGGCTGGCCGTCACGCTCGCCGCGCACCGCGACGACCCCGAGCACTCGGGCCTGGCCGAGGTCGGCCGGGCCGTCATGGGCCGCGGTGCCGACGACCCGGGCGCGATCCGGGCGGTCGAGGAGGAGTTCTACGCCTACACGGTGGCGCGCTCGCTGGACGGCGTCGGGATGCTGCTCGGCGACCGCGCGTGAGGCGGCGCGGGGTGCCGGGGCCCGGGGCGGTGGGGCCCGAAGCGCCGGGCGCGGCGCCCGCGGTCCGGGCGGCGGCGGATGGTGCCCCGGCCGGCCCGGGAGGCGTTCCGCACCGGCCGGGGCGGCATGGGGGTCAGTAGTACAGCAGCGCCCGGTCCCAGTCCTCGTCCGGGCCGAACAGCCCGCGCGGCTTGAGCACGTCGGGGTCCGAGGTGAGCGCGGCCAGCGGCACCAGCGTGCCCGGCTCCAGGCCCTCGACCTCGCACGGCACCCCCAGTTCCGCCCCGATCGACGCGGCCAGCCGCGCGGTGGCGCCCTCGCGCCGCTCGGCCGGGACCTCCATCTGGACGCGCAGCAGGTCGCGGTCGGCGCGGGCCCGCCAGAACACCACCTGGTCCTCGACCGGGAGCTGGAAGACCAGCTCCTCCAGCCGGTGCTGGTCCACCGAGCCGCCGCCGACCGGGTGGCCGAACCCGGAGCGCCCGAAGACGGTGACCACCGGCAACTGCCAGTCGCAGCGGCAGGACGCGTAGGAGATCTCCACGTCGTCGTCGAGGTTGTAGCGCAGCAGCGGCATCGCCTCGCGGTACAGCGGCGTGACCACCAGCCGCCCCCGGCCCTCCTCGGTGATCGCGCCCGTCGCCGGGTCGAACACCTCGAACAGCGCGCGGTCCGCCCACAGGTGCAGCCGCCCCTCGGGGCACTGGCCGGCCAGCGTGCCGGTCTCGGTGGAGCCGTACTCCTCGACCACCGGGACGTTCCAGATCTCGCTGATCCGGGCCCGGCGGGCCGGGCTGAGCGGTTCGCCGCCGACGAACAGCGCGCGCAGCCAGGGGAAGTCCTTGCCCGGGTCCAGCCCGGCGGCGCGCGCGGCCGCCGACCACAGCAGCGTCTCGGTCGGGTTGGACCAGGTCAGCGTGACCTCCAGGTCGTGCAGCACCCGCACCAGGCGGGCCGGCGGGGTGGCCGCCGAGCGGCTGTCGGCCGGTACCACGGTCGCGCCGTGCGAGCGGGCCGCGGCGTGCGCCAGGTGCCCGGTGATCATCAGCGCGTAGGGAGTGCGCACCAGGAAGGTGTCGCCGGCGGTGATGCCCACCCACTTGCGGGCATAGCGCTCGGCGAGGTCCGCCCAGTCCTGCTCGGTGTAGTACGACGCGGTGGGCTGCCCCGCGGTGCCGCTCGACTCGTGGTAGGTGGCCAGTTCCTCCTTGGCCACGGCGAGCAGGCCGTACGGGTAGGCGTCGCGCAGGTCCTGCTTGCCGGTGGGCTCCAGCGCGCGGAAGTCCTCGACGGTGGCGGGCAGGGCGCGGCCGGCGTGCCGGCGCCGGTAGAAGGGCGACGCGGCGGCCCGGGCGAGCAGGGCCGGCAGGCGGCGCTGCTGGAGGGCCCGCAGTTCGTCCACACCGGCCCAGTCGCCTAGCTCCGGACGCTTCGTCGTCATGGTGCCCGCCTCCTCGTGGTTGCCCGCAGGCCGCGCACGGACTGCGGGCCGACGTCCGGACAGCACAGCACGTGGGCGCCGTCCGGCTCCTGAGTAGGCGCCACTCACACCGGTTCCCGCGGCGGCCGCCTCACGCTCGCCGGGCAGCAGGTCGGCGCCGCGGGCGGCCCCGGCCGGGCGGGCGGCGCACGCGGCGAAGCTGAGTGACGCCTACTCAGGAAGCCGCCATGAGGCCCGTGTTGTGCTGTCCGGGATCTGAGAGCCGTAGATCTCGGGACCGGAAAGAGGGCGCCACGTGAAGGTCGAGAACATCCATCTGGCGGGAGTGGGCACCTACCTGCCGAAGGCGGTGCCGACGAAGGAGGCGGTCGCGGCCGGCTGGTACGACGCCGACGAGTGCGAGGCGTCCGGCATCGAGTCGGTGCTGGTCGAGGACTCCGTCTCCGCGCCCGACATGGCGATCCGGGCCGCCGAAACCGCGCTGCGCCGCTCGGGCCACGAGCCCGACGACTTCGCGGCGCTGGTGCACACCAACGCCTACCACCAGGGCCCCGACGGCTGGTCGGCGCCGCACTACGTGCTGTTGAACACGCTGGGCCGCACCATCCCCGCGGTGGAGGTGCGGCAGGGCTGCCTGGGCATGCTGGCGAGCCTGGAGGCGGCCGCGGGCCGGCTGATCGCGGACCCGTCGAGCAAGGACGCGGTGCTGCTCACCACGGGCGACAACTACAGCACCCCGAAGGTCAACCGCTGGACGGCGTCGAAGCTGTTCCTGCTCGCCGACGCGGGTTCCTCGCTGGTGGTCTCGCGGCGGTCCGGGTTCGCCCGGGTGCTGGCGGTCGGCTCGCTCTCCGACCCCCGCATGGAGGCGCTGCACCGCGGCGCCGAGCAGTTGCTGCCGCCCAGCATCACCGCGGGCCTGCCGCTGGACTTCGAGTCCCGCATCCAGTACTGGCGCAAGCAGTGGGCGTCCGGTGTGAAGCCCCCCATCGGGCACTTCGGCGACCAGGTCGCGGCGATCGCGGACCGCACGCTGGCGGAGGCGGGCGTGACCATGGAGCAGATCCGCCGGGTCTGCCACGTGGGCTTCAACGACGACCCGTTGCAGACGATGTTCCTGGAGCCGCTGGGCGTCGAGGACGACCGCAGCATCTGGGAGCACAGCCGCCGCATCGGGCACACCGGGGTCAGCGACTTCGTGATCGGCCTGGAGCGGCTGTGGCTGGACGGCGAGGTGGAGCCGGGCGACCACGTGATGCTCGTCGGCGCCGCCACCGGCATGGAGGCCGGGTGCGCCGTCCTGGAGATCACCGCCGCGCCCGGTCCGCAGACCGCGGCCGCCTGAGCCCGTCCCCCGAGCCGGGCGCGCCGACGCGCGCCGCCCGAGCCGGTCCGGGCTGGTCCGCCCGCGCCGGTCCGCCCGGGCGCGTCCCCGCGCCGGTCCGTCCGGCCGGGGCCACCGCGCCGGGCGTCCGGCCGGGCCCCCGTCCACCGTCCCGTTCACAGCCCCTGAGGAGAGAGCTTCCATGCTGGAAGGCTGCACCACCTGGCCCACCGAGCGGGCCGAGCGCTACCGCCGCGACGGTCTGTGGCGCGGTGAGAGCCTCGTCCGCCTGCTCGCCGACGCGGCCCGCGTCCACGGCCCGAAGACCGCGCTGGTCGGCGGCGGCCGGCGGCTGAACTACGCGGAACTGGAGAGCGGCGCCCGGCGGATGGCCGCCGGGTTCCGCGCCCGCGGCATCGCCCCCGACGACCGGGTGGTCGTCCAACTGCCCAACACCCCCGACTTCGTGGTGGTCTGCTTCGCGCTGTTCCTGGTGGGCGCCAAGCCGGTCTTCGCGCTGCCGGCCCACCGGTCCAACGAGATCCGGCACCTGTGCGAGCTGTCGGGCGCCGTCGGCTACGTCTTCCCGGGCGTGGTGCGCGGCTTCGACTTCCCGGCACTCGCCCGCCAGATGCGGGAGGACGTCGCCAGCCTGCGGTACCTGTTCGTGCAGGGCGGCGACGGGGACGGGCAGGACGCCGCCGGCCCCGCGCGGGGCGGCGACGCGCCCGTGCCGCTCGCCGAGGTGGACGCCGACCCGGCCGGCGGCGGCGACTTCCCGGTGCCCGACCCGTCCGACGTCGCGTTCTTCCTGCTGTCCGGCGGGACCACCGCGCTGCCGAAGCTGATCCCGCGCACCCACGACGACTACGCCTACCAGGTGCGCGCCGCCGGCGAGGCGTCCGGCCTGACCGACCGCGACGTCTACCTGGCCACGCTGCCGGTCGAGTTCAACTTCACCTGGGGCTGCCCCGGGGTGGTGGGGGTGCTGCGAGCCGGCGGCACCGTGGTCTTCGCCGAGGACCCGACCCCCGAGCACTGCTTCCCGCTGATCGAGCGGGAGGGCGTCACCATGACCTCGGTGGTGCCGAGCGTGGTCCAGCTCTGGCTGGAGGGCGCCGAGTGGCTGGAGGACGACCTGTCCAGCCTGCGGCTGTTGCAGATCGGCAGCGCCAAGCTCCACCGGGAGACCGCCGAGCAGATCGAGCCGGCCTTCGGCTGCCGGCTCCAGCAGGTGTTCGGCATGGCCGAGGGCCTGTGCACCTTCACCCGGGACGGCGACCCGGCCGAGACGGTGCTGACCACCCAGGGCCGGCCGATCTCGGCGGCCGACGAGATCAAAATCGTGGACGAGGAGGACCGGGAGCTGCCGGCCGGCGGGATCGGCGAGCTGCTCACCCGCGGCCCGTACACGCTCCAGGGCTACTACCGGGCGCCTGAGCACAACGCGAAGGCGTTCACCCCGGACGGCTTCTACCGCACCGGCGACCTGGCCAGGCTCACCGAGGACGGCGACCTGGTGATCGAGGGCCGGATCAAGGACGTCGTCATCCGCGGCGGCGACAAGGTCTCCGCGGCGGAGGTCGAGGGGCACCTGCTGGCGCAGCCCGGGGTGGCCCGGGCCGCGGTGATCCCGGTGCCCGACCAGTTCCTGGGCGAGCGCATCTGCGCCTACCTGGTCGCCGCGGAGGGCGTCGAGCCGCCGTCGCTGCCGGAGCTGAAGCAGGCGCTGCACGACCGCGGGCTGGCCGAGTTCAAGCTCCCCGACCGCGTGGTCTACGTCGAGGACCTGCCGCTCACCGGGCTCGGCAAGATCGACAAGAAGGCGCTGGGCGCGCTGGCCCGGGGGGAGGCGCTGCCCGAGACGGGCGCGTTCATCCCGGTCGGCGAGGCCGTCGCGCGGTAACCCCTCCCGCTCCACGCAGCCCCCGCCCCGCCCCACGCAGCGTCGGGACGGCCGGCACGGGTCGCCGGCACGGTTCCGGGCGACGGGCCCGGCGAACGAAGGGACCGGTCCGGCGGCGGGCGCCCGGGGGCGTCGCGGGCCGGCCGGTCCCGGCGCCCGGCCCTCCGCGCGCCCGAACCGTCCCGCGCCCGAACCGTCCCGCGCCCGGCCGTCCGTCCAGCGGTCGCGGCACCCGGCGCGGTGCCCCCTGGCCGCGCGTGCCCCGTGCTCCGGCGGGCCCCGGCGGCCGCCGCCCCCGGGCCGCACCGGCGGCGTGCGCGGCGCGCCGCGGACCCCGCGCTCCACCACTCCGCACAGCAGAAAGGCTGACACGCTCATGGCTGACACGACGACAGAGCCCACCGCTTCGGACGCCGTCCCGCCGCCCGCGGCCGAGGACACCCGGCGGGAGGTGCGCGAGGCGGCCGCCAAGATCATGGGCATCACGCCCGAGGAGATCGACGACGACGCCAACCTCGTCATGCTGGGGCTCGGCTCGCTCCAGGTGATGCGGATGAGCAGCCGCTGGCGGCGCGCCGGGACCCCGGTCGACTTCGACACCCTGGTCGCCGAGCCGACCGTACGCGCCTGGGCCGCGCACGTCGCGCAGGTCCGCGCGGCGGCCGGCGAGGAGGGCGCCGCGTGAGCCCGAAGGCCCCGGCCGCCCCCGCCCCGCTGCTCGTCCGCGGCGCGCACCTCTACCCGGCCGACGCCACCGACCGGGTGGTGCCCGACGGTTCGGTGCTGGCGGTCGACGGGCGCGTCGCGGCGGTCGGCACCGTGGAGGAGGTCGACGCCGCCGTGGCCGCGCTCGACCCCGCGACGCGTGCCGCGCTGCGCACCCTCGACGCCCGGCGGATGATCGCGCTGCCCGGGTTCGTGAACGCGCACTGGCACGAGCTGTTCGCCACCCGGTTACCGTTCAACGGCGCCTTCCGGCCGGACAGCGACCGCGAGGACCAGCCGGGCTTCCTCGGCCGGGGCGGCGACATGTACCGCACCTCCGCGGTCTTCGACTCCTTCCACGACATGATCGACGGCCTCACGCCCGAGGAGGGCGACGCCATCGCGCGCTACTCGATGTGGACCCAACTGCGGGCCGGCGTCACCACGCTCGGCGACGTCGGGTCCGTCAACCACCCGGACGCGCTGGCCGACGCCGCGCTCGGCCTGGGCATGCGCTGCTCGGTCAGCACCTGGGCCGCCGACGCGGTCTGCGCCCCCGGCGAGAGCCGGTTCCGCCGCACCCGGGACACCGACCTGCTGCTCAGCCGGGTCGAGGCGCTGATCGACCGCTGCGCGGCGGACCCCACCGGCCTGCTCCGGGCCCGCCCGACCGCGGTCTACGGCACCAACATGACCGACGAGCTCGCCCTGGGCCTGGCCGGTCTGGTGGAGCGCCACGACACCGGCTTCGCCTCGCACATCTGCGCCCAGCGCAACGAGCCCGAGGTGATCCGCACCTACTACGGCAGCACCCCGGTCCGCCGGTTCGCCGACCTCGGCCTGCTCAACGAGCGGTTGATGTCGGTCCACACGGCGTTCGTCGACGACGAGGAGCGCAAGCTGCTGCTGGAGGGGCGGGTGCACCTCAGCCACTCGCCGGGCAAGTACGGCGGCGCGGGCGAGTCCGCGATGACCGAGACCCGGGTCATCCCCGACCTGCGGCGGGCCGGTCTCGACGTCTCGCTGTCCACCGACGGCCAGCCGCTGTCCTTCGCCGGCATGCCCGAGCAGATGCGGGCCGCCTGGCAGGTCCACAACGAGCTGTACGCGGACTCCACCGTCGTGGTGCCCACCGACGCGCTGGCGATGGCGACCCGGCTGGCCGCCCGCGGCCTGCGCTGGGAGGACCGGATCGGCAGCCTGGAGCCCGGCAAGGAGGCCGACCTGGTGCTGGTCCCGATGGACGACTGGCGCTACGTCCACAACCCCCGTCCGCTGGAGGCGTTCCTCGCGCTCGGCGGCTCCGGCGACGTGGACACCGTGGTGGTCGGCGGCCGGGTGCTGATCGAGGGCGGCCGCGGTGTGGCGGCCGACGAGGCGGAACTGCTCGCCGGGTACGAGGAGGCGGTGCGCTCCTTCTCGATCCGGTGCCTGAAGGTCGACCCGGACCGGATCGACGCTCTGTACGCACGTTCGGCCCGGCGCCGCGGTGGCGACGGGACCCCGACAAGCGAGGCGGGTGCACGGTGACGAACGACATCAACGGCATGAACGGCAAGGTGGCCCTGGTGACGGGTGCCGCCGGCGGGATCGGCTCGGAGATCGTCCGGGCGCTGCACGCGCAGGGCGCCACGGTCGGCCTGGTCGACCGCGCCCCGGGCGCCCTGGACGAACTGGTCGCCGACATCGAGGAGTCCGGCGTCCCGGGCGGCGGCCGGCTGCTGGCGCTGCCCGCGGACGTCTCCGACCCGGCCCAGGTCACCGCGCTGGTGGACCTCGCCGAGGCCGAACTCGGCCCGATCGACCACCTGGTGAACGCCGCCGGCGTGCTGCGGCCCGGCCCGGTCGGCAAGCTCACCGAGGAGGACTGGCACGACACGTTCGCGGTCAACGCCACCGGCGTCTTCCTGCTGTGCCGCGCGGTCTCGGCCCGGATGGTGCCGCGCGGCGGCGGCGCGATCGTCACCATCGCGTCCAACGCGGCCCGCACCGCGCGGACCGACATGGCCGCCTACGCCGCGTCCAAGGCCGCCGCGCAGGCGTTCACCAAGTGCCTCGGGCTGGAGCTGGCCCGGCACGGCATCCGGTGCAACGTGGTCGCCCCCGGCTCCACCGACACCCCGATGCTCACCTCGCTGTGGTCCGGCGAGGGCGCCGAGCGGCCCTCCATCGACGGCGTGCTCGACTCCTTCCGCGTCGGCATCCCGACCGGCCGGCTGGCGCTTCCCCGCGACGTGGCCGAGGCGGTGCTCTTCCTGCTGTCGGACCGCGCCGCCCACATCACCCTCCAGGACCTCACGGTCGACGGCGGCGCCACGCTCGGCGTCTGAACCCCCGCGCCACCGGACCCGCCGCGCCGGGCCCCCGGCCGCGGCCGCCGTTCCGCCTCCGCGCACGGCGGCCGCGGCCCCCACCCGTATCGCCGACCCCGCCCAGGAAGGGCCACCCATGGCGAGACCCGTCATCCCCGAGATCACCCCGTACCCCATGCCGTCCCCGGCGGCGCTGCCGGAGAACACCGCGTCCTGGACGCTCGACCCGGACCGCGCGGTGCTGCTCGTGCACGACATGCAGCGGTACTTCCTGCGCCCGATCCCCGAGGGCCGCTCGCTGCGCGCCGACCTGGTGCGCAACTGCGTGGCGCTGCGCGAGGCCGCCGCGGCGGCGGGCGTGCCCGTCCACTACACCGCCCAGCCCGGCGGGATGACGCCCGAGGACCGTGGGCTGCTGATGGACTTCTGGGGTCCGGGCATGGACGCCAACCCCGAACACCGCGCCATCATCGACGAGTTGGAGCCCCGCCCGGACGACACGGTGCTCGTCAAGTGGCGGCCGAGCGCCTACTTCCGCACCCCGCTGCTGGAGTCGCTGCGCGCCTCCGGCCGCGACCAGCTCGTGGTGTGCGGGGTCTACGCCCACGTCGGCATCCTCCAGACGGCCGCGGAGGGCTGCGCGCACGGCATCCGCACCTTCCTGGCCGGCGACGCGGTCGCCGACTTCTCCGCGGCCCACCACCGGATGAGCCTGGAGTACGCCGCGACGCGCTGCGCGATGGTGCTGCCGACCTCGGCGCTGCTGTCCGCCCTGCCCGCCCGCTCGCTGGAAGGCGACCCGGCATGACCGCCCCGACCCCCCAGGCCGCCCCGAGCGACCCGGCCGCCGCCACCCGGCCGGCCGCCCCGGCCGCCGACCCGCGCGCCATGCTCGCCCGGATCACGGCCGGCAACGACGGCGAGCCCTTCGCGCTGCTGCACCGCCCCGAGTCCGGCCGTCCCGGCGCCGGCCCCCTGGTGGACCTGCTGACCGGCCCGATCGGCAGCCACGCCGAACTGGCCGACCTGCCGCTGAACGCGCACACCGCCCCGGGCCGCCACGAGTTACTGGTGCTGATGCCCTTCCGGCAGATCGCCGAGCGCGGCTTCGCGCACGTGGACGACGGCACCCCGATGCAGGCGATCCGGATCGAGCAGCAGTCCTCGCTCCCGCTGGACGACCTGCTCGCCGCGCTCCCCAGCAGCCAGGCGCACCCGATCCAGGTCCGCGACGCCCGCTTCGACCTGGACGACGAGGCGTACGCCGAGACCGCGCGCCGGATCGTCACCGAGGAGATCGGCACCGGCGCCGGCGCGAACTTCGTGCTCAAGCGCACCTACCTCAGCCGGATCGACGGCTGGTCGGTGCCGGCCGCGCTCGCCTACTACGGCCGGCTGCTGCGGCGCACCAGCGGCCAGTACTGGACGTTCCTGGTGCACACCGGCGAGCGCACCCTGGTCGGCGCCAGCCCGGAGCGGCACATCACGCTGCGCCGCGGCACCGCGGTGATGAACCCGATCAGCGGCACCTACCGCTACCCGCCGGGCGGCCCCACGGCCGCCGGGGTGCTGGACTTCCTCGCCGACCGCAAGGAGACCAACGAGCTGTACATGGTGCTCGACGAGGAACTGAAGATGATGAGCCGGGTCTGCGAGCAGGGCGGCCAGGTACTCGGCCCGCGGCTGCGCGAGATGACCCACCTCGCCCACACCGAGTACTTCATCGAGGGCCGCACCTCCCACGACGTGCGGGACATCCTGCGCGAGACGCTGCTCGCGCCCACCGTCACCGGCAGCCCGCTGGAGAGCGCCTGCCGCGCCATCGCCCGGTACGAGCCCGAGGGCCGCGGCTACTACGCGGGCGTGGCCGCCCTGATCGGCAGGGACGCCACGGGCCGCAGGGAGATGGACTCGGCCATCCTCATCCGCACCGCGGACATCGACACGCAGGGCCGGCTGCGGATGAGCGTCGGCGCCACGCTGGTCCGCGACTCCGACCCGGCGGCCGAGGCCGTGGAGACCAGGGCGAAGGCCGCCGGACTGCTGGCCGCGCTGCACGACGGCGCGGCGGAGGGCACCGGGACGCCCGGCGGCACGCCGGCGGGGGAGGACCGGGGCACGGACCCGGCCGCCGCCGGCGCCCCTTCGGCCGCGCCCGCCGCCGCCCCGGCCGGTGCCGGGCACTGGACGTCCGGGCCCGCCTGGGACGGCCGGATCGGCGAGATCCGCAGCTCGCTGGCCGCCCGCAACGAGCCGCTGGCGCCGTTCTGGCAGGCGCCGCCGCAGTCCCGCGGCCGCCGGTGGCCGCGGCTCGACGGGCGCCGGGTGCTCATCATCGACGCGGAGGACACCTTCACCGCGATGGGCGCCACGCTGCTGCGCGGCCTCGGCTGCACCGCGGAGGTCCGGCGCTTCGACGAGCCGTACGGGCTCGACGCCGCGGACCTGGTCATCGTCGGCCCCGGGCCCGGCGACCCGCGCGACACCCGCCACCCCAAGATCGCGCACCTGCGCGCGGTCACCCGGGTGCTGGCCGACCGCGGCACCCCGTTCCTGTCGGTCTGCCTCGGCCACCAGGTGCTCAGCGGCCTGCTCGGCCTGCCGCTGATCCGCAAGGAGGTGCCGAACCAGGGCGTCCAGCGCGAGGTCGACGTGCTCGGCAGCCGCGAACTGGTCTACTTCTACAACACCTTCGCCGCGGTCAGCGAGGCCGACGCCTTCCGCGCCAGGCACCTTCGGCCCGGCCCGGTCCAGGTCTCCCGCGACCCGGTGAGCGGCGAGGTGCACGCCCTGCGCGGCGACGGCTTCTGCTCGCTCCAGTTCCACCCGGCGTCCGTGATGACCCGCAACGGGCACGACCTGCTCGGCCGGCTGCTGTCCGGCCTCCTGGACACCGAGCCCGCGGCGGTCGGCGCGCCCGCCACCGCGTCCCGTGCCACAGTGAAGAGGTGAGACCGCGACATGACGCCCACTCACGCCGGCCCGGCCGCGCCTGACGGCCTGCCCGCCGCGCAACAACCCGACTGGCCCGACCCCGGGCGGGTGCGCGCGGTGCGCGCCGAACTCGGCGCCCTGCCCGGGCTGGTGCCCGCCCACGAGTGCGACCGGCTCGGCGAGCGGCTGGCCGCGGTCGCCCGCGGCGAGGCGTTCCTGCTCCAGGGCGGCGACTGCGCCGAGGAGTTCCGGCGCGCGACGCCCGGCGCGGTGCACGGCACGGCGCAGACGCTGCTGCGGATGGCGGGCGCGCTGGAGCAGGCCGCCGGCCTGCCCGTGGTGACCGTCGGCCGCCTGGCCGGGCAGTACGCCAAGCCGAGGTCGAGGCCCACGGAGACCAGGGGCGGCCGCACGCTGCCCGCCTACCGCGGCGACGCGGTCAACGGCGCCGCGTTCACCGCGGCCGACCGCGCCCCCGACCCGCGCCGACTGCTGGCGGCCTACGACGCCGCACGGACCACGCTCGGCCTGATGAGCGCGTACCTGGCCTCGGCGCGCGGCGCGGCCAGCCGCGAGGTCTTCGCCAGCCACGAGGGCCTGCTGCTCGACTACGAACTGCCGCTGCGGCGCACCGATCCGGCCACCGGACGCGCGTACGCGACGTCCGGCCACCTGATCTGGGCGGGGGAGCGCACCCGCGGGCTGGACGACGCGCACATCGCGTTCCTGGCCGGGATCGCCAACCCGGTGGCGGTGAAGATCGGCCCGACCGCCCGACCGGGCGAGCTGAAGGAACTGGTGCGCCGGCTCGACCCCGAACACCGGCCCGGCCGGCTGACGTTCGTGATCCGGGTCGGGGCCCGCAAGGTGCGCCAGGTGCTGCCCGACCTGGTGGCGGCGGTCGCGGAGACCGGTGCGCCGGTGGCGTGGGTGTGCGACCCGATGCACGGCAACACCTTCGAGGCGCCGACCGGCCACAAGACCCGGCACTTCGACGACGTCTACGACGAGATCGCCGGGTTCTTCGAGGTGCACGCCATGCTGGGCACCCACCCCGGCGGGGTGCACCTGGAGCTGACCGGCGACGAGGTGACCGAGTGCGTCGGCGGAGGCGCCGGCTCCGCGCGCGGGGCGGGGGTCTCCTTCGCCGACCTGCCCTGGCGCTACGCGTCGGCGTGTGATCCGCGGCTCAACCGCTCGCAGTCGCTGGAGATGGGTCGGCTGATCGCCGGGCTGGTCGCCGAGCGGACGCGGGTGCCGGTCGGGTAGCCGCCGGTCGCGCGGCGCTTCGTGGTGGGGTCCCGGGTGCGGGACCCCACCACGTCTGCCGTGCGCGCCCGTCCGTTCCGTGCGTACCGCCGGCCCGCGCACCCGCCCGTGGCCGCCGCCTTGCGAGCCCCGCCGGTTGTCGCCGGTCCGCGAGCGCCGTTGATCGCCACCGGCCCGCGTGGGCACCGCCGGCCGGCAGTGCCCACGCGGGCCGGCGGCCGCGTCTCAGGAGGCCGCCCAGCCGTTCAGCCGGGCGCACTCCGCGCAGTGCGGCTCGGTACCGGGACGGCGGTCGGGGCCGGCGGCGGGCGTGCCCCCCCGGGCCTCGCGGATGAGCACCGGCTCGGGGACCTCCGCCTGGCTGAGCACCCGGGCGAGTTCGGCCCGCGCGGTGACGCCCAGCTTGTGGTAGACGCGGTGCAGGTGGTTCTCCACGGTGCGCACGGAGACCACCAGCCGGCCGGCGATGTCGCGGTTGGACAGTCCGGTCGCGGCGAGCGCGGCGACCTCCCGCTCCCTGGTGGTCAGTTGGGCGGTCGCGCTGTCCCGCCGCGGCTCCATGACCAGCCACGGCGGCAGGCTGCCGCCGTAGTCGGCGAGGATGCCGTGGCAGGCGGTCCTCGCCTCGCGGCTCTTGCGGCGCCGGCCTGTCGCCCGGTACGCGCGGCTGGCCTGCGCCGCCGCCTCCGCCGCGAGCGGCAGCGCGCCCCAGACCCGGAACCGTACGGACACCGAGGCGAGGGCGTCGCCGTCGCCGGCGGCGAGCGCCCGGATGTGGTCGGCCTGTAAGCGTGCCAACTCCGACGTGGTGCAGGCGGCGAGGCGTTCGGCCTGGGCGGTGACCGACACGCTCTGCGAGATGCGCGCGGCCAGGTGCAGCGCGGACACCGCCGTCGCGGGGCGCTGTCCGGCCACGGCCCGCTTGGACACCGCGAGGGCCTGGCTGACCGCCCCGGACCGGTCGCCGGACCAGGCGAGCACGAGCGCGCGCTCCAGCGCGATGTCGTCGGCGGCGACCGGGTGTGCCGCCGCCTCGCTCTGGATCTGCCGCGCCTCCACCAGGGTGCGCAGCGCGTCGCTGTGCTGGCCGGACTGGGCGAGCACGCCGGCCAGTTGGGCCAGCGTCCAGGCCGGCATCGCCAGCCAGTCGCCGCGGCCGCGGACCGCGCCCGCGTCGCGCAGCAGCGCGATCGCCTCGTCGGTCCGGCCGAAGTTGCGGTACAGCCGCGCCCGTAACACCGCGACGTGTAGCTGGCGTTCCTGGTCGTCGCCGGCGCTGTGCCGGCGGATCGCCTCCAGCGCGGCGGCGAAACCGCCGATGTCGCCCATCAGGAAGGAGCAGCGCGCCAGCAGTACGAAGTAGCGCAACTGGGCGTCGTCCTCCCAGCCGTCCACCCGGTCCCGGCAGGCGGCCAGTTGCTCCAGCGCCGCCGCGGGATCGCCGAGTTCCACCCGCGCGAAGGCCACCGCGGGCAGCAGCTCCTGCGTGACGCGGGAGTCGGCCGGCTCCGCGGGCAGTACCTCGTCGCCGATCTCGACGGCGTGCCGCAGCCGGCCGGCGAGGATCGCGATGACCGCGCGGTAGCCCTGGAGGGGCAGGGCCCGCTCCGAGCCGACCGCGGCGATCGCCTTGTCCAGCACGTCCGCGGCGTCCTCCAGCCGGCGCAGCCCCTCCGCGAGGTTGGCCGCACGGGCGCGCACGGCGGCGAGGAGGTCCTCGGCCGGGGCGTGGCAGTCGCCGTCCATCACGCTGGCGAACACCCGCTCCGCCTCGGTGTGGCGGCCCTGACCGGCCATGATCCGGCCGAGCAGCAGCGCCGCGGCGACGTCGTCGGGCGAGCCGTCCGCTCCCTGCCCACCAGGTGCTACGCGCGTTGAAACACGGCGTGAAAAAGGACGCAACGTCGGCGGACCGAGCGGGGGCAGCGCGTCCCAGTCCCGGCCGGCCTCGCCGTGCTCGCCCACCGCGGCCCCGGCGCCGGGCGCCTCGAAGCCGCCGTCGAAACCGCCGCCGTCGAAACCGGCCGCGTCGCATCCGGTCCGCTCGTAGGGGGCCCGGCCGCGCGCGCCGTCCAGCGCGAGCCGGCACAGCCGCTCGGCGAGGGCGAAGTCCTGCCGCTGGAAGGCGGTGTGCGCGAAGCCGAGCAACTGCTCCGGCCCGGGAACCAGTCCGGCGTCCAACCGCAGGGTGATCAGGCGCAGTTGGTCGTCCGCCCGGCGCGCTCCGGTGCTCTCGATCCACTCGGCGATCTGGCGGCGCAGCCGCCGCGCGGTCAGGTCGGACATCCGCGCGGCCACCACCACCCGGCTGAGCGGCAGGGCCAGCCGAAGCCGGAGCCGGTGGCCGGTGCGCTCCACGGCCACCACGCCGCGCAGGTTGAGCGACTCCGCGGCCTGGGAGAGGTCGAAGTGGGCCGCGATGTCCGCCTCCAGCGGCTCCGCGAGGGCGAGCATGTTGACCAGTTCCTGCTCGTCGGGGTCCAGGTCGCGCAGCCCCAGGTGGACCACGGCGGCCAGCCGCCGGGTCGGCGGCTCGGCCAGGCCCTGCCAGCGCCACATCCCGTCCACCTGCCGCAGCGACTCGTCGGCGAGCGAGTGCTCCACCAACTCCCGCAGTATCAGCGGGCTTCCGCCGGTGTTGGTCCACAGCCGCTCCAGCGTGGCGGCGTCGATGTGCCCCTCCAGCCGGCCGTGCAGCGCGCGCGCCACCTCGGCCCGGTCGAAGGGACCCAGTTCGATCCGCTCCACCAGGCGGGTGACCCACAGCTTGTCGATCGAGGCCGGCGCCGGGGCGCCGCTGCGGACGGCGGTGACGACGCCCAACTGCCCCGCGACGGCCAGCCGGTAGAGGTGGGCGGCGGACGCCTCGTCCACGAGGTGGGCGTCGTCGAGCCCCACCAGGGGCCGCTGCGGCGGCGACGCCTGCCGCGGCAGCGTGCCGAGCCGGTCGAGGCAGTCGGCGAGCGTGGCGAAGGTCTCGACCGGAGCACCGCCCTCCTGCGCTCCGCGCCACGCCCCGCCCACCGCGACGACGCTCCGGCCGGCCGCGGCGGCCCGCTCCAGGGCCGCCTCCAGCAGCCGGCTCTTGCCCATGCCCGGGTCCCCGTCCAGCAGGACCCCGCCGCCGTGGTCGACGGCGGCCTCTACGGCGGCCAGTTCCCTTTCCCGCGCGATCATCGGCCAGTCGTGCCCGGTATCCACCGGCATTCTGCTGCACTCCCCGCTGAAAGACGCCGATCCGGTCAAGTTCCCCATGCCCCTACGGCCCTTAATTGCCGAGTGTCACACCGATGTGAACTGGTCATTTCCATCCGCTGAATTCCGCTGACTCGCTCACATTTTCTGGTCATGAGGTCACAGGAACGGTAAGCGAAACGCTGGGAGCGTACCTGTACCCGTTCTGGCGCCCGTCTCCCGCGCCGTTATGGCGGCCTGGCCTCGGTGGACGGGGGGCGGCGCGGGGCCGGTCGGCAAGAGGAGGAGGAAATTCTGACACCCGGACAGGCAGTCGGCCGCGCGCCGGCCGTCCGGCGACCCGGACGCCGTGTCAGCGCCGAGGGCCCTTCCGGAGTCCCCGGGGCGGCCCCCGGGCGGTGCGACGGGCCCCGAATCCGGGACGTGCGCCGGTGTGCGCGGGGCTGTGCACCGATCTTTCCCCGGCATCACCTTAGGTGAGCGCGCGGGGCGGAAGGAAGCACGTCAGGCACTCTGGTCACGTCCGTCACGCCGACGTATCGTCATGGATACGGTGCGTGACAAGGCGGGCCCGAAAGCCAAGATCGCGGGTATCGACGCCATGATGACGCCACAGATCACCTCGATATGCTCGACGGGACCACGCGTCATGACCAGTAATTCGGAGACGGGGTGAACCGTTTCCGCGGGGAGGCTTCTGGGTATGAGTGGGGCTTTATGGGGTGCTGTTCTGCGTGAGGCCCGCTTGACCGCCGGGCTGACGCAGAACGACGTCGCCCGCCGGGCCGGCATGAGCGTCCGGGCACTGCGCTACATCGAGTCGGGCAAGGTGGCCCAGCCCCGACGCCACTCGCTGGACCGGCTGGCCGAGGCCGTCGGGCTCGACCTCGCGGACGCGCCCTGGCGCACCGGCGGCGAGGGCCCCGCGCGGCCGGCCGGCGGCGACACGCACGACATCCGGGTGCTGGGGCCGCTGACCGTCTCCTGCGAGGGCCAGCCGGTCGAACTGCCTCTGAAGCAGCGCACCCTGCTCGGCCTGCTGGCCATCCAGCCCAACCGCGTGGTCAGCCAGGCCGAGATGACCGAGGTGCTGTGGAGCGGCGAGGCGCCGCCCTCCTCGCTGGGCCTGCTGCACACCTACATGGCCCGGCTGCGCCGCACCCTGGAGGGCGGCCCCGGCGGGCGCGGCGACCACCGCCGGGTCACCACGGTGCGCGGCGGCTACTCGCTGTCCGCCGAGCCGGCCGGCCTGGACCTGCTGCGTTTCGAGGAGTACACCGCCAAGGCCCTGGGCGTGCGGGAGAGCGAACCGGCGCTGGCGCTGGAGCTGTTCGGGCGCGCCTTCCAGTACTGGCGCGGCCCGGTGCTGGAGGACGTGCCCGCGCTGCGCCAGCACCCGGTGGTGGTCGCGATCGGCCAGCACCGCTTCGACATGGTCATCGAGTTCGCGAACCTGGCGCTGTGCCAGAAGCGGCACGCCGTCGTGGTCAAGCAGCTGATGGCCGCCGCGTACGAGGAGCCCCTGCACGAAGGGGTGCAGGGCCGGCTGATGCTGGCACTGGCCGGGTCGGGCCAGAAGGCGGCCGCGCTGCGGCTCTTCAGCGACCTGCGCGAGCAGTTCCACGAGGAGCTGGGGGTGGAGCCGAGCGAGGAGATCTGGGCGGTGCGCCGCAGCATCCTCGCCCAGCCCGGCGAGGAGGGTCCGGCCCGGCCGGCCCGCGCCCGCGGCGGCCCCGACCGGGCCGCGCCGGTGCAGACCTCGCCGCCGGTCCGCTCCGCCACCTCACCCGCCCAGATCCCGCCCGTGGTCAGGCCGTTCGTCGGCCGGCGGGCGGAGATGGCCGCGCTCGACCGGCTGCTGGCCCGCCAGCGCAGGGACCAGACGGCGGTGGCGATCGCGACCGTCTACGGCCCGCCCGAGCAGGGCAAGACCGCGCTGGCGGTGCACTGGGCCCACGAGACGCACGACTGGTTTCCCGACGGCCAGCTCTACGCCGACCTGCGCGGCGGCGACGCGGCGGTCGGCGAGCCCCTGGAGCCGCTGAGCGTGCTCGGCAGCTTCCTGCGCTCGCTCGGGGTCGCCAAGGACCGGATACCCGCCGACCTCGCGGAGAGCTCCGCGCTCTTCCGCACCCTGCTCGCCGGCCGCTACGTCCTGGTGCTGCTCGACGACGCGGGCACCTCCGCGCAGGTCAGGCCGCTCCTGCCGGGCACCCCGGGGAACCTGGTGCTCGTCACCAGCCAGCACCCGCTGCCCGACCTGGTGGTGCGCAACGGCGCCACCCCGCTGGAGCTCGACGTGCTGTCGGTCACCGAGGCGCGCGAACTGCTGGACGCCTTCCTGGGGGCCTCGCGCACCGCCGCCGAGCCCGAGGCCACGGCGGCGCTCGCGGAGGTCTGCGGCCGCCGCCCGCTGGCCCTGCGGCACACCGCCGCCCAACTCGCCGCCCGGCCCAACGCGTCGATCCGGGAGTGGGTGCGCACCACCACGGTCCGGCAGGTGCAGTCCCGGCAGCGCCGGTCGCCCTCCCGCTCCGACGGGGACGCGGGCGCCAACGGCCCCGGCGGACACCCCGGCCGCGCGGCGGCGGGCTCGTAGCGGCGCCCGCCGCCGTCCGCGGCGCCGCGCGCACGACGCGGACGGAGCCGGCGCGCCGGGTCGGCGCGCGCGCCAAGTGGAACCCCGGCCGGAGTTCTCCGCGGTGCGCGCTGATGGCCGCTGACACGCGCTGACAGATTCGCTGACACCCTTGCGCGATGCTGACAGCGGAACCCCTGATCGCCCGCTTCGCGACATTCTCCCAGCTCAGTGTGGGTGGTTGGTTTCCATCCGCACCGAATGATTATGCACGGGGCACGGAGGACGTGTTTCCCGGTTCGTCGTCGGTTGCCCAGGAGAAGACCTCCCGCCTACTGTCCCGAACTGCGGGCGCCCCCCGAATTCGGCCGTCGGCATATCCGCACCCCGCGAACACGTCACGGGGTCCGGGCATTCCACGGCCGACGGGTCCGGCGTGCGGACCACCGGGAAACTCAAGTCGTCGGGAAGGGAATGGAATGGGGAACATCACGACCCAGGAAGCCCAGGACTGGCTGATCGATAAGATTGCCCACCGCCTGGGTGTGGAGCCGTCCGCGGTTCCGCCGGAGCAGTACTTCGACGAACTCGACCTGGACAGCACCGAGGCGCTGATCCTCGCCGGCGAGATGGAGAACTGGCTCGGCTTCGAACTCCAGACCACGGCGCTGTGGTACCACCCCACCATCAAGGACCTGGCGGCCCACCTCGCCGAGGAGGTCGCGCAGCGTGCCTCCGCCTAGGGCCCGCCGCCCTGACCCGCGGGGAGCCGCTCCCCGTCCCGAGGCACCGCCGATCGTCCGCCGGCACCGGCCCACGCCGCCCGGCGGGCACAGCGTCTACGCCGTCCACCCCGGCGCCCTGCCCTCGGGCGTGTGGAGCGGGGTCGCGGACGCGCTGCCGGCGGACACCGGGTTCGCCGTGCTCGACCTGGCCGGCGTCCCGGCGTACTTCGAGGCGGCGCTGTCCGGCGGCCACAGCGACCTGACCGTCGCCTCGCTCGTCGCGCGGCTCACCGAGGAGCTCCGCGCCGACCGGGCCGCCGGGCCGCGGGCGGCGCGGACGACGTTCGCCGGCTGGTCCTTCGGCGGCGTGCTCGCACAGTCGATGACCGAGGAACTGGAGCCGGCCGAACGCCCGGACCGGCTGGTGCTCCTCGACAGCATCGCCCCGACCGATGCCTACCAGCAGGCCGACGACGCGCTCGACCCGCCCATGCTGCTGCGCTGGTTCGCGATGTACCTCGGCGCCAAGCGGAACCGCACGGTCTCGCTCGGCCCCGGCGGCACCGCGGGACTCGACATCGACACCGGGCTGGTGCGCATCCTCGACGCGGCGGTCGACTGCGGCGCCCTGGCCGCCGGCACCCCGCTGCCGGGACTGCGCAAGCTGTACGACACCTACGTCGACGGGCTGCTGCGCAACAACCGGCTGACCGCCACCCACCGGCCTGTGCCCTCGTCCGTGCCGCTGGCCCTGATCAAGGCCACGCACAGCCTCATCCTGGGCGACGACACGCTCGGCTGGCAGGAGCTGGCGCCGCACGGCCTCGACCTGCGCCGGCCCGCTCCCGGGGACCACTACACGATGCTGATCCGCCCCGACGCCGCGGCGGCCATCGCCGAAGTGGTCCGACCGCCCCGCTGATCCGCCGGTCCCCACCGGACGACCCACCCACCAGCCTGCCCGCGCCCCCGCTCCGGCCCGACCGGCCGGAGCGCCGGCCGCGCCGTGCCAGGCGGGCGTCGCCACGGAAGATCCCGTTCGTCCAGATCCCAGAGAGACTCGCCGTGAACTCTTCGCAGGAATCCGCGCTCGACCGTCGGCTCGCCCGTGACCCCATCGCCATCGTCGGCCTCTCCGCGCTCTACCCGAAGTCCCGCGACCTGACCGAATTCTGGGCGAACGTCGCGTCGGCCGCCGACTGCATCGACGACGTGCCCGCCACCCACTGGGACGTCGACGAGTTCTACGACCCCGACCCGTCGGTGCCCGACAAGACGTACGCCCGGCGCGGCGGCTTCATCCCCGACGTGGCCTTCAACCCCATGGAGTTCGGGCTGCCGCCCAACACCCTGGAGGTCACCGACGTCCTCCAGCTCCTGAGCCTGGTGGTCGCCCGCGACCTGCTCAAGGACGCCGGCGCCGACCAGGACTGGTACGACGCCTCGCGCACCGGCGTCGTCCTCGGTATCACCGGCGCCAACCAGCTCACCCAGCCGCTCACCGCGCGGCTCCAGACGCCGGTGCTCAAGGAGGTGGTCCGAAGCTGCGGCCTGTCCGAGCGGGACGCCGACGAGATCGCCGCCAAGTTCCGCATGGCGTACGCCCCGTGGGAGGAGAACTCCTTCCCGGGCATGCTCGGCAACGTGGTCGCCGGCCGGATCGCCAACCGGCTGGACCTCGGCGGCACCAACATGACGATCGACGCCGCCTGCGCCAGCTCCCTCGGCGCGGTCAAGACCGCGGTCAGCGAGCTGCTGGAGGGCCGCGCCGACACCATGCTGGTGGGCGGCTGCGACGCCGAGAACACCATCTTCATGTACCTGTGCTTCAGCAAGACCCCGGCGCTGTCCAAGGGCGGCCGGATCCGCCCGTTCGACAAGAACGCCGACGGCACGCTGATCGGCGAGGGCATCGGGATGCTCGCGCTGCGCCGGCTCTCCGACGCCGAGCGCGACGGCAACCAGATCTACGCGGTGCTGCGGGGCCTGGGCACCTCCAGCGACGGGCGCTTCAAGTCCATCTACGCGCCCCGCAAGGAGGGCCAGATGGTCGCCCTGCGCCGGGCGTACCACGACGCCGACTGCTCGCCCGCGAGCGTGGAGCTGTTCGAGGCGCACGGCACCGGCACCGCGGTCGGCGACGCCACCGAGCTGAGCGCGCTCGCCGCGGTCGTCGGCGAGGCGACCGAGGAGCGCGCCTACGCCGCCGTCGGCAGCGTCAAGTCCCAGATCGGCCACACCAAGGCCGCCGCCGGGGCCGCCGGCATGATCAAGCTGGCGCTCTCGCTGCACCACAAGGTGCTGCCGCCCACCATCAACGTGGACGAGCCCAACCCGGCGATCGACTTCGAGAACGGCCCGTTCTACGTCAACACCGAGCTGCGGCCGTGGATCCGCGACCCGAAGCTCGGCCTGCGCCGCGCCGCCATCTCCTCGTTCGGCTTCGGCGGCACCAACTTCCACTTCGTGATGGAGGAGTACGGCGACGGCGCCGACCTGGAGGTGATGTTCCCGGTCGCCTCCGTCCACCTGTGGCACGCGCCGGACACCGCCGCGCTGACCGCCGCGCTGGCCGCCGGCGACGGCGCCCAGGGCGGCCCGGCGCCCGCCGACCACGCGCGGGTCGCGCTGGTCGCCAGGACCCCGGAGGAACTGGCCGCCCTGCGCGAGGCCGCGCTCGGCGAGCTACGCGCCCGGCCGGACGCGGACGCCTGGACCCACCCCAAGGGCGTGTACTTCCGCCGCCGCGCCGCGCAGGACGGCAAGGTCGCCGCGCTCTTCGCCGGCCAGGGCAGCCAGTACGTCAACCCCGGCAGGACCGCCGTGCTGGCGCTGCCGCCGCTGCGGGCCGCCTTCGACGAGGTCAACCGGCAGTTCACGGACGCCCGGCCGCTGTCCCGGATCGCCTTCCCCCCGCCGTCGTTCGACGCCGAGGGCCGCAAGGCGCAGGAGGCCGAGCTGCGCGAGACCGCGCACGCGCAGCCCGCGATCGGCGCCCTGTCGGTCGGGCAGTACCGCTACCTGGCCGAACTCGGCTTCTCGGCCGAGGGCTTCCTCGGCCACAGCTTCGGCGAGCTGACCGCGCTGTGGGCGGCCGGCGCGCTCGACGGCGACACCTACTTCGCGCTCGCCCGGGCCCGCGGCGCCGCCATGGCGCCCCCGGCCGACCCGGACTTCGACGCCGGGGCGATGGCGGCCGTGGCCGCCCCCGAGCAGAAGGTCGCCGAACTCCTCGCGGACGCACCGGGGCTGGCCGTCTGCAACCGCAACGCGCCGGACCAGATCGTGGTCGGCGGCGCCACCGAGCAGATCGAGCGGCTGGTCGCGACCGCGAAGGAGGCCGGACTGCGCGCATCGCGGCTGCCGGTCTCCGCCGCCTTCCACACCCCCCATGTCGCCCACGCCGTCGAGCAGTTCGGCGCGCACGTGCGCGCGGCCGAGATGCGCGAGCCGCGCGGCCGGGTGCTGCCCAACACCCGCGGGGCCGTCTACGGCGCCGACCTCGACGCCAACCGCCGCGTCCTCACCGAGCAGTTGATCCACCCGGTGGACTTCTCCGCCCGGGTGGAGGAGCTGTACGACGCCGGCTTCCGGGTGTTCGTGGAGTTCGGCCCCGGCTCGGTGCTCACCCAGTTGGTACGGCGGGTGCTCGGCGACCGCGACCACACCGCGATCTCCCTGGACGGCGGCGCCAAGCGCGACGCGGAGCTGACCTTGAAGCAGGCGGTCGCCCAACTCGCCGTGCTCGGGGTCCCGCTGGCCACCGCGGACCGCTACGTCGCCGAGCCGCGGCGCAGCGAGCCGGCCAAGGGCATGACGATCTCGCTCAACGGCATCAACTACGTCTCGCCGCAGCGCAAGGCGGCCTACCGGGACGCGATCGAGAACGGCTACCGGGTGCCCGTCCCGGCCGCCGTCGCCGCCGGTGCGAGCGCCGCGCCGATCGCCACCGCCTCCGGTACCGCTTCCGCCGGCGCGGCGAGCGCGCCGCGGCCCGCGCCCGCGGGCCCGCCGGCCCCGGCCGCCGGACCGGCCCCGATCACTGCGGCCGCCGTCGCCGTGGTGCCGCCCGCCCGGTCCGCCGCGCCCGCCCTGCCGGCCCCCGTCCCCGCACCGGCCGCGGCCGCACCGGCCGCGCCCCCTGCCCCCGCCCCCTCCGTCCTGGAGACAGCTCCCGTGGACAATGACCGCCTGGCCGATCTGATGGCCGACCACCTCGAACTGCACGACGAGTACCTGAACGGCCAGTTGCAGAGCGCCGAGCGCCTCGCCCGGCTGCTGGAGCGCGCCGACGAGCAGGGCCGGGTGAACCAGGTGATCGCCGGGGTCACCGCGGTCAAGGAGCACGGCCTCGCGATCGGCCGCACGCACCTGCGGGCGAACGAGATCCTGCGCGACCTCGCCGGGCTCGAACTGGGCACCGCCCCGGCCGCCCCGGCCGCCGCGCCCGCGGCCTACGTCGAGCCCGCCCGGCCGGCGACGCTGCCCGTGGCCGCCCCGGCGCCCGCACCCGGGATCGCCGCCCCGGCGCCCGCCGTCGCGGTACCGGTGGCCGCGCCCGCGCCCGCCCCCGCGGCTCCCGCGCCGGCCCCGGCACCCGTGGTGCCCGCGGCTCCGGTCGCCGCCGCGCCCGCCCCGGCACCCGCCGCCGCTCCGGCCGGCCCGGACTCCGCCTCCGTCGAGTCCGCGCTGCTCGACGTCGTCGCGGAGAAGACGGGTTACCCCGCGGACATGCTCGAGTTGGACATGGACGTCGAGGCGGACTTGGGGATCGACTCGATCAAGCGGGTGGAGATCATGGGGGTGTTGCAGGAGCGGTTCGGCGTGGAGGCGTCGGCTGGTCCTGAGGCGTTGGCGGAGTTGCGGTCGTTGCGGGACATCGTGGAGTTCATGGCGGTGCCGGGTGCGGTGGGTGCCGGTGTTCCGGCTGCCGCGGTTGCCGTGCCTGCTGCCGGGGTGTCGGCTGGTCCGGACGCGGCTGCGGTGGAGTCGGCTCTGCTGGGTGTGGTGGCGGAGAAGACGGGTTATCCGGCGGAGATGCTGGAGCTGGACATGGATGTCGAGGCGGATTTGGGGATCGACTCGATCAAGCGGGTGGAGATCATGGGGGTGTTGCAGGAGCGGTTCGGCGTGGAGGCGTCGGCTGGTCCTGAGGCGTTGGCGGAGTTGCGGTCGTTGCGGGACATCGTGGAGTTCATGGCGGTGCCGGGTGCGGTGGGTGCCGGTGTTCCGGCTGCCGCGGTTGCCGTGCCTGCTGCCGGGGTGTCGGCTGGTCCGGACGCGGCTGCGGTGGAGTCGGCTCTGCTGGGTGTGGTGGCGGAGAAGACGGGTTATCCGGCGGAGATGCTGGAGCTGGACATGGATGTCGAGGCGGACTTGGGGATCGACTCGATCAAGCGGGTCGAGATCATGGGGGTGATGCAGGAGCGGTTCGCCTTCGAGTCCTCGGCCGGTCCTGAGGCGCTGGCGGAGTTGCGGTCGCTGCGGGACATCGTGGAGTTCGTGGCCGGCGGCGACGCGTCCGCGGCCCAGCCCGCCGCCGCACCCGCAGCGGCGCAGGCGTCCGCGGGTGGGGTGTCGGCTGGTCCGGACGCGGCTGCGGTGGAGTCGGCTCTGCTGGGTGTGGTGGCGGAGAAGACGGGTTATCCGGCGGAGATGCTGGAGTTGGACATGGATGTCGAGGCGGATCTGGGGATCGACTCGATCAAGCGGGTCGAGATCATGGGGGTGATGCAGGAGCGGTTCGCCTTCGAGTCCTCGGCCGGTCCTGAGGCGCTGGCGGAGTTGCGGTCGCTGCGGGACATCGTGGAGTTCGTGGCCGGCGGCGACGCCTCCACCCCCCAGCCCGCCGCCGCACCCGTCCCGGCGCCGGCGTCCACCGAGCCGCGCGGCCGCATCGGCCGGGCCCAGGCTGCCCTGGCCGTCCTCCCGGAACCCGACCGGCTCGTCAACGCCTACCCGCAGGGCTCGGGAGCCCTGATCGTCGACAACGGCGGGGACATCACCCCGGTGCTCGCCGAGCGGCTGGCGGCCGAGGGCTGGAAGGTGCACGTCCTGCGGCTGCCCGGCGTCGCCGAGCGCGCCTCGGGCGTCCGGGACCACGCCCTGGCCGGCTGGGGCGTCACCGAACTGGCGGCCCGCGTCGAGGACGCGCTCGCCGACCGGATCAGCCTGGTGCTCGACCTCACCACCGCCCCCGGCGGCGACTGGGCCGACGGCGTCCGCCGGCTCGCGCACTCCCTGCTGGTCGCCAAGCACGTGGTCGAGCCGCTGACCGAGGCCGCGGCCTTCGGCCGGGCCGCGTTCGTGGCCGTGACCCGGCTCGACGGCGCCTTCGGGCTGCACGGCGTGGCCGAGGAGTCGATACCCGGCGGCGGCGTCGCCGGACTGGTCAAGACCCTCGCGGTGGAGGCCCCGGAGCTGTTCTGCCGCGCCGTCGACCTCGCCCCCGCCCTCGACCCGGCGGCCGCGGCCGCGGTCGTCCTGGAGGAGGTGCACGCGGCCGGGGCCGAGCCGGTCCAGGTCGGCCGCGACGGCACCCGGCGGGTCGGCCTCACCCTGGCCGACCAGCCGCTGACCGGCACCGGGCGGGCGAGCGCCCCGCTCGGCTCCGACGACCTGCTGGTGGTCACCGGCGGCGCGCGCGGCATCACCGCCTCCTGCGTGGCCGAGCTGGCCCGCCGGCACCGCCCCGGGCTGCTGCTCCTGGGCCGCACCCCGCTCGGCGAGGAGCCGGCGTGGGCGCACGACGTGCCGGACGCCGGCCTGAAGGCCGCAGCGGCCGGCGAGTTGAAGGCCGCCGGCGAGAAGCCGACCCCGAAGCGCGTCGAGCAGCTCTACCGCACCGTGGTCGGCGTCCGCGAGATCCAGGCCACGCTGGCCGAGGTCCGCGCGGCCGGCAGCGAGGCCGAGTACCTCGCCGTCGACATCACCGACCAGGCCGCCACCGCCGCCGCGCTCGCCCCCCACCGGGAGCGGATCACCGGCCTGGTGCACGGCGCCGGCGTCCTCGCCGACCAGCTCATCGGCAACAAGAAGGCGTCCGAGATCGAGCGGGTCTTCGCGCCGAAGCTGACCGGGCTGCGCTCGGTCGTCGCCGCGCTGCCCGAGGACGCGCTGCGCCACGTGGTGCTCTTCTCCTCGGTGGCCGGCTTCTTCGGCAACCGCGGCCAGTCCGACTACGCGATGGCCAACGAGGTGCTGAACGCCTGGGCGTCCGCCTTCAAGCAGCGCCACCCGCAGACCCGGGTCACCTCGCTCAACTGGGGCGCCTGGGACAGCGGGATGGTCTCCCCGGAGATCAAGGCGGTCTTCGAGCAGCGCGGCATCACCCTGATCCCGGTCGGCACCGGGGCCCGGATGTTCGCCGAGCAGTTCTCCGCCGAGCGCGCCGACGACGTGGTCACCGTGCTCGGCCCGACCACCCCGCTCTCCGAGCGCGAGGCGGTGGCCCTCGCCTCCGAGGTCACCGTCGAGCGCACGCTGACCGGCCTGGCGGCCGACCCGATCCTCACCGACCACGTGATCGGCTCCGAGCCGGTGCTGCCGGCCGCGGTCGCGCTCGGCTGGGCGATCGGCGCGGTCGAGCGGATCGGCGGCGTCCCGGCCGGCCAGGTACGGGACTTCGCGGTGCACAAGGGCATCGTCTTCGACGGCACGCAGCCCGAGACCGTACGCCTGGTGCTGAGCCCGGCGGGCGACGCGGTGCGGGTGGCGATCCGCTCCACCGGCGCCGACGGCGCCCTGCGGCCGCACTACGCGGCCGTGGTCGACGCCGGGACGCAGCCGGCCGAGGCCGCGCTCGCCGGCCTGCCGGCCCTGGACGGGGGACAGGACGCCGCCGGGTTCTACGCCGACGGCACCCTCTTCCACGGCCCGTCCCTGCGCGGGGTGCGCCGGGTGCTCAGCGAGGCACGGGACCGGCTGGTCCTCCAGTGCGAGCTGCCCGAACACCGCCCGGCCGGCGGTGCGTTCGGCGGCACCCGCTACGCCCCCGGCACCGCCGACCTGCTGCTCCAGGCCGGACTGGTGTGGGTGAGGCTCTTCCAGGGCACCGCCTCGCTGCCGCTCGCGGTGGGCCGGGTCGACCTGCACCACCCGCTGCCGGACGGGGAGCCGTTCCTGGTCGTGGTGGAGCCCGCCGCCGGCGGCAACGGCAACGGCACCGCGGCCTCCCTCACCATCACCGCCTGCGCTCCCGACGGGCTGGTGCTGACCCGCTTCGACGCGGTCTCGGTGGTCTCCGCCCCGCAGCTCGCGGCCAAGTTCGTCACCAGCTGACCGCCCGCGTCCGACGGACGTGCCTGACCCGGTCGGTCCGGCCGGCGCCCCGATCACGCCTGCCGGCCGGACCGTCCGACCCCAGAAGGGACACCCAGTTCCGATGAGCAAGTACGCCATCGTCGGCCTCTCCTGCCTGCTGCCGGGAGCGGAGACCCCCGAGCAGTTCTGGCAGAACCTCCGCTCCGGCACGGACAGCCGCACGGACGGGGGCGAGGAGGTCTTCGGCCCGGCTCCCGCGGCCGGGGACGCCGACCCGCAACACGGCATCTACTGCCGTCGGGGCGGCTTCGTCAGCGACTTCCGCTTCGACCCGACCGGCTACCTCCTCGACCCCGGCCACCTCTCCCGCCTGGACCGGCTCTTCCACTGGTCGCTGCACGTGGCCAGGGAGGCGCTGCGGGACACCGGCCACGCCGACCGGCCCGCGACGCTGGCCCGTACCGGGCTGATCCTCGGCAACTACTCCTTCCCGACGCCCGCCTCCACCCGGGTCAGCGTGCCGCTGGCCCAGGAGGCGGTGCTGGAGGGCCTGCGCCGGTCCGGGCTGCCGGAGCTCGCCGGGCTGGGGCAGGGCGCGCTGACCGACCCGGGCGGCCCGGCCGCGGAGGACCTGCGGGTCAGCGGGTCGCCGGCCGGCCTCGCCGCCACCGCGCTGGGCCTGGGCGGCCCGCGCTACGCCCTGGACGCGGCCTGCTCGTCCGCGCTGTACGCGCTGAAGCTGGCCTGCGACCACCTCGCCGCCGGCCAGGCCGACCTGGTGCTGGCCGGCGGCGTCTGCGCCCCCGAGCCGACCCTCATCCACCTGTCCTTCTCCGACCTGCGCGCCTACCCGCGCGACGGCTTCAGCCAGCCCTTCGACGACCGGTCCGGCGGCATCCTCACCGGCCAGGGCGCGGGCATGGTCGCCGTCCGGCGGCTCGCCGACGCGCTGCGCGACGGCGACCGGATCTACGCCGTCGTGGACGGCATCGGCCTGTCCAACGACGGCAGCGGCCGGCACCTGCTGGTCCCGCAGGGCGACGGCCAGCTCGACTCGTACGAACTGGCCTACGCCGGCTCCGGAGTGGACCCGGCCGCCATCGACTACCTGGAGTGCCACGCCACCGGCACCCCGATCGGCGACGCCACCGAGGCCGACTCGGTGGCCGCCTTCTTCGGCCGGCACGGCAAGGTGCCGCTGATCGGCTCGGTCAAGGGCAACATCGGGCACCTGCTCACGGTCGCCGGCCTGAGCAGCATGCTCAAGGTGGTCCTGGCCATGGCCAACGGCCACATCCCGCCGACCATCGGCGTCGAGCAGCCCGTCACCTCCAAGGACGGCGCGGTGGGCGACGGCGTGCTGGTCAGGAGCGGCCGCCCGTGGCCGCGGGGCGACGGGCCGCGCCGGGCGGCGGTGTCCGCGTTCGGCTTCGGCGGCACCAACGCGCACGTGCTGCTCTCCGAGCCGGGCACGGCCGACGAGCCCGGCGCCGCGGACGACCAGGACGCCACCGTGCTGCCCGCCCTCGACGTGGTCGGACTCGGCGCGCACTTCGGCGCGTTCGACGGCGTGGACGCCTTCGAGCGGGCGGTGCACGCCGGCGCCGACGGGCTCGTCCCGCTGCCGGAGCGGCGCTGGCGCGGCCTGGAGCAGGTGACCGGCGGCTCGCTGGAGCAGGCCGCCGGCGTCGGCCCGCGGGACCTGCCGCACGGCGCGTTCGTGGACGGGGTCGGCATCGACCCGATGGACCACAAGATCCCCCCGGCCGACCTGCGCACCTACAACCTCCAGCACGCGCTGGCCACCAAGGTCGCCGACGAGGCGCTGCACGACGCCGGCTTCAGCCGCGCCGTGCCGAAGGGGCGCAGCGCCCCGGACCCGCGCCGGATCGCGGTCGTGGTGGCGATGGAGATCGAGCCGTACACCCACGCCCGGCTCACCCGCTACGGCCTCGGCGGCTTCCTGCGCGAGCAGTTCGCGCAGGCCGGGTTGGAGCTGACCGACGAGCAGCGGGCCGCGCTCACCGCGGTCGGGCGCGACGCGGTCGTGGACCCGATCGTGGCCAACGAGGTCCTCAGCTACATCGGCAACGTGATGGCCAGCCGGATCTCGTCGCTGTGGAACCTGACCGGGCCGTCGTTCACCGTCTCCTCCGACGGGTCCGGCACCGTCGAGGCGCTGGAGATCGCCCGGCTGCTGCTGCTCGACCCCGGCATCGAGGCGGTGCTGGTGGGCGCGGTGGACCTGGCGGGCTCCGCGGAGAACCTGCTGCTGCGCCCGGACGTCGTCGAGGCGGCCGGGCTGACCTTCGGCGAGGGCGCCCGCGGCCGGCGGATCGGCGAGGGCGCCGGCGCGGTCGTGGTCACCCGGTCCGGCGAGAGCGCCGGCACGGTCTACGCGCGCCTGGACTCGATCGCCGTGCGCCACGCGGCGCCGGCCGGCGGCGTGCTGCCGGAGGCCGACGCCGAGCCGCTGGCGGCCGCGGCCGCCGCCGCGCTGGCCGGCGCCGGCATCACCGCCGCCGACGTCGGCTACGTCGAGGCCCACGCGGGCGGCACCGCCGTCCAGGACCGGGCCGAACTCGCCGCGCTGGCACGGGTGTACCCGTCCGGCGGCGGCAGCGTCGCGCTCGGCAGCGCCAAGGCGCAGATCGGCGACGCCGGCTGCGCCGCGGCCATGGCCGGGCTGATCCGCACCGCGCTGTGCCTGCACCACGGCTACCTGCCCGGCACTTCCGGCTGGGTCCGCCCGGCCGAGGACCTGGACGCCGACTTCGCCGCCTCCGCGCTCTACGTGCCGGCCGAGTCCCGGCCGTGGCTGCGCACCGCCAAGGGCGCCCGCCGCTACGCCGCGATCGACCTGATCGGCGCCGGCGGGACCCACGGCCACCTGGTGCTCTCCGCGGACACCACCCGCGGTGCGGTCGCGGCCACCGACTGGCAGCGCGCCGGCGGCCCGCTGCTGCTGCCGCTCGGGGCCGACAGCGCGGGAGAACTGGTCGCCTCCGTCGAGCGCCACCGCGACCTGCTGGCCGGCGGCGCCGACCCGTACGAGCTGGCGCGGACGGCCGCCGCCGCGCTCGACGGCCGGCGGCTGCGGGTGGTGCTGGTCGGCAGGGACGGCGCGGAGCTCCAGGCGCAGGCCCGGCTGGCGGCGGGCGACCTGCCCGGCGCGCTCGCCCGGGGGGACGAGTGGGCGACCCCGGCCGGGTCGTTCTGCACGCCCCGGCCGATCGGTCCCGACGGCAAGGTCGCGCTGGTCTACCCGGGCGCGTTCAACAGCTACCCGGGGCTGGGCCAGGACTTCTTCCGCGCCTTCCCCGGCCTCCTCGACCGCTTCGAGGCCCAGGCCGACGAGCCGTCGCGGCTCTTCCGCGCCGAGCAGCTCTACCCGCGCACTCAGGTCGCGCCGCAGCGGCGCGACCTGATGCAACTGGAGACCCGGCTCGGCGACGACATCCCGTTCATGCTCGCCACCGGCACCAGCTTCGCCATCCTCTACACCGAACTGGTCCGCGACGTGCTCGGCGTCACCGCGCACGGCGGCTTCGGCTACAGCCTGGGCGAGAGCAGCATGCTCTTCGCCACCGGCGGCTGGCTGCCGGCCGGCCGCCGGGACGACCTGATCAGCGGCACCCCGATCTTCCGCGACCGGCTCTGCGGCCCGCGGCGCACGGTCCGCGAGCAGTGGGGGCTGCCGGACTCCACACCGGACAAGGACGTCTGGTCCACCCATGTGCTGCTCTCCGCCGAGGAGCCGGTGCGCGAGGCGCTCGCCCGCCACGACCGGGTGCACCTCACCCACGTCAACACCCCCGGCGAGCTGGTGATCGCCGGCGACCCGGCCCAGTGCGCGGCGCTGATCCGCGAGCTGGGATGCCCCGCGGCGCGCTCCCCGGTCAACGTCGTCATGCACAACCCGGTGGTGGACGTCGAACTCGACGGCCTCGCCGGGCTCAACGACTACCCGACCGGCTCCATCGGCGACCTGGAGCTGTTCAGCGCCTACGACTACCAGGCGATCCGCGACCTGGACCGCGAACGGGTCTCCCGGCGGATCGCGCACACCCTGCGCTCGACGATCGACTTCCCGCGCCTGGTGCGCACCGCCTACGACCGCGGGTTCCGCTACTTCCTGGAGGTCGGCCCCAGCGCGACCTGCTCCCGCTGGGTGCGCGACACGCTCGGGGACGCGCCGCACGTCGCCGCGTCGATCGACCGGCGCGGGGTGCCGGCCACGAAGTCCGTCGCCCAGATGGTCGCCCGGCTGGTCGGCCACGGCCTGCCGGTGGACCTCACCGCACTGCTCGGCCCGGAGGCCGGCCCGGACCGCGGCGCCGGGCGCCGTGCGGGCGCCCGCCGGTTCCGGGTGGGTGGCGGCGATCCGATGCCGACGCGGATCGCCCGCGGGGTCGCGGCGGCGCTGGCCGCCGCGACCCCGACCGCCCCGAGCCCCGCCGGAGCGCCCGCGGTGCCGGGCGTCCCGGCCCCCGCCGTGGCCGGCGCGGGGAGCGCGGCCGTCCCGGCGCCGCGCCCCTCCGGTGCGCGCGCCGCGGCCGGTACGCCGGCCCCGCACGGCGAGCCCGCCGTGGCCGCCGACCCCGGCGCGGCCGAGCAGACGGCCGCGCCCGCCGCCGGGCCGCTGCCGGCGCAGCTCCCGCCCACCGTTCCCGTCCTGTCCGCACCGCCGGAGGAGCCAGCGCTGATGCCTGCCGACCCGACCCTCGCCGACCCGGAGGTCATCGCCTTCGACGGCGACCCGATCACCTTCCTGCCGTGGGCGCCCGCGGCACCGGCCGAGCCGGCGCCGTACGCGGCCGCCGCCGCGGCCGCCGCGGGGGGCGGGCGACCCGGCGCCCTGGCGCCCGCACCGGCCGCACCCGCACCCGCATCCGCGGCCGCCGCGGGCCCGGCGGCCGTGCCCGCCGTCCGGGAGGCCGCCGCGCCCGGCGCGGCGCCGGCCCGCACCGCCGCCGCCGGCCCGGCCCCGACACCCGCGGCCGGCCTGATCCGCGAGCTGCGCGCGCAGATGCTCGCCACCCACACGGTGGTCATGGAGACCCAACGGGTACTCCAGTCGGCGACGTTGGACCGGGCCGAGGCGCTGCTCGACCCGGCCTCCTCCGCCGCTCCGGCCGCCCCCGTCCGGCCCGCGCCGCCGCGGCAGGCCGCGCCGCAGGCGGTGCCGCCGGCCCCGGTCCGCCGGTCCCTGCCCGCCGCCGCGTCCGCGCCCGTACCGGCGCTGCCGCCGGCCGGGTCCGCACCGGCACCGGCCGGGACCGCGCCGGCCGCGCCCGTGCCGCCGCCCGCTCCGGCTCCCGCCGGCGCCCCCGTCTCCGCGCCCGCCGCCGGCTCGCCGGCCCGGACCGGGGTGATCTGGGACGAGGCGGACCTGCTGGAGTTCGCCACCGGCTCCGTCGCCAAGGTCTTCGGCCCCGAGTTCGAGGTCATCGACTCCTACGCCAAGCGGGTGCGGCTGCCCGCGCAGCCGTATCACTTCGTCACGCGCGTCACCGCCCTGAAGGGCACCACCGGCGTCTTCCAACCCGCCACCATCACCACCGAGTACGACGTGCCGGAGGACGCCTGGTACGCGGTCGACGGCGGGGTGCCGCCGGCCGTGACGGTCGAGGCGGGCCAGTGCGACCTGCTGCTCGTCAGCTACCTCGGCATCGACTTCCGCAACAAGGGCGAGCGGGTCTACCGGCTGCTCGACAGCTCGCTGATCTTCCGCGGCGGCCTGCCCCGCACCGGCCAGACCCTGCGCTACGACATCTCCATCGACCGCTTCGTCCACCAGGGCGACACCACCATCTTCTTCTTCAGCTACTTCTGCTACGCCGACGGCGAGCTGATCCTCGAACTCAAGGACGCCTGCGCCGGGTTCTTCAGCCAGCAGGAACTGGACACCCCGCTCGGCGTGGTGATCACCGAGAAGGAGCGGGCCGCCCGCGCCGCCCTGCCCCGGGGCTACTTCAAGCCGCTGGCGTACACCGACAAGAACCACCTGACCACCGCCGACCTGGAGCTGCTCGCCCAGGGCCGGCCCGGCGACGTCTTCGGCCCGCACCACGCCCAGGCCCCGGGCATCAACCCGGCGCTGCGGCTGCCGGACGAGCGGCTGCGGATGGTCGACGACGTCACCGTCGACCGCACCGGCGGCCCGCGCGGCCTGGGCAAGCTGGTCGCCACCAAGCAACTCCAGCCGGACGCCTGGTACTTCGCGTGCCACTTCCCCGACGACCCGGTGCTCGCCGGCTCGCTGGTGGCCGAGGGCGCCGTCCAACTGCTCCAGATCTACCTGCTGCACCAGGGCATGCACCTCACGCTGCCCGACGCCCGCTTCCAGACCATGACCGACCTGCGGATCGACGTGCAGGTGCGCGGCCAGATCACCCCCGCGCACAGCGAGATCCGCTACGAGGTCGAGGTGATGGAGCTGACCCTGCTGCCGCGCGCCTCGGTGGTCGCCGACATCCTGGTCTACCTCGGCGACAAGCCGGTGATCCGGATGCGCAACCTCGGCCTCCAGGTCCGCGAGAAGGAGGGCACCCCCTACCGCCCCGAGGTCGGCGGCTTCCCCGCGTTCCTCGGCCGCACCAACCGCTCCGGCGAGCCGGCGATGATCAACGAGATGCACCTCGCACACGCCGCCAAGGGCGACCTCGGTGTCGCGATGGGCCCGGAGTTCGACATCTACCGCACCAGCCGGGCGCCGTACATCCCCAACGGGGACTTCCAGTTCGTGGACCGGGTGATGTCCCTGGAGGGCACCCGCGGCGACCTGAGCCCCGGCTCGGTGATGGTGTGCGAGTACGACTCGCCCGCCGACGCCTGGTACTACCGGCAGAACTCCTCGCCGTACATGCCGAACTGCGTGTACATGGAGTCCTCGCTCCAGGCGGCCATCTTCCTCGGCTACTACCTCGGCGCCACGCTCGGCAAGCCGCAGGAGCAGTACGCGATCCGCAACCTCGACGGGCGCGCCACCCTGGTCAAGGACATCGACCTGCGCGGCAGGACGATCCGGCACACCTCCAAGCTGCTGATGACCAGCGCGGTGTCCGGCGCGGTGCTGCAGAACTTCAGCTACGAACTGTCCGCCGACGGCGAGGTGTTCTACACCGGCGAGTCGCTCTTCGGCTACTTCAGCGCCGCCGCGCTGGCCAACCAGGCTGGGCTGGACAACGGCAGGTTCGTGCCGCCGTGGATCGAGCAGGAGCAGGTGCCCGCCGAGCGGGTCCGGGAGATCGCGCTGCCCGCCGGCGCGCCGGCCTTCTCCGACCCCACCGGCGGCGAACTGCACCTGCCCGCCGACAACTTCGCGCTGGTGGACCGGGTCGAGCTGGTCGCCGACGGTGGCCGCCACGGCGCCGGCTACGTGCACGGATACCGCCAGGTCCGCCCCGACGAGTGGTACTTCGACTGCCACTTCCACCGCGACCCGGTGATGCCCGGCTCGCTCGGCGTGGAGGCGGTGCTCCAGGCGCTGCGGCTGTTCGTCATGGAGACCGGCCTCGCCGACGGCATCGAACAGCCCCGCTTCGCGATGGCCGAGGGCGTCGAGATGTCCTGGAAGTACCGCGGCCAGATCCTGCGGAACGACGGCGAGATGCAGTTCGACACGCACGTCAAGGAGGTGCGCCGCGAGGCGGACCGGCTGCTGGTGATCGCCGACGCGGACCTGTGGAAGCCGGGTCTGCGCATCTACGAACTCGTCGACGTGGCCATCGAGGTCCGGCCCGGCGGCGGGGCCTGACCACCCCGCCGCGCCGGCCCCGCCGCACCGGCCGTACCCGCCGGCCCCGCCGCACCGGCCGTACCCGCCGGCCCGACCGGCACCGGACCCGCCCCGCAGCGCCGGCCGCCCCCGCCGGCCCGATCCGTGCCGGCCCGATCCGTGCCGGACCCGCCCCCGCCGGGCACCGCCCGCACCGCCCGAGGAGCCCCTCCGATGGACAACCGACCTCCCATGGAGAACCGAACACCCATGGACCACCGCGACATCCCGCTCCGCTGGCACGGCGAGCGGCACCCGAGCACCGACTCGGCCGGCATCTACCAGGCACTGGCCGACCTCGACGAGCAGTGCAGCATCGTCCTCACCCCCGACGGTATCGGCGCGGTCTCCGGCGGCTCGGCGACGGCCGGCGGCGCCGGCCTGCCGCTGCTCGCCTCCGTCCCGCCGCTGCCGCCGCACCGGCTCGGTTCGGCCGCCTTCCGGACCGCGCACGGCGTCCGACTGCCCTACATGGCCGGCGCGATGGCCGGCGGCATCGCCTCCGCCGACATGGTCGTCGCACTGGCCCGGGAGGGCTTCCTCGCCTCCTTCGGCGCGGCCGGGCTGCTGCCCGAGACCATCGAGAAGGCGCTGTACCGGTTCGCCGCCGAGATCCCCGGACTGCCCTACGCCGTCAACCTGATCCACAGCCCCAGCGAGGACCGGCTGGAGCGGGAGGCGGTGGAGCTGTTCCTGCGGCACGGCGTGCGCTGCGTCGAGGCGTCGGCCTTCATGGGCCTGACCCCGCACGTGGTGCGCTACCGGCTGGCCGGGCTGCGCCGCGGCCCCGGCGGCCAGGTCGTCGCCGAGAACCGGCTGATCGCCAAGGTCTCCCGGCCGGAGACCGCCGAGCGGTTCATGCGCCCCGCGCCGGCCGCGCTCGTCAGCTCCCTGGTCGAACAGGGCCTGGTCACCCCGGAGCAGGCCGCGCTCGCCCACCACGTGCCGCTCGCCGACGACATCACCGTCGAGGCCGACTCCGGCGGCCACACCGACCGCCGCCCGCTGCCCGCGCTGCTGCCGACCATCCTGCGGCTGCGCGACGCCGTCCAGCACGAGCACCGCTACCCGGTTCCGATCAGGATCGGCGCGGCCGGCGGGATCGGCACCCCGGACGCGGTCGCCGCGACCTTCGCGATGGGCGCCGCCTACGTGGTGACCGGCTCGGTGAACCAGTCGTGCCTGGAGTCCGGGGCGTCGCCGGCGGCCAAGGCGATGCTCGCCGAAGCGGGCATCGCCGACTGCGAGATGGCGCCCGCCGCCGACATGTTCGAGATGGGCGTCGAACTCCAGGTGCTCAAGAAGGGCACCCTCTTCCCGATGCGGGCCCGCCGCCTCTACCAGCTCTACCAGGCGCACGACGGGCTGGAGGCCCTGCCCGCGGCCGAGCGCGCCAAGCTGGAGCAGCAGGTCTTCCGCCGTCCGCTGGAGGACGTCTGGAACGACTGCGTCGGCTACTTCGAGCGGCGCGACCCCGAGCAGCTCACCCGCGCGGCAGGCAGCCCCAAGCGCAAGATGGCGCTGGTCTTCCGCTGGTACCTCGGGATGGCCTCGCGCTGGGCGGTCACCGGCGAACCGGACCGCGCCATGGACTACCAGATCTGGACCGGCCCGGCGATGGGCAGCTTCAACGACTGGACCACCGGCAGCTACCTCAAGACCCCCGGCAACCGGCGGGTCACCGACGTCGCCCACCACCTGATGCGCGGCGCCGCCTTCCACACCCGGCTGGCACACCTGCGCACCGCCGGGGTGACGATCCCGCCCTCGGCCGGCGACTACCGCCCGGTCCCGCTGGACGCCCCCGTCCTCGGCTCCTCCCCGGCGGGCACCCGATGACGACCGTCGCGGCCAGGCCGCTCACCCCCGAGGCGCTGGAACTCCTGCTCGGCGACCCGTCCGACCCCGCCAACCCCTACGGCTTCGCGGCCGCCGTGGACCGCGACGAGCACGACGCCTTCCCCGACGCGCTCTGCGACGCGCTGCGCTCGGCCGGATTCCACCTCAACTACCTGCCCCGGCAGTGGGGCGGCGGCTTCGAGTCCTTCGACCGCAGCCTGACCCTGGTGCGCGCCGCGGCCCGCCGCGACGTCAACGTGATGCCCGGCACCATGTTCAGCATCATCGCCGCGACCTGCCTGCAACTGCACGGCAGCCCGGAGCAGCAGCGCAGGGCCGCGGAGATCCTGCGCCGCGGCGGCGCCGTCGCCTTCGCGATGACCGAGGCCGACCACGGCAGCGACCTGCTCGCCAACGAGGTGCGCCTGACGCCGGACGGCCTGCTCTACGGCGAGAAGTGGATGGTCGGCCTGGGACTGCGCTGCGACGCGGTCTACGTCGTCGCCCGCACCGGCGAGCGCGGGCCCGGTGCCTTCACCGCGGTGCTGCTCGACCTGGCGGACACCCCCGGCACGCAGTTGTCCAGGGACCCCGCCCCCCGCACCGGCGGCATGCGCGGCATCGACTTCGCCTACCTGCGCTTCACCGGACTGCCGGTGCCCGAGGAGGCACTCGTCGGCCGGCGCGGCGAGGCGCTGGAGATGGCGGTCAAGGCCCAGCAGGCGGTCCGGCTGATGAGCATGGCCGGCAGCCTGGGCTGCGCCGACACCGCGCTGCGGCTGAGCCTGGACTTCGCCGCGTCCCGCCGGGTCGGCCGCACCACGCTCACCCGGGCGCCGCACTCCCGCCGCGAGCTCGCCGTCGCCTCGGCCGCGCTGCTCGCCGCCGACGCGGTCGCGCTGGCGGCGGCGCGCGGCGTCCACGTGGTGCCCGAGGCGTTCAGCGTGTGGGGGCTCACCGCCAAGCACGTGGTGGCCGACGCCTCCGACGACCTGATCCGGCGCTGCGGAGGGGTGCTGGCCACCCGCTCGGTGCTGCGCGACGGGCTGTTCCAGAAGCTCCAGCGCGACTCCGCGGTGGTCCGGGTGATCGACGCCAGCGCGCTGGCCAACCTCCGTTCGTACGCGGGCCAGTTGCCCACGGTGATCGAGGAGCGGGTGCCGGCGGCCCCGGCGGCGCTGCGCAGCGTCTTCGCGCTCGACGCGGAACTGCCGCCCTACGAGCCCGCCCGGCTGGACCTGTTCACCCGCGGCCTGGACCCGGTGCTCGCCGGACTGCCGCCGGCGGTCGCGTCGCTGACCGAGGCGCTCACCGACGACGCCGAGGCCGGCGAGCTGGCCGACCTGCTGACCGAGGCGGTGGACGGCCTCGGCGCGCAGGCCGCCGAGGCGCGGCGCCCCGGTGCCGACCCCAACGCCCTGGTCGACCTCGCCGAGCGGTACGCCTGGCTGCACGCCGCGGCGGCCTGCGTCCACCTGTGGTCGGCCAACCGCGACACCTCGCTGTACGGCACCGAGCCCGGTTCCACCGGCTGGCTGGGCGCCGCGCTCGCCTACCTGCTCGCCCGCGCCGACGGCACCGACCCCCGCCGCCGCGCGTCCGCGCTGCTGCCCGCGCTCGACGTCGTGACCGCGCTGCGCGACGACGACCGGCTGTTCACCGCCCTGCCCGTCCAACTGGCCGTAACCCGCGAGGAGTCCTGATGCCCAAGGCCGATCTGACCGCGCTGGCGGCCCGGCTCGAAGCGCACCTCGGCGATCCGCACGACCCGGCCGCCCGGATGCCCTTCACCCGGATCATGGAACTCGACGAACGCGAGGAGTACCCGCACGAGTTCGTCAACGACCTGCGCGGCTGGGGCGTGCCGGAGTACGCCCTCCCCGGCGAGCAGGGCGGCCGGGCCGGCGACGTGGAGGCCGAGTTCAACCTGGTCCGGCTGATCGCCCGCCGCGACCCGACCACCGCCACCGCGCTGATCATCACCAACCTCAGCTTCATGCCGGTGTGGATCGGCGGCAGCGAGCAGCAGAAGCAGCGCATCGTGGACGACGTCAAGCGCGGGCTGCGGCTGTCCTGGGGCCTGTCCGAGCGCGCCCACGGCAGCGACCTGCTCGCCAACGGGATGACGGCCGAGAAGGTGGAGGGCGGCTACCTGCTGACCGGCGGCAAGTGGCTGATCGGCAACGCCACCCGGTCCGACGGGATGTGCGTCTTCGCCCGCACCGGCGAACGCGGCGGCCCCGGCGGCTTCTCGATCTTCGTGCTGGAGAAGCGCCGGACCCCGGTCGGCTCGGTGGTGGAACTGCCGCGCGAACGGCTGCACGGGCTGCGGGCGATGGACATCAGCGGCATCGAGGTGGACCGGGTCTTCGTGCCCGACTCCGCGCGGCTCGGCGCCGAGGGCCAGGGCCTGGAGATCGCGATCAAGGCCACCCAGACCGCCCGCGCCCAGATCAGCAGCATCGCCCTGTCGGCGGTGGACACCGGGCTGCGGCTGACCCTCGACTTCACCGAGTGGCGGGTGATCCTCGGCAAGGCGGTCAGCGACATCCCCTACAGCCGCCGCCAGTTGACCGAGGTCTTCGCCGACCTGATGGTGTGCGACGCGGTGAGCCTGGGCGCGGTCCGCGCGCTCCAGGTGGCGCCGCAGCAGGTCAGCGTCTGGTCGTCGGTGACGAAGTACTTCGTGCCGACCGTGCTGGAGCAGACCATGTCGCAGCTCAGCGTGGTGCTCGGCGCCCGCTTCTTCCTGCGCGGCCACCCGCACTACGGCGTCTACCAGAAGATGCTGCGCGACCTGCTGGTGGCGAACTTCGCCGACGGCAACACCGTGGTGAACCTGCGCAACCTCGGCAGCCAACTGGAGCCGCTGCTCGCCTCGGCGGCCGGCGCGGGCGAGGAGGCCAGGGCGGCCGCCGTCGAGCGCGCCGCGGTGCTCTACGGCATCGACCGCGGGATGCCGCCCTACCGGCCCTGGGAGCAGGAACTGCACGCGCGCGGGATGGACGACGCGGTGCTCGCCGCGCCGGACGGCGTCGAGCGGCTGCGGGCGCTGGCCGAGCAGGCCAAGGAGGACGAGCGGGACCGGCTGCTGCGCGCGGCCGACGTGGCAGGCGAACTGCTCGGCCACGCCGCCTCGATCGCCGAGCGCACCGCCGCCCTGCGGGCCGCGCTGGGCCGGGAGTACGCGCAGTCGGCGGAGCTGTTCGACCTGGTCAAGGAGTACTGCCTGGTGCACGCCGCGGCCGCGTGCGTGCTCACCTTCGTGCACTCGCACGGCGCGCTCGACGACCCGCTGCCCAACGCGGCGCTGCTGCTGCTCCAACTGGAGCGGCTACGGCGGCAGTTGAGGCCGCACGAGGCGGTCACGACCGCGGCCGACATCGACGAGGTGATGCGGGTGCTGCGGCTGATGTACCGCGAGAACCGGCTCTTCTCGCACTGGCAGTTCCCGCTGGCCGAGCGGACCGCCGACCTGTCCGCGGCCCGCACCTGAGGGCCGCGCGGCGGACCGCGGGCCGTCCGCCCGCCCGCCGCGGGGGTGCCGGGCCGCCGTGCCCGCACCCGGCCCCCTGACCGCACCCGTCACCCGCACCCGTCCCCCGTATCCGCCGCCCGTATCCGTATCCGAGACCCGGACCCGTGCACACCGACGTGAGGAGGCCGCCATGACGCCGCAGACGACCCGTCCGACCTGTCCGACCCGCCGACCGCGGCCCGGCGCGGCGCCCGCGCCGGACGCCGACGTGCCGCGGATCCGGCTGTGGCTGCTGCCGGAGCGGGCCGTGCCGCGGTTCGCCGCCGAGGTCGGCGGGCTGCGGCTGCTCACCGCCGAGGAGCGGGCCCGGCACGCCCGGCTGCCCACCGCCGGGGCCCGGCGCCGCTACCTCGGCGCGCGGCTCCTGTCGCGCCACGCGCTCAGCGCCGACACCGGCCTGCCGCCCGAGCGGTGGCGGTTCCGGCGCGGCCCGTTCGGCCGCCCCGAGCCCGAACCGGCCGCGGACGGCGTGCGGTTCAACCTCTCGCACACCGACGGCCTCATCGCGTGCGTGGTCACCCGGGACCGCGCCTGCGGTGTGGACGTGGAGCGCGCGCCGGCGTCCCCGGAGGCGGTCGGGCACCTCGCCCGCCGCTTCTCCGCCGCCGAGCGGGCCGAGCTGGCCGCGCTCGAACCGGCGCCGCGGCAGGCCCGGTTCAGCGAGCTGTGGGTCCTCAAGGAGTCCTACCTCAAAGCCCTCGGCACCGGCCTGACCAGGGACCTGGCGAGCTTCTCCTTCGCCGGCCCGCACCCGGGCCCGGGCCGTCCGGCCGCGCGCCCCGACCGTACCGCCGGCGCCGATCCCGCCCTTGACCCCGATCCCGCCGGTACGGCCGATCCCGATCCTGACCCCGTCCGTACGCCCGACCCCGCCCGTGACCGCGGGACCGCCCTCGCTCCCGTGACCGTCCGCCCCGCCGGCCGCATCACCGTCGACGACCCCGAGCGGGCCCCGGGGGAGTGCGACCGCTGGCGCTTCGACCTGCTCCATCCCGGCCCGGACCACGTCCTGGCCGTGGCCGCAGCCGACGGGCGGCCCGCCGCCCTGCACTGCACCGTTCTCCCCGACCTCCCCGCCGGACTGTGAAGGAAACCGTCATGCCGCTGAACCCCGCCCCACGTGTTGCCGTCGTCGGTGCCGGTGCCGCAGGGATCTCCGCCGCCTACCACCTGCGCGACCGCGCGCGGATCACGATCTTCGAGCGCGAGAACCGCCTCGGCGGCCACGCCAACACCGTGGAGGTCGAGGAGAACGGCAAGGTCCTCGGCATCGACACCGCGTTCGTGGTCTTCAACCGCCCGGCCTACCCCAACATCTACCGGTTCTTCGAGGAGTTGGGGGTGGAGCCGGTGCAGCACCTCGGCGGTTTCAACTTCTTCGACCTCGACAGCGGCCTGGAGTACGGCACCACCGAACTGGCCTGGGACGAGGAGGAGGTGCGGGCGCACTACGGCGAGAAGTACCCGCAGTTCCTCACCATCTGGCGCGAGGCCCACCGCTTCCACACCGAGGGCCGCAAGGACTTCGTGCGCAAGCGCGCCGACATCCCGCTGGGGGAGTACCTGGACCGGGGCGGCTACAGCGAGGAGTTCCGCCACTCCTACGTGATCCTGCTGTGCTCCGCGGTCTGGTCGGTGCCGGCCGAGCTGATCTGGCAGATGCCCGCGGCCACCGTGATCGCGTTCTTCCTCGGCCACGACGAGGGCGGCCTGGGCGGCCAGCGGGTGGACTGGCGGACCGTCGGCGGCGGCTCGATCTCCTACGTCCGCAAGGCGATCGCCGCCATCGGCCCGGAGCTGCGGGTGGCCGAGCCGGCCACCGGCATCCGCCAGGAGGCCGACGGCGTGACCGTGACCACCGCCGCCGGCAGCGAGACCTTCGACTACGTGGTGCTGGCCGCCCACGCCGACGAGTCGCTGGCGCTGCTGGAGAACCCGAGCGAGCGGCAGCGGGCGGTGCTCGGGCCGATCCACTACAACCAGTCCCGGGTCGTGCTGCACACCGACGCCTCGGTGATGCCCGGCACGCGCGAGCGCTGGGAGGCGTGGAACTACGGCAAGGTCGAGGTCGACGGCACCGCCGGCACGTACGTCGCCTACTACATGAACAAGCTGCACGGCTTCACCGCGGAGAAGGACTACTTCGTCACCCTGGACTACCCCGGCCCCATCGACCCGGACCACGTGATCGCGGAGTTCCCCTACACCCACCCGATCATCGACGTCCACGTGCGGAACCTCCAGAAGGACATCTACGAGGTCAACGAGGGCACCCGGGTGAAGCTCTGCGGGTCGTACTTCCACTCCAAGCAACTGCACTGGGACCAGATCGGCTCCCACGAGGCGGCCTTCTCCTCCGGCATGGAGGCGGCCGCACAGCTCCTGCGCGAACTCCCGGGCGCCTGACGTGACGAAAGGCAGGTACGGCGCATGACGACCGTCGACGACGCGGCCTACGAGGAACGGCACCGGCTGCTCACGCTGAGCTGGTGGCAGCTTGTCTGCATGAGTGCGGGCGTGTACCCGGACGTCTACCCGGGCGAGCAGGCCGCGCGGGAGGCGGAGGACGACGCGGCGCAGGCCGACGCCGCCTGAGCGCGCGGGGCACTCCGTGCGGGGCGTGCGGGCCGCGTGGGCCGGGTGGGCCGGACGGTCCGCGCGGTCCCCATGTGCCGGCGCCCGGCGGCCCGCCCCCTGCCGGGCGGCCGGCCCGGCGGCCGGCTCGCCGGCCCGCCCGGGGCACGGGGCCCGGGCGGCCGGGTCGGGCCGCTCACCTGCTGTGCCGCTTCGCCGACTCGTTCTCCTGGGCGAGCCTGCGCAGCGCCAGCAGGGCCGGCTCCAGCAGGATCGTCAGCAGGATCGCCCGCTCGGCGCGTTCGAGCAGGTCCTCCTCCTCCTTGAGCTGGTCGAGGTCGAGCACCGCGGTCTCCTCGGCGATCCGGGCGTAGGGGACCAGCGAGCGCCAGCCGTAGTCCGCGCCGAGGGAGCGCATGGTCTCCAGCGTCTCGGCGATGACGCTCTGGGCCGCGGAGTGCGGGGAGATCTCCCAGCCCATCTCCGCCACCAGCTCGTCGACCTCGGACCGGCCGGGCTCCTTCTCGTCCCCGTCCCCGTCCCCGTCCTCGCTCTCGGCCCCGGCCCCGGTGTCCACCGGCCTGGCGCCCAGGACGAGCCCGAGCACCTGGTGGAGGTCCGTCCCGTACTCGGACACGGCGCCGAGCACGTCCCTGGTCTGCTGCACGGTCAGTCCGCGTACGCCGATCAGGGCCCGGATCAGCCGTAGCCGTCGCAGGTGCTGCTCGCTGTACTCGGCCTGGGTGGCGGCGGTGGCGCGCCCCGCGGGCAGCAGGCCCTCCCGGAGGTAGAACTTGATGGTCGCGTTCGAGACCCCGCTGCGACGGCTCAGCTCGGAGATTCGCAAAACGTCCTGCTCTCGACTGGCAATTGGGTACTGGCACTGTCTAGTATAGATACTGCCACTCACTAATTATGAAGGCAGGGGTTACGGTGCCCACTCTTCCCTGGACGATCCCGAATCCGGCCGCGCCGAACACCACCGAGGCGTTCGTCATGGCCTCCCGGTTCGAGGTGCGCTCCGCCAAGGACGTGCCGCGCTTCTTCGCGAAGTCGCTCGTGGCGTGGCGCCAGGTGCGGTCCGCCCGGGGGGCGCTGGGTGCCTCGCTGATCGCCCAGCCGCTGAAGCGCACCTTCTTCACGCTCTCGGCCTGGGACGACCGCGACTCGCTCTACGCCTTCGCCAAGACCGCACCGCACCGCGACATCATGACGAGCCTGCGGCCCACCTGCCGGGACTCCACGTTCACCTTCTGGACCGTCCCGGTCGGGCAGCTCCCGATCACCTGGGACGACGCCAAGCAGCACCTCGCCGAGCAGGCGCGGGCCGACGCCGCCAAGAGCGCCGCCGGCTGACCCGGTAGCCACCGGGTCCGGCCACGCCCGCCGCCGGCCCGTCGCAAGGGAAGGGCATCGCCCGGGGGCACCGCCCCGCGGCCATGCCGCCCTGCCCGAACACCCGGTCCGGGGTCCCCCGTCCCCGGGCCGGGACCCAACACCGGTCGGCCGTGGCGCCGACACCTGCGAAGGAGTGTCATGAGCACGATAAATGAGGAGGGCGTGGCGTTGCCCTCCGCGGAACCCGGAGCCGGCGGCCGCGCCATGCCGCTCTGGCTGACGATCGCCGCGTGCAGCGTGCCCATGTTCATGGTCGCGCTCGACAACCTCGTCGTGTCCACGGCGCTCCGCACGCTCGCGGTCAAGCTCGACGCGTCCAGCACGGACCTCCAGTGGTTCGTGAACGCGTACGTCCTCAGTTTCGCCTGCCTGCTGCTGACCGGCGCCGCGCTCGGCGACCGGTTCGGCCGCCGGAAGATCTTCCTCGGCGGCATCGTGATCTTCACGCTCGCCTCGATCGGCTGCGGTATGGCGGACACCGCCGGCCAGCTCATCTTCTGGCGGGTCGTCGAGGGCTTCGGCGGCGCGGCCGTGATGCCCCTGTCGATGACGCTGCTGGGCGCCGCCGTGCCGGCCCGCCGGCGCAGCCTCGCGCTCGGCCTGTGGTCCGCCTTCAGCGGCCTGGCCATCGCCATGGGCCCGGTGGTCGGCGGCGCGGTGGTCGACGGCCTCGCCTGGCAGTGGATCTTCTGGATCAACGTCCCGGTCTGCGCGGTCGCCATCCCGCTGGTGATCTTCGTGCTGGGGGAGAGCAAGGTCCCCGACACCCACCTCGACCTGCTCGGCATGGTGCTGGCCACCGCCGGCCTGGTCGCCGTGGTCTGGGGCATCGTCAACGGCCAGCAGGACGGCTGGTCCTCCGGCCGCATCCTCGGCGCCTTCGTCGGCGGCGCGGTACTGCTGCTGGCCTTCCTGGTCTGGCAGCGCCGGGCGGCGCACCCGCTGCTCCCGCTCAAGCTCTACCGGGCCAGGGCGTTCGTGCTGACCAACCTCGTGTCGGCGAGCATGTACTTCGGCGTCTTCGGCTCGATCTTCATGCTCTCCCAGTACCTCCAGATCGCTCCGCACCGCACCCCGCTGCACGCGGGCCTGCTGACCCTGGCCTGGACGCTGATGCCCATGGTGATCGCGCCGGTCGCCGGCCTGCTCACCGACCGCGTCGGCGGCGGGCGGCTGATGGCGCTGGGGCTGTTCCTCCAGGCCATCGGCCTGGCCTGGATCAACCTGGCGGCCTCCGCCGACACCCCGTACTCGCACCTGGTCGGCGGCATGGTCATCGGCGGCGCGGGCATGGGCTTCGTCTTCGCGCCCACCGCCTCGGTGGTCCTCGCCTCGGCCGGGCCGCGGCACCAGGGCCAGGCGTCCGGGGCCAACACCACCGTCCGGGAGATCGGCGGCGCGCTGGGCGTCGCGGTGCTCAGCACCGTCTTCGCCCGCAACGGCAGCTACCTCGGCGGCCAGCAGTTCGTCGACGGCCTCCACCCGGCGACCTGGGTCGGTGTCTGCGTGGTCGTCGCCGGCGGCATCTGCGCGCTGTTCATCCCGCGTGACGTGTCCCCGCCCGCCGAACTGGCGGAGGAGGCCGACGGCGCCGCCCGCGAGGGCGCGAAGACGGCCGGCCTGCGGTCGGTGGCCTCCGCGTCGGACTGACCCGGCGCGGCGCACCGCCGCCGTACCGACCGACGATCCACGTGATCCGCGTGACGCGCCGCCCCCGGACCGGGGCGGCGCGTCACGCGGCCCCGAGCCCCGCTGGAGGCAGACCGTGCGGACCACCGCCCCGTCACCCGGAGGCCCGCGGTGCGGATGACCACCGAACTGCGCCGGGCGTCCGTGCTGCGCTCCGCCGTCCGGGAGTTCTCCGGCGGGGGGTTCCACGGCACCTCTACCGTGGCCATCGCGCGCGGCGCCAAGGTCTCCCAGTCGTACCTGTTCCGCTTCTTCCCGAGCAAGAAGGCGATCTTCCTCGCGGCGTCCGCGCAGTGCGTCGACCAGATCGCGGACAGCCTGCGCGCCGCCGCCCGCGGACTGGCCGGCGACACCGCGATGCGGGCCATGTGGAGGGCGTGGGAGGCGATGGTCGAGGACCGCGCGCTGCCCATGATGCTCGCCCAGACCTGCGCCGCCGCCGCGGGCGACCCGGACATCGCCCGGCACGCGGCCGGCGGCTGGGACCGGCTGTGGGTCGCCGCCGCCGAGGCCAGCGGCATGCCGGAGCCCGACGTCGCCCGGTTCTTCGCCCACGCCATGCTCGGCGTCTTCCTGGTCCCCGTCGACGTGGCCGCCGACCACGGCCGCCACGCGCTGTCGGGCACCTCGGCCGACTTCCGGCACTCCCTTCCGCCCGGGCCCTGCGGGCCGCCCGGCCCCGGCGGCCCCCCGACCACCCCCACCGACACCCGTCCCCGGTACCAAGAGCCGCAGGAGCAAACGTGCCCACCCAGCGCACCCCGATCGGACTGATCGCGGCCGTCTTCATCGGAACCTTCATGGCCCTGCTCGACATGAGCGTGGTCAACGTCGCCCTGCCGGCGATCCAGAGCCATCTGCACGCCTCGGCCACCGGCATCCAGTGGGTGGTGGACAGCTACGTCCTGTGCCTTTCCGCCTTCATGCTCACCGGCGGCGCGCTGGGCGACCGGTTCGGCCGCAAGAAGGTCTTCCTGACCGGCATCGCGCTGTTCACGCTCAGCTCCGCGCTGTGCTCCATAGCGCCCGACATCGGCGTGCTGGTCACCGGCCGGATGCTCCAGGGCGTCGGCGCGGCCGCGGTGACGCCCGGCGCGCTCTCGCTGCTCGCCCAGGGCTTCCCCGACCCGGCCCGCCGGGCCCGGATGATCGGCCTGTGGGGCGCGTGCAGCGGTCTCGCGGTGGTGCTCGGACCGGTGCTGGGCGGGCTGCTCACCGACCACCTCGGCTGGCGCTACATCTTCCTGATCAACCTGCCGCTCGGCGTCATCGCGCTGGCCGCCGGCATCAAGGGGATCGCCGAGTCCTCCGACCCGGTGCACGCCGCCGCCGACCCGGTCGGCCAGGTGCTGGGCGTCGTGTGGCTCGCCGCGCTCACGTACGCGGTCAACGAGGCCGGCCGCAAGGGCTGGACGTCGACGGAGATCCTCTCCTTCTTCGCCCTCGCGCTGGTCGCCTTCGTGGTGTTCGTCGTCGTGGAGAGCCGTACCGAGCGGGCGATGCTGCCGGTCCGGCTCTTCCGCAACGCCCGCTTCGCGACCACGAACGCGGCCTCGTTCGTGCTCGGCTTCGGGGCGTACGGCACGTTCTTCCTGCTGTCGCTGTACCTCCAGGAGGTGCAGGGCGCCTCGGCCTCGATGGCCGGGGTGAAGTTCCTGCCGTACTCCGCGACCATCGCCCTCGGCTCCACCCAGGCCGGGCGGCTGACCGCGCGGTTCGGACCGCGCTGGATCATGGTGGCCGGATACGGCCTGATCAGCGTCGGCCTGCTCGGCCTGCTCGGGCTCAGCCCCACCTCCGGCTACCTGACGGTGGGCCTGCTCTTCGCGGTGCTCGGCCTCGGCATGGGCCTGGCCATCACCCCGACGAACGCCACCGCCATGTCGGCCGTCCCGCGCCAGCGGTCGGGGGCCGCCGCCGCGACCATCAACGCCAGCCGGCAGGCCGGCACCGCGCTGGGCATCGCCGCGCTCGGCTCGCTGCTCAACGCGCGCGCCGCCTCGGTCGTCGCCGACCGCCTCGGCGGCAGCGTCACCGACGCGGACCGGCACGGCATCGCGCACGCCGTGGTGGCCGGGCACGGCCGGGTCCCGAAGGGGCTGTCGCTCGGCGCCCACACCGTCAAGGGGTACTTCGACGACGCCTTCGTGGCGGGGCTGCACCGGGCGCTGCTCGTGGCGGGCGTGGCGACCGCGGTCGCCACGGCGGCGGTCCTGGTGCTGCTGCTGATCTCCGCGGACACCGCGTCCGCGCCGGCCGCCGCCCCGGCACCGGCTCCCGGCCCCCACCCGGCCCGGCCGGCGGGTCCCTCCGAGTGAACCGGCTCGCCGCAGCCGGCGGTGCGGGCGTTCCGTGCCCGGGTGGGCCGGGCACGGAACGGCCGTAGCGAACCGCCGCGGCCGGAGGGCCCGCGCGGCTGCGGTGGTGCGGTGCACGTCCGCCGGGGGCGCGGGGGCGCGGGGGGCGCGGGCCCGTTTCGGCCCGTTTCGGCCCGTGCCCGGCGGCCCGATGGCCCGACGGCGCAGCCTTGGGCACCGGGCCCGACACCGGCTTACGGAAGGGCGTGCCACGGCCGCGGGGGATGCGGGTCCAGCGCGGGAACGCCGCCCGCCGCGGGCCGGGCCCGCGAGGGACGGCGGCCCGCGCGCCTGCTCGGCCGGTCGGGGTCCGCGGACCTGGTGTGCGTCCGCGGGTCGCCGGGCCGGGTGCGCCGACCGGAGCCGCTGGGCTCAGCGGCCCGTGCTGCGGGCGGTCGGCGGCCACACGGGCGGGCGGCGGCGCCGGGTGAAGCCGACGATGTCCTCGGCGGTGATCATCCCGACCACGCGCCGGTCCGCCAGCACCAGGATCGGACGGCCCGCGGTCGTCACCGCGTGGTCGAGGATGTCGGTGACCTGGTCGTCCGGCCCGGCCAGGGTGCAGCTCTCCAGCGGCGCCGCGATGGCGCGGACGCGCACCTCGCCGCGCTTGGCGGCGGGCACCCTCCGCAGCGCGGGCAGCGCGACCACCCCGCTGGGCCGGCCGTCGAAGTCGGTCACGGGCACGACGGGCTGACCGGCGGCCCTCGGCAGCGTCTCCGCCACGAAGCGGTCCACCGTCTGCCAGTCCTGCCCGGTGGCCACCGGACGCATCGCGTCGGCGGCGCGCAGCCCCCGTACCGCCTCGAACAGCACCGAGCGGCGCAGCTCCGAGGACGCGGCCATCAGCACGAACAGCCCGATCAGCGCCAGCCACAACCCGGATGCGCCGCCCGCCAGGAACCGCACCCAGCCGCCGGCGATCATCAGCCCGCCGGCCACCTGGCCGCAGCGCGCGGCGACCCGGGCGGCTTTCTCGCGGTCGCCGCGCAGCCGCCAGACCACCGCCTGGAGCACCCGGCCGCCATCCAGTGGCGCCGCGGGGACCAGGTTGAATCCGGCGAGCAGGACGTTCGCCCAGCCGGTCCACGCCAGCAGCGCGCCCACGAGCGTCCAGTGCAGGACGTCGCCGGCCAGGACGGCCGCGCCCAGGCCGAGCCCGCCCAGCAGCAGGCTGGTCAGCGGGCCGGCGGCGGCGATCCGCCCGGCGTCGCGGGCGGTGGCCGCGGTCCCCATCCGGGTCACCCCGCCGAGCGCGAAGACCGTGACGTCCTCCACCTCGACATCGGCCCGGCGGGCGACGAGGGCGTGCGCCGCCTCGTGTGCGACCAGGCTGACCAGGAGCAGCAGCGCGCCGACCACGGCGAGCCCGTTGTAGGTGCCGCCGGAGTGGCCGGGCGCCCAGTCCGGCAGGACCCCGCCGGCCAGCCCCAGGCTCAGCACGACGATCAGCAGCGGCGCGCTCCAGTGCACCCGCAGCGGCACACCGGCGATCCGGAACAACGGTGGCGATCCGTTCATCGCGCCTCCCAGGCCCGTTTCCCGGCGGGCGCCCCCGCGATCCGGCGGGACGGCGCCCTCCCCTTCCAGTCTGCTCTCCCGCGGCCGCCACCGACGTCCACGCGGTGACCTGCGGGTTCGCTCCCGGCACCGTCGGGAGCGGAGCACACTGGGAGGAACAGGGCGAGGAGACGAGAGGTGGTGACCGGTCGTGCGTTCCCGGTTCGCGCCCGACTGGCGGCTCACCGTGCGGATGCTGACGGTGGTCTTCCTGCTGGGCCTGGTGTTCGTGGCGTTCGTCGCGGTGCTGATCGCGTTGCTGAAGTCCGTCGTGGTCGTGGTGGTGATCGCGGTCGGGGTGCTGGCCGCGCAGTACTGGTTCTCCGACCGGATCGCGCTGTTCGCGATGCGCGCGCACGAGGTCACCCCGCAGGAGCAGCCCGAGCTGCACGGCGCGGTGGACCGGCTGTGCGCCCTGGCGGACATGCCCAAGCCGCAGGTGGCCGTCTCGGACATGGACCTGCCGAACGCGTTCGCCACCGGCCGCAACGCCGACCACGCCGTCATCTGCGTGACCACGGGCCTGCTGCGGCGCCTGGAACCCGGCGAGCTGGACGGGGTGCTGGCCCACGAGCTGTCGCACGTCGCGCACCGGGACGTCGCGGTGATCACCGTCGCGTCGTTCCTGGGCGTGCTCGCCGGGCTCGTCGTGCGCTTCGCCTTCTACTCGCAACTGTTCGGCCGGGACAGCCGGGACCAGAACACCGCCCTGCTGCTCACCGCGGTCATGGCCGTGTCGGTGGTGGTGTACGGGCTGAGCTTCCTGCTGATCCGCGCGCTGTCCCGGTACCGCGAGCTGGCGGCCGACCGCAGTGCCGCCGAGCTGACCGGGCGGCCCTCGGACCTGGCGTCCGCGCTGGTCAAGGTGAGCGGCACCATCGCGCGTATCCCCACCGAGGACCTGCGGACGGCGCGGGCCCTCAACGCCTTCTTCTTCAGCCCCGCGCTGAAGGAGGGCTCGGCGCTGGCGACCGTGTTCTCCACGCACCCGAGCCTCCAGCGCAGGCTGGACGCCCTCGCGGAGATCTCCGCCGGGATGGGCCTGCGCGCCTGACCCGCGGGACGACCGGGGACGCGCAGTACGGTGGACAAGGTGGCGACTGCCAGTCGGTGCCCGAGGACGGGTGGCGCCGGCGCGGGTCGGAAGCGAGGTACTCGGACGATGGAAGCCCACCGTATCGACCGCATGGTCTCCCAACTGCGCGCGCGGGACGTCATGGCCCATCGGACCGAGACCGGGGTGTACAGCTTCGGCATCCGCGTCGTCCTGGCCGACGGCAGCGAGGCCCTGTGGACGCCCGGCGGTCCCGCCGGGCTGGACGCCCAGGTGATCCGCGACGGCGTCCTCATCGGCTGCATCCCCCACATCCCGGGGTCCGAGCGGTTCACCGACGAGCAGGCGGTCGAGGCGATCGCCACCGCCCGCTACACCGAGGACGGGCTCTACCCGACCGACCGGACCTGACGCCTTCCCGCGGGTCCCGGCCCTTCACAGCCCCGGGGCCCGGGGCTTCCGGCTCCTCCCGGCTCCTTCCGGCCTCGCGCCCCTACGGGCCCGCGCCCCTACGGCCGCTGCGCCCGCCGGCCGGGGGCGGCCGCGTCGTCGGGGAGGCGGGTGACGGCGAGCAGGGCGGCGTCGTCGGCGAGGCGGCCGCCGGTGTGGTGGAGCAGGTCCTCGCGCAAGTGGAGCAGCAGCGACTCCGGACCCAGCGCCGGCGGGAAGGTCGCCAACCGCTCGGCGAGCGGGTAGAAGACGCCCTGCCGCGAGCGCGCCTCGATCAGCCCGTCGGTGTAGAGCAGCAGCGTGTCGCCGTCGCCGTAGGCGACCTCGTCGGCGTGCACCCCGACCGCCGGCAGCAGTCCGGAGCCGAGGGGCGGCGAGGGCGCGGTGCAGTCGGGCTCGGTGATCCGGCCGTCCGCGCCGATCACCACCGGCGGCGGGTGGCCGCAGCTTGCCATGCGGGCCGGTCCGCCGTCGTCCGGCAGCTCCAGCACCAGCGCGGTGGTGAAGTGCTCGCCCGGGTCCTGCCGGCTCTCGGCGACCTCCTCCATGTCCCGGGTGACCCGCTCCTCCAGCGCCTCCACCAGCGCGGGCAGCGTCTCGCAGTACCGCGCGGTCTCCCGGAAGGAGCCCAGCACCGCCGACGCCTCGGCGATCGCGGGCAGCCCCTTGCCGCGGACGTCCCCGATCAGCACCCGGCTGACGTCCGGGCGCCGGCGGGTGACGGCGAAGAGGTCGCCGCCGATCTGCGCGTCGTCCTCGGCGGCCAGGTACAGCCAGGCGATCCGCAGCGGCCCGACGCGCTCCGGCGGCGGCCGCAGCAGCACCCGCTGCGCGGTCTCCGCGACCAGCCGGACCCGGCTGAGCTGCCGGCCGCGCCGCTCGCGGACGTAGCTGAAGAAGACCAGCAGGACCGAGAGCACGACCAGCGCGACCAGCGGCCACACGTGCATCTGCGTGCTTCCGCGCTTGGTGACGGTCGCCGCGAGGATCTGGGCGCCCAGCGCCACGAGCGCGATCACCGCGGTGCGCCGCGGACCCGCGAACGACGCGGTCAGCGCGGGCGCGATCACGAGCATCGGGCTGAGGTAGACCTCCTTCGGCGACACGGCGTCGGCGACGGCGATCAGGACGACCAGCGCGAGCGGGACCACGATCGCGAGCGGCGGGGTCCGTTCCGTGAGGTTGTCCAGCCGCCGCAGGTCCATACCGGAGATCCTAGGCTTTTCGCCGCATCATGCCGCTCATCGGGCCATCGGTGCGTTCGTGACGATCCGCTGGCCGCCGCGACCCGGAGCCGCGACCGGGTGGGCGGCGGGCGGTCGGCGGTGGGGTGTCGCGGCGGTCGGGCGGTGCGGCGGGGCTCAGTTCGTCGGGCCGCAGGCGGTGGTGGAGGCGCGCTGGACGCAGACCGCCATGAGGTGGCCGGGGCCGTCGTAGTACCAGTTGCTGTGGTGGTAGCCCGCGGTGGTGATCTGCTGGGTCTCGATCACGTCCGCGCTGTTGTCCGCGTCGTCCTGGATCCACACGGAGCAGCCCACGGAGTCGCCCTCGGTCTCCCAGCGCATGTAGTCGTGGGCGGGGGAGCCCTGCAACTCGACCTCCTGGACGACGGCGCAGCCCGGTACCGGGAGCGTGTCGGTGCCCTCGAACCGGGGGGTGGCGGCGGCCGTGCCGGTCGCGGCGCCGGCCGGGGCCGCGGCCGCCGCGAGCGCGCCGCCGGCGAGGAGCGCGGTGGCCGCCAGGAACGTCGCGGCCCGCCGCGTACCGGTGCCCGTCATGCTCTTCCCCCTCCGCGCGCCGGGCGGTCCGGCGCAGCCGGGCAGCAGCGTAGCGCGGGCCTGGTGGCGGCGGCCGCGTGCGAACCGCCCCGGCCCGCCGCCCGGTGAGGAGGGCGGCGGAACGGGGCGGCGGGGTGCGGACGGGAGGGTCTCCCGCGCGCCGGCCTAGTAGGGGCCGTTGACGTTGTCGATGGAGCCGTACACGTGGAACGCGTAGTTGCACGCGGCGACGATGTTGGCGACCGGGTCGTAGATGTCGGTCGAGGTGCCGGCCACGTGGTAGGCGTCGAACGTCGGCTGGATGGTCTGCAGCAGGCCCTTGGACGGGGTGCCGGCGGCCGCGTTGGAGTCCCAGAGGTTGATGGCGTTCGGGTTGCCGGAGGACTCCCGCATGACGTTGCGGTAGATGCCGTCGTAGGTGCCCGGGATGCCGTTCTGCTTCATGATGGCCAGCGCCTCGTTGATCCAGCCGTCCAGGTTGTCCGGGTACGTCTGGGTGGCGGTGGTCGTCGTGCTGGACGACGTGTCGGAGGCCGTGGTGGAGGCCGGGGACGTCGTGGCGGCGGGGCTCGGCGCGGCGGCCTTCGGCGCGGCGGACTCGGGCTTCGCCGTCGTCGCCGTGCCGGTCGGGAGCTTCAGCACCTGGCCCGGGTGGATGATGTACGGGCTGTGGAGGCCGTTGGCCCGCGCGATCGCGTGCCAGCCGCCTGGGGAGTTGTGCGCCCGGGCTATCGCGATGAGGTAGTCGCCGGTCTTCACCGTGTAGTCGGTGAAGGTGGAGTGGCGCTGGCCGTGCGTGGCGTCCGCGGTCTGCGGCGCGCTCTTCGCGGCGGACGGCTCGGCGGCCTGGGCCGTGCCGGACAGCGCCGCGCAGGCGATGGCGGTGAAGGTGCCGGCGACGACGGCGCCGCGGGTCGAGAACAGCCGCTTCCTCAGGGACTGAGTCGAGTTCGCCGAGCGGTTCTGGGCGTGCTTGGGCATTGCTGCGGACCTCTTCCACGATTGCTTGTCAGTGGTGGTCGGCCCCCCTGTTCATTCCGACCCGCAATTCATTCGGTGATGCGCTGTGGCGAGCACATTGTTAGCAGCCGATAAAAGGGTCCACAATTACCCTCAGTGCTAAGCCGCTTAGTAGACGGCTTTGTTTTCCGAGGGTCCCGGGGTTCCGTTCCCCGTCATCACGGGGAAGCGGCGCCGGTGAATGCACTAAGCGGCTTCGTAGGTGATGTACGTCCTATGCTGTGCATCACGTGTGAGCGCCCTGAACGCGAACGCGGCGTGAGGAGGCGGTCACGGAAGGTGCGGGCGCGTTCCCTTCTTAACAATGTCTTAGACGGCTAAATGGCGCCAAAGTCCCTCATGGCGTCGAAACGGACATAAAGGGGCGTCCTCCGTCGGCGGTATGGGCGATTTGGTGGGTTATGGTGCCGCTGTGGATTTCTGCGAACGCGGCGCGGGCGCGCGAAGAAGGGCGGGCCGTCCCGGCCCGCCCTTCGCGTGTCCGTGAGTGGCGCGGTGTCCGCGCCCGCTGCTCAGCGCCAGCCGAGCTCCGGTGCCACGCCGGTGAGGATGCTCTCCAGCACGTGCGTGTTGTACTCGACGCCGAGCTGGTTGGGGACGGTCAGCAGCAGCGTGTCCGCGGCCTGGACGGCCTCGTCCTCGGCGAGCAGCTTCACCAGCGCCTCGGGCTCCGCGGCGTACGACCGGCCGAAGATCGCCCTGGTCGTGTCGTCGATCATGCCGACCTGGTCGCGCGAGTCGCGGTCGTGGCCGAAGTACGCCCGGTCCCGGTCGTCGGTGAGGGCGAAGATGCTGCGGCTGACCGACACCCGCGGTTCCCGGGTGTGGCCGGCCTCCCGGTACGCCTCCCGGTACGCCTCGATCTGCTTGCGCTGCTGGACGTGCAGCGGCTCGCCGGTCTCGTCGTCCTTCAGTGTGGAGCTTTGCAGGTTCATGCCCAGCCGGCCGGCCCACACCGCGGTCGCGTTCGAGCCCGAGCCCCACCAGATCCGCTCGCGCAGACCCTCGGAGTGCGGCTCGACGCGCAGCAGCCCCGGCGGGTTGGGGAACATCGGCCGCGGGTTGGGCCGCGCGAACCCGTCGCCCTCGATCACCTTCAGGAACGTCTCGGTGTGCCGGCGGGCCATGTCCGCGTCCGTCTCACCCTCGGCGGGGGAGAAGCCGAAGTACCGCCAGCCGTCGATCACCTGCTCCGGTGAACCGCGGCTGATGCCGAGTTGCAGCCTTCCGCCGGAGATGAGGTCGGCGGCGCCGGCGGTCTCGGCCATGTACAGCGGGTTCTCGTAGCGCATGTCGATCACGCCGGTGCCGATCTCGATGGTCGAGGTCCGCGCGCCGATGGCGGCGAGCAACGGAAACGGGCTGCCCGCCTGCCGCGCGAAGTGGTGCACCCGGAAATAGGCGCCGTCCACGCCGAGTTCCTCGGCCGCGACCGCCAGATCGATCGACTGGTGCAGGAAGTCGGCGGCCGACCGGGTCCCGGAGTGCGGGTTCGGCGACCAGTGCCCGAACGAGAGGAATCCAATCTTCTTCACACCCGCGCAAGCGCACGCGGCTCCCGTTTGATTCCCGCCGGGCCGGGCCCGTTTATCCGCGGCCGCCGAACAGGCGGCCGATGCCGATGCCGATGCCGATGCCGATGCCGATGCCGATGCGCGTGTGGGTGCGGGTGGGGGCGCGGGAACCCGACAGGCGCCGGGGCGGCCGGGCGGACCCGAGCGGACCCGAGCGGCCGGGCGGACCCGGCGGGCGTCAGCCCGCGCGGCGGGTGCGGTCGGGGGTCTCGGAGGACCCGGGGGACCCGGAGGGCTCGGCCCGGGACCCGGGAGCGGAGGAGGGCTCCGGCCGGGAGCGGGGCCGGGCGGGGGCAGGGGCGGGGGCGCCCACCGCCTCGCCCAGCGCCTTCAGGCCCGCGACCAGTGCCCGCCGGGCCTCCGGCTCCATCAGCTCCATGGCCTGGTGGAGCGCCTGCTCCCGGCGGTGCCTGATCGCCTGGAGGTGGGCGGCGCCGGCCTCGGTGAGTTCCAGCTCCACCTCCCGGCGGTCCTGCGCTCCCGCCGCCCTGCGCAGGAACCCGGCCGCCTGGAGGCGGTCGCACATGCGGGTGACGGAGGGGGCTGCCGCGGACAGGCTCCGGCCCAACCCGGACAGGTTGATGCCGGGCTCGCGCTCGATGACGTACAGCACGCGGGTCTGGGCCGCGGACAGCGGGGCGGTGCCGAACTCGCGGCGTCCCCGCTCCCAGGCGGCCTGGAGGAGCTCCAGTACCTCTCCGACCTCGGACACGGTGGGAGAGGTGTGCTGGTGCACAGCGGCCGGGGCCTCGTTCATGTGACACTCCCGAGTGAGCCGTTCGGGCTCGTTCCTTCTGTTCGATCCAGCAGTCGCCTGGACGACGATATGTCAACGAAAGTAGGACCGATAGCGTTGGAAAGACCCGGGACGGTCGAGGGCCGCCTCCGCGAGGCCTCGCCTCACGAGATCTTCGAGGTGATCCGCTCCACGATCGAGCAGCGCCACCACGCCCTCGCGGTGGAGCTGCTGATGGCCGACTACGAGATGACCAGGCTGCAGCCTGTGGAAACGCTGCCGCACACGCGCCCGCCGCTGCCGGTGCACGAGAGTGCCCCCGGCCGGGCCTTCGGCGCCCAGGAGCCGTACTGCGTGCCCGACGCCACGGCCGGCACGGTCGCTGTGCACCTGCCGGTCAGCGTCCGCGGCGACCGGCTGGGCGTGATGAGTGTCACGCTGCCGGACCCGAAGGGCGACGGGGCGGCGGCCGGGACGCTCGGGGACCTCCAGGCGTGCGCCGACGCGCTGGCGCACGAGCTGGTCGTCGCCGGGCGGGACACCGACCTCTTCCTCCAGGCCCGCCGTGCCGAACGGCTCACCCTGGCCGCCGAGATGCAGTGGCAACTGCTGCCCGGCTGCGCGTGCTCCCGGCCCGAGTACAGCCTCGGCGCCCAGTTGGAGCCCGCGTACGCCATCTTCGGCGACAACTTCGACTGGTCCTCCTCCGCCGACCACCTGCACCTCACCGTGAACAACGGCATGGGCGAGGGGATACAGGCCGCGCTCCTGACGAACCTCGCGGTCAGCGCCCTGCGCAACGCGCGCCGCGCCGGGCTGTCCCTCAGCGACCAGGCCTACCTCGCCGACCAGGCGATCTACGGCCAGCACCAGGGGGACCAGTACCTGTCGGCGCTGCTGCTGCGCTTCCACCTGCCCACCGGGAACGTGGAGATCATCGACGCCGGCTCGCCCCGGATATGGCGGGTGCGCGGGGGCACCGTCGAGATGATCGAACTGGAGGCGCAGAATCCCCTGGGCATGTTCGACGACACCGTCTACCGGCCGCAGAGCTTCACCGTCGCCCCGGGGGACCGCCTGCTGTTCATCAGCGACGGCGTCTACGACGCGCTCTCCCCGGGCGGCGAGAAGTACAGCCTGCGGGCGCTGGCGCGGTCGATCAACGAGACCCGCCTGCTGCCGGCCTCCCAGGTGCCGCGGGCGATCCTCAAGGCCCTGCTGGGCCACCGCGGCGACGGCCCGGCCGCGGACGACGCCATGGTGCTGTGCCTGGACTGGACCGGTCGCCCCGCGCAGGGCTGACCGGCCCGCGCGGGGCTGACCGCCCCGCGGGGGAAGCCGCTGCGGCAAGGCGGGGAGGCGGCCGCGAAGGGTTCGCGCGCCCCGCCGGAAGCCGATCCGCGCTGCTGCCAGGGGCATTCGGGACGCCCCTGGCAGCAGGCCCTTCACCGGACCCGCACGCGGGGGCGGGTTGTGTTCGTCCCCGCCGGTGAGCGATAGTTGCCGTACGGCAAATGATTCGCCTCCGCGGAAAGTTGGTGCGGCTCGCCACGTGCGGGCCCCGTTCATGACCTCTATCGAGGGAAACCCCGTTGCAGGAGCCGGGCCGGGCGCCACGTCCGGCCTGTGGGCTCTGGCCCCCTACCCCGTGCTCGTCGCCGATCCCGCCGGCACCGTGGTGCGGGCCAACTCCGCCGCCCGGTCGCTGCTGCACCGGGCGGAACCCGGGGCGAGCATGCAGGACGCCGTGCCGGGCTGGCTGGCCCGCGCCCACTTCGAAGCGGTGCCCCGCACCCGGGTGCCCGCGGACCCCCGCGCCGACGGCGCCGTGGCCGCTCCACCGGTGGCGGGCAGGATCGGGGACCGCCGCTACGAGGCGTACCCGACCGCGGGCGAGGCGGGCGAGGTCGTCTGGTGGATGATCGACGGCACCGACCGGCGGCGCGCCGAGCAGGCCCTGACCGCCGAGCGCGAGCGCACCGGCTTCCTCGTCGAGGCGTCGAACGTACTGCTGGCCTCGCTCAACCCCGACCGGTGCATGGCCGCCACCGTCAAGCTGGCCGCCGAGCACCTGGCCGACGCGGCCGTCGTCGTGGCGCCCCCGGCCCGCGGCAAGCTGCTCACGGTCTCCGCCGTGGCCGGCCGGGAACCGGTCCGCGAGCTGATCGCGGCCGACCCCGCCGGCCTGCCCGGCCTCAGCGAGGCGCTGGCGGGCTTCCCGCCCCTGCCCTCGCGGTGGATCGACGGCGCCCTCCTGCCCGACTGGCTGCGCCCCGAGGGCCTCACCGGCCCGATCGGTTCGGTCGTCGTCACCCCCCTGCCCGGCCACGGGGTGCCCGCCGGAGCCCTGATCCTGCTGCGCGCCAGCAATCCCGGCGGGTTCAGCGAGAGCGAGGAGGTCTTCGCCCGGCTGTTCGCCGCCCGGGCGGGCGCCGCGCTGTCGGCCGCCCGCCTCTACAGCGAGCAGAGCGCGATCACCCAGACCCTGATGCGCGAGCTGCTGCCCCCCAAGCTCCAGCGCCTGAACGGGATCGAGTTCGCCGGCGGCTACCGCCCCGCGGAGAGCGGCGAGCGGGTGGGGGGCGACTTCTACGACGTACACGCCGGGCCCGGCGAGGAGGACCCCTCGCTGGTGGTCCTGGGCGACGTCTGCGGCAAGGGCCTGGACGCGGCCGTGCTGACGGGCAAGATCCGCAGCACCCTCCAGGCGCTGTCCCCGCTGGGCGACGACCACCTGCGGATACTCGAACTCCTCAACGGCTCCCTGCTCAACTCCCACCACACCCGCTTCGCGACCATGGTGCTGGGTTCGGTGCGCCGCGTCGGCAACGAGGTGCGGCTGCGGCTGACGTCGGCCGGCCACCCCGCGCCGCTGGTGGTGCGCGTGGACGGCGCTGTCGAGGAGGTGCCCACCCGCGGCACCCTGATCGGCGCGCTCCCGGCCGTCGAGGCGCGCTCCGCCGAGGTCGTCCTGCAACCGGGCGAGACCTGCCTGCTGCACACCGACGGCTTCACCGAGGCGCGCGGGGGCCCGCTCGGCAGCGAGATGTTCGGTGAGGAGCGGCTGCAACGGGCCCTGTCGGAGTGCGCCGACCTGCCCGCGGAGGCGGTCGTCGAGCGGATCCAGATGCTCGCGTTCCAGTGGCTGCACGACGGCAGCCACGACGACATGGCCCTCGTCGCCATCAGCGCCCCCCGCACCAACCATCTCAGTGCGGTGGACGGGCACACTCGGGGCAGATACACGATATGACCCTGGAACTCGCCACACCGGACCCGCTCTCCGCGGTACGCGACCGGTTGTGGGACGCGGTGACCGGCCGGGACGAGCACCTCGCGGCCGGGCTCGTCTTCGGCGCGCTGGACGACGGCGTGGACCCGGAGACGGTCCTGCTGGACCTGCTGGCCCCGCTCCAGGCGAAGGTCGGCACCGAGTGGGCCGCCAACCGGCTGACCGTCACGCAGGAACACGCCGCCAGCGCCATCACCGAACGCGTCATCGCCGCGCTCGCCCACCACCCGGCCGCCCGGGTCACCCCCCACCGCGGCCGCGTCACCGTGGCCTGCGTCGACCAGGAGTGGCACGCCCTTCCCGCCCGCCTCCTCGCGGAGGTCCTGGTGCTGCGGGGGTGGCAGGTCGACTTCCTGGGCGCCCAGGTGCCCACCCCCCACCTGATCGCCCACCTGCACGCGGGCGGGTCGGAGGCGGTCGCCCTGTCCTCGTCGGTCCCCACCCGGCTGCCCGCCGCCCACGCCGCGATCACGAGCTGCCAGGCGATCGGCCTGCCGGTCATCGTCGGCGGCGCGGCCTTCGGCCCGGACGGCCGCAACGCCCGCCTGCTCGGTGCCAACGCCTGGGCGCCCGACGCCCGCGAGGCCGCCCGGCAGCTCGCCGCGGGCATCCCCGCACCGGACCTGGCCGCCGGGCGGCAGCAGATCGACGACCTGCCGCACCTCGCCGACCAGGAGTACACGTTCGTCGTCCGCGGCCAGCAGGTACTGGTCAAGGAGGTCCTCGCGCAACTGGAGTCCCGGTTCCCCGCGATGGCCGCGTACACCCCCCAGCAGCGCGAGCACACCGCCGAGGACCTCGTGCACATCGTCGAGTTCCTCGCCGCGGCCCTCTACTGCGACGACGACGAGCTGTTCGCCTCCTTCATCACCTGGACCGCGGGCATCCTCGCCGCCCGCCGTGTCCCGGCCCGGTCGCTGCGCCCCGCGCTGGACGTCCTGGCCGCCGAACTCAGGGACTTCCCCCGGTCCGTCCGGCTGCTCGACGCCGCCCGCCGCGCGCTGGACACCGTCTCCCCGCCGACCCCACCCCACCCCGGAACCCATCCGGGAAAGGACCCCGGAGCACCAGCGTGACCCTGCCTCATGTCTCCTTCTCCGTGACCGTCGAGACCGGCACGGGCACCGCCCACCTGCACATCGCCGGCGACCTGGACTACGACACCTGCGACGCGCTGGTCCAGCACGCCGTGCGCTGCGTCAGCAGCCACCCGGACCTGCGCGACCTGCACCTGGACTTCGCCCACCTGCGGTTCTGCGACTCCTCGGGGCTGTCCGCCCTGCTGATGGTGCACCGCACGACCGCGGCGGGGAACATCGAGCTGCACCTCGACAACGCGCCCGCCTCGCTGGAGCGCGTGCTCGCCACCACCGGAGTGCGCGGCCTCTTCTCACCTCCCGCCGCCTCCGACCGGCGGGCCGGGAGCCCCCGTCCCCCCACCGGTCCCGGCGGCCCGGCGTAGGGTTTCCGGTGCCCGCGGGAGCGGGCCGAGGAGTGCGGCGGACCACGGAGGGCAGGGGGCCGGTTCATGACCGAGGCGTTGGTGCTGGGCGGTGGAGGGGTCGGCGGGATCGCCTGGACGACCGGGTTGCTGGCGGGACTGGCCGACGCGGGCCGGGACGTCAGCGGCGCCGGCCTGGTCGTGGGCACCTCGGCGGGTTCCACCGTCGCGGCCCAGTTGGGGAGCGGGCTCGCGTTGGGGGAGCTGTACGCACGGCAGGTCGAACCGGGGCTCCAGGCGGCGGAGATCCCCGTCGAGGTGGACCTGGAGGCATATGCCGCGGAGTTCGGCCGGCTGCTGGGCGGCGCGAAGAGCGTGCTGGAGATGCGGCGCGCGGTGGGCCGGTACGCCCTGGACGCGCGGACCGTGCCGGAGGCGGAGCGGCGCGCGGTGATCGCCTCGCGGCTCCCGTCGCCCGCGTGGCCCGCGGACCGCACGCTGCGGATCGTCGCGGTGGACGCCGGCACGGGGGAGCCGGTGGTGTTCGACCGGGCGTCGGGTGTGGAACTGGTGGACGCGGTCGCGGCGAGCTGCGCGGTGCCGGGCGTGTGGCCTCCCGCGACGGTCGGCGGGCGCCGGTACATCGACGGCGGCGTCCGCTCCCCCGACAACGCGGACTACGCGGCGGGCGCGTCCCGGGTGCTGGTGGTGGTGCCGCTGGGCGAGGCCGAACTGTTCCCCACCGAGACGCCGCTGCGCAAGGCGGTGGCCGACCTGCGCGCGGCCGGCGCCGAGGTGGCGGTCGTCGCGCCCGACGAGGCGTCGCGGGCGGCGATCGGCGTGAACCCGCTGGACCCGGACACCCGCCGCCCGGCCGCCGAGGCGGGACGGGCGCAGGGGCGCGGCACGGGGATCGCGTGGAGCCGGTCGTAGTCCGGCGGGCCCGTCGTCCCGGGCCGCGTACCGCGCCTCCCGGCGCGGCACACGGCCCAGGTCCGGTGAAGTGGCGGCTCAGAAGCCGCTGTTGCCGCTGCCCCGGTTGACGGTGTAGTTCCCGGGGTTGTTCAGGCCGCCCGAAGCGGCCCCGGTGACGGTGGTGTTGGACACGCTCATGCTGCCGGTGACGTTCTCGATGTCGAAGCCGTAGCTGCCGGCGCCGGTGATCGTGTCGTGGTCGAAGGACAGGTTGCCGATCTGCCGGCCGCTGTCGAGCAGCACGGCCTGGTGGAGGCTGTTGAGCAGGGTGTTGCCGTCGACGGTCAGCGGCTGGGTCATGTCGCTGACCACCGCGTGGATCCACAGTGCGCCGATGTCGTAGTCGTTGTTGTACTCGTGGGAGCCGGTGCGCAGCAGCAGGTTGTCCAGGACGGCGGTGGGCCCGCCGAAGCCGCCGCCGAACTGGGTGCTGACCTTGATGCCGGCGCCGAAGGCGACGGTGTCGCTGATCACGTTGTCCCGCACGGTGTTGCCCGAACCGCCGTAGACGCCCACGCCGTTGGCCTGGATGGGACTTTGCAGGGTGTTGTCCGCCACGGTGCAGTCGGCGACGTCGCCGCCCTCGGTGTCCAGGGCGACGGTGTCGTCGCCGGTGTTGCGCACGCTGGACTGCTCGACGCGGGTGCCGGAGCTGCCGCCGTGCACGTGGACGCCGTCGGCGAACACGTCGCGCACCCGCAGCCCGACGGCGTCGAGTCCGGTGCCCGGCACCGCCCACAGCCCGACCTTGGTGTGCTCCATCCACACGTCGAAGATGAGCGAGCCGGAGGTGAAGGTGCCCTCGATGGCGGCCGCGCCCGAGTCGTTGTTGCGGAAGGTCTGGTCGCCGGAGACGGTGAGGTCGGCGATCAGGTTGCGGCCGCCGGTCGCGTACAGGCCGCCGGAGCCGTTCTCGGCGGTGGACCGGAGGGTGGTCCACCACTCGCCCGCGCCGCGCACGGAGACGTTCGCCAGGTTGATCCGGCCCGAGACGGTGTAGGTGCCGGCCGGGAACCACAGGCCCTTGCCGGTGCCGGACAGCGCGCTCAGCGCGCTGTTGATCGCGGAGGTGGCGTCGGCGGAGCTGTTCGGGGTGACGCCGTAGTCGGTGACCGGCACGTATCCGGCGGGCATCGGGTAGGCGGCGTCGACGAGTTCGGTGTCCACGGTGTCGATCGTGTACGAACTCGCCGTGTCCGCCGCGTCCTTCTGGAGCTTCAGTACGGTGCCGGCCGGCCAGGTGGTGCCGCTGAGCGCGCGGACCTCGTCGTAGACGTGGTGGCCGGAGCCGTCGCCGGGGGAGTTGGTGTCGTAGTACCCGGCGCCGTACAGCCAGGAGTACTTGTTGGTGAGGGTGAGGTCCTGGACCTTGGTGGAGCCGGCGTACAGGGAGAGCGGGTAGGTGGTGGCGGACCCGGAGGCGGTGTCGGGCACGGAGTAGCGCACCACGACGGAGTTGGCGGGTTTGGTGAGGGTGAACCGGACGTACTGGCCGGTGGACCTGAGCTGCACCGCGCTGCGGCCGGTGGACTCGGCGGCGGTGGACGGGTAGCCGGTGCTGGTGGCCAGCACGGTGCCGTTGGTTGTGGCGTCGGCGGCGCGGTACTCGGTGTAGGGCAGGGTGGCGCCCTGCGTGGCCAGCGCGGTGCCGCCGTCGACCGCGACGTTGTCGACGGCCACGTTCCCGGAGTCGCCGACGTCGGTCTGGACACCGACCAGGTTGAGGCCCGAGCGCAGGGTGACGGTCTTGGAGACGTAACTCCAGCCGCCGGCGGCCGGCAGGGTCAACTGGCCGCTCTTCACTCCGTTGAGGTAGAGGGACACCGTCTGGGGCGAACCGGTGGAGTTGGCGTAGCCGACGGCGACCGGGTAGCTGCCGGCCGTCGGGACGCTGGTGTCGACGACGGCCTGCGCGCCCTGGGCGGTGAAGCCGGTGAGGTAGCCGCCGCCGGTGTAGCCGGGGAGGGCGGTGGCGACGGAGGGGCCGCCGGTGAAGAAGGCGGTGGACGCCTGGTACACCTGGCCGGGCGGGGTGCCGCCGGTGCTCCCGCCGGTGCCGCCGCCGGCGGGGGAGCCGACGGTGACGTTGTCGAGGTTGACGTTGCCGCTGTCGGAGGTGTCGTAGCGGTAGGCGATCGTGTTGCTGCCCGAACGCAGGGTCAGCGTCTCGGACCTGGTGGTCCAGGTGTTCCAGTCCGAGGTCGCCGGCAGCGAGGTGTCCAGCGCCTTCGTGCCGTTGACGTAGACGGCGAGGGTCTGGGTGACGGTGCTGCCGTTGGCGTACCGCAGCGTGACGGGGGCGGCCCCGGCCGAGGACGCGGTGACGGTGAGGGTGGCCGCCGCGGTGCCGCGGTTGCCGTCGGTGAAGCCGGCGACGAAGCCGCTGCCGGTGTAGCCGGTGTGGTCGGTCGCGACCACCGCGCCGCCGGACAGCGCGGCGGACTCGGCCTCGTAGCCGGTGGACGCGCCCGCGGCGGCGGCGTGCGGGGCGGGCCAGGCGAACAGCGCGGTGAGCAGGGCCGCCACCGCCAGCAGGGCGGTCGGCAGGGCCCGGGACAGGGGGATGCCCCGAGGGTTTCCGGACATGGGGGTACTCCGCATCGGGAAGGGGGTGGCTGAGCAACGCGCACCGTAGACCCGCGCCCACCCCGATGCAATGGAAGACGCGGAGGCGGGAAAACTCCGACAGGGACGTGGAAATCACTTGCTGAGCCGGCGCATGCGGCCTGACCGGGGCATACGCCCGCGACCGCTCCCGACCGTTTGCGGAGCGGTGGAACGCGGCGGTGGTTTCGCGTCGGTTTCTTGCCGGGACCTGCTCGACGGACAGGCCCTACGACCTTTCCCCCGCTGCGGGCGGGGGCGCGGTGGAACTGCGGACCACGAGTTCGGGTTCGTGGAGGAGTTCCTTGGGGGTGGGGTTGTTGCCGGAGATCTGGTTGGCGAGGAGGGTGACCGCGGCGCGTGACATGGCCTCGATGGGCTGCCGGAGGGTGGTCAGCGGTGGATCGGCGTAGTTCATGAAGGCGGAGTCGTCGTAGCCGACCACGGAGAAGTCCCCGGGGACGGTGAGTCCTTTGCGGCGGGCGGCGCGGACGGCGCCGAGGGCGAGGACGTCGCTGCCGCAGATGAGGGCGGTGACGCCGGCCGTGATGAGGTCCCCCGCCACCGCCTGGCCGCCTTCGAAGCTGAACAGGGCGTGGCCGATGGGGTGGTGGCCGCGGCCGTCGGTTGCGGTGAGGGCGGTGAAGGCGGCGGCTTTGCGGCGGGAGGGGGTGTGGTCGGCGGGGCCGACCATGAGGCCGATCCGGCGGTGTCCGAGCGACGTGAGGTGCGCGTACGCCTGCTGCACGGCGGCCGCGTCGTCCGTGGACACGTGCGGGAACCCCGGCAGGTCCACGGCGGCGTTGAGCAGCACCACCGGCACCCGGCGCTCCAGCAGCGCCGCGTGCTCCTCCGGGGTGAGCCCGCCGCAGAACACCACGCCGGAGACCTGCTGGTCGAGCAGCATCGTGACGTACTCCGCCTCCGTCAGGCCGCCCGCCGAGCGGGTGCACAGCACCGGGGTGAAGCCGAGCTGCACCAGCGCGCCGCCCACCACCTCGGCCAGCGCCGGGAAGATCGGGTTCTGCAACTCGGGCATCACCATGCCGACCAACCGGGCCCGCACCCCGCGCAGTTGCGTGGGCCGTTCGTATCCCAGCACGTCGAGCGCGGTCAGCACCGCCTGGCGGGTCGCGTCGGAGACACCGGGCTTGCCGTTCAGCACGCGACTCACCGTCGCTTCGCTGACGCCCACCTTCTGGGCCACTTGCGCGAGTCTGCGGGTCATGAGCGCACTATAACGGCACGACCGGTCGACTTTATGCGCGATGTTTGCGCTTCTTGCCTTGGCGAACTCTCGTCAGGTCGCCTTTTTGCGTAAATTGGTTTACGTATTGCAGACCTGGTGCGTGGGACATAACTTGTGCCACACCTCGGGGGCAGCGGACCGCTCCCCGCACCCCCACCCCACCCACCACCAGGGACGATCCATGACCGGTAACCCGGCGGGCAGCAGAGCCCGCACCGTCCTCGCCGTCACCGCGGCGGCGACGCTCGCCCTCACCGCGAGCGGCTGCGACAGCTCCTCCGGCACGTCCGCGTCCTCGGGCGGCGTCGTCACGATCACGGTGAACGACGAGCCGGCCAAGACCGACCCGGTGAACCGGAAGTTCTTCCTCGCGGACGTGGCAGCGTTCGAGAAGCTGCACCCGAAGATCAAGGTGGTGCCGCACGAGGGCCAGATGGACCCGCAGACCTTCGCCGCGAAGCTGGCGGGCGGCCAGTTGGAGAACGTCTTCTACGTCTACTACACCGACCCGGCCGGGCTGATCGCCAAACACCAGGCCGCCGACATCACCCCGTACCTGTCGGCCTACCCGGCCGCGCAGCAGGTCAAGTCCACCCTGCGCAAGGTGTTCCAGGACGCGGACGGGCACACCTACGGCCTGCCCGAGGGCAACTACTCGATGGGCCTGGTCTACAACCGGGCGCTCTTCCGACAGGCTGGCCTCGACCCGGACGCCCCGCCCACCACCTGGGCCGAGGTCCGCGCCGACGCGAAGAAGATCGCCGCGCTCGGCCACGGCATCACCGGGTACGGCGACTACAGCAAGGCGAACAACGGCGGTTGGCACTTCACCGCCGAGATGTACTCGCTCGGCGGCGACGTCGCCAAGCAGCAGCCCGACGGCACCTGGAAGGCCGACTTCGACAACGCCACCGGCCGCACCGTCCTGACGCAACTGCACGACATGCGCTGGACGGACGACTCCATGGGGCAGCGCCAACTCCTCCAATGGGCCGACCTGCTCCAGATGATGGGCGCCGGCAAGCTCGGCATGTACCTCGCCACCGCCGACAACATCCCCACCATCGCCTCGCAGTACAAGGGCGACCCGAAGGACTACGGGCTCGGCCCGATCCCCGGCGGCAAGGGCACGCTGGCCGGCGGCGGCGGGTTCATGTTCAACCCGAAGGACACCCCCGACCAGATCCGGGCGGGCGTGGCCTGGACGATGTTCAAGTACGAGAACCCCGACCGGATCACCTCCGGCGACCAGCGGGCCGCCGCCGCGAAGCAGCCGGTCGGCCTGCCCGAGCCCAACATCTGGACCGGCGCCGCCGCGGCCGCCAAGACCGCCGCCGACAAGAAGCTCGCCAACGAACCGGTGCAGAACTACGCCCCGTTCCAGCAGGCCCTCCCCGGCATCCCGCTGGACCTGGAGCCGCCGCAGGCCCAGCAGGTCTACGCCGTCCTCGACACCGTCATGGCCAAGGTGCTCACCCAGAAGGACGCGGACATCGACGGCCTGCTCAAGGACGCCTCCCGGCAGGTCGACTCCCTCCTGGCAGCCCAGCAGTAGCCCGCAGGGCCGCGCGCCGCAGGCCGCAGGCCGCCGAACGCCCGTCCGCGGGCCGCGCCCCCCGCACCTGACCGCCCGGGGAGGCGGCCCGCGGGCGCCGACGAAGGAGACGACCCCGATGGCGACTTCCCTGGCGCCGCACCGCTCCCGCCCCCCGACCGCCCGGAACGGGCGGCGGACCGCCCCGCGCGGCGCCCGCAACGCGCGGCTGCGCCGGCGGCTCGCCGACAACGCGATGGCCTACACCTTCATGGCCGCGGGCATCCTCTGCTTCGCACTGTTCTCGTGGTACCCGCTGGTGCGCGGCATCGTCCTCAGCTTCCAGCAGGACAACCTGATCACCTCGCCGCAGTGGGTCGGCCTGACCAACTACCGGCACCTGTTCGCCGACCCGCTCTTCCTCACCGCCTGGAAGAACACCGCCGAGTTCACCGGGCTGGCGCTGCTGCTCGGCTACGCGGTGCCGTTCGCGGTCGCGGTGCTCCTCAACGAACTGCGCCACTTCAAGGCGTACTTCAGGGTCGCGGTCTACCTGCCGGTGATGCTCCCGCCGATCGTCAGCGTCATGCTGTGGCAGTTCTTCTACGACCCGGGCGGCGGCCTGTTCAACACCGCGCTGCGCGGCGCCGGCCTGCCGACCTCGCAGTGGATCCAGTCCCCGCACACCGCGATGATCTCGCTCGTGCTCGTGTCGACCTGGGCGAACATGGGCGGGGCCACCCTGATGTACCTCGCCGCGCTCCAGTCCATCCCCGGCGAGCTGTTCGAGGCCGCCGAACTGGACGGTGCCGGGGTGTGGGCCCGGCTGCGGCACGTCACGATCCCGCAGATGCGCTTCATCATGCTGGTCCTGCTGCTGCTCCAGATCATCTCCACCATGCAGGTCTTCGTGGAGCCGTTCCAGCTCACCGGGTTCACCGACCCGTCGACGATCACCGTGATGACCCTGATCTACCGCTACGCCTTCGCCGTCAACAACGACTTCGGGCTGGCCGCGTCGATGAGCGTGCTGCTCTTCGTCGTGCTCGGCGTCTTCGCCGCGCTCTACCTGCGGCTGACCCGCGAAGCGGACTAGGGAGGAACCACCCCCATGGCCAGATCCGCCCCGACCGCCCCGGGCACCCGCAGCCTCATCTCCGACCAGGACCTGCGGCGGCCGCGCCACCGGGTCGCGTACTTCGCGGTACTGACCGCGACCGTGCTGCTGTTCGCCGCCGCGTTCCTCTTCCCGCTGTACTGGATGGCCACCTCCGCGCTGGAGACGCCCCGACAGTTCGCCGCCCAGACCCCGACCCTGCTGCCCAGGTCCGTGCACACCGACGCCTACCGCGACGCGTGGACCCAGCTGGACATCGCGCACTTCTTCCTCAACACCGTCTACTACGCCGCCGGCGGCTGGTTCGTCCAGATCGCGGTCGACGTCTCGGCCGCGTACGCCCTGTCGAAGCTGCGGCCGGTCCTCGGCGGAGCCGTCTTCGCCGGGATGCTGGCCAGCCTGATGCTGCCGGCCGCCGCGCTCCTGGTGCCCGCCTACCTGACCGTCTCCGACCTGCCGGTCCTCCACGTCAGCCTGCTCAACTCGCCCTGGGGGCTGTGGCTTCCGGGCGCGGCCAACGCCTTCAACATCTACGTGCTGCGCAGGTTCTTCGACCAGATCCCCGGTGAACTCCTCGACGCCGCCGCCATCGACGGCGCCTCCCGGCTCCAGACCCTGCTGCGGGTGGTGCTGCCGCTGTCCCGCCCGGTGCTCGCGGTGATCTCCATCTTCGCGGTCGTCGGGATGTGGAAGGACTTCCTGTGGCCGCTGCTGGTGCTCCAGGACCCGGACAAGCAGACGCTGTCCGTGGCCCTGCACCGGCTGTCCACGTCCACCCAGCAGGTGCCGCCGACCGAGATGATCGCCGGACTGGCGATCGCGGCGATGCCGATGATCGTGCTGTTCCTCTTCTTCCAGCGGCACATCCTCGGGGGGCTGTCCGCCGGCGCCGTCAAGGGCTGACGCCGGGGGCCGCTCCGGCGCTCCCGTCCGGCCTCCCGCGGCCTTCCGCCCGCTCGCCGGGCGCAACCGAACTCCGCGCGGTGCGCCCGCGATCAGGGCTGCCCGCCCACGCCCTCCGCCCACGCCCTCCGCCCGCTCCCTCCACCTCCGCGCTTCCACCTCCGTGCATCCGCTCCCCCCTTTTCCGCGTTCCGCTTCCGCCCGACCGAAGGAGCCCGTCGTCGTGGCCCATCCGACCGACACCGCCGCCACCAGCCCCCGTCCGCGCGACACGGCCGCGTGGTGGCGCGACGCCGTCATCTACCAGGTCTACGTCCGCTCCTTCGCCGACGCCGACGGCGACGGGATCGGCGACCTGGCCGGCGTCCGCCGGCGGCTGCCGTACCTGGCCGAACTCGGGGTGGACGCCCTGTGGTTCAATCCCTGGTACCTCTCCCCGATGGCGGACGCCGGCTACGACGTGGCCGACTACCGGCGGATCGACCCCGCCTTCGGCACCCTCGCCGACGCCGAGGAGCTGATCGCCGAGGCGCACGAGCTGGGCCTGAAGGTCATCGTGGACATCGTGCCCAACCACGTCTCCGACCGGCACGCCTGGTTCCAGGAGGCGCTGGCGGCCGGACCCGGCGCGGCGGCCCGCGACCTGTTCTGGTTCCGCGCCGGGCGCGGCGCGGACGGCGAACTGCCCCCCAACGACTGGCGGTCGGTCTTCGGGGGCCCGGCCTGGACCCGTACCGCCAACCCCGACGGCACCCCGGGCGAGTGGTACCTGCACCTGTTCGCACCCCAGCAGCCCGACCTGAACTGGGCCAGCGACAAGGTGCGCGAGGAGCACGAGAGCGTCCTGCGGTTCTGGTTCGACCGCGGCGCGGACGGCGCCCGGATCGACTCGGCCACCATGCCCGCCAAGGACCCGGCGCTGCCCGACTTCGGCTCGTCGCAGCCGCCGGTCCCGCACCCGTACATCGACCGCGACGAGGTGCACGACATCTACCGGTCCTGGCGGCGGCTCGCCGACGGCTACCCCGAGCCGCGCGCGCTGATCGGGGAGGTGTGGCTCGCCGACCCGGCGCGTTTCGCCGCCTACCTGCGGCCCGACGAGATGCACACCGCCTTCAACTTCGACTACCTCAACTGCCCCTGGAACGGCGCCGAGCTGCGCCGGGTGATCGACGCCACGCTGGCCGCGCACGCGCCGGTGCGCGCGCCCGCCACCTGGGTGCTGTCCAACCACGACGTGACGCGGCACGTGACCCGCTACGGCCGGTCCGACACGTCGTTCGGGCTCGCGCTGCGCCAGCACGACACCCCCGTCGACCTGGGGACCGGCACCCGCAGGGCCCGGGCGGCGCTGCTGCTCAACCTCGCGCTGCCCGGGAGCTGCTACCTCTACCAGGGCGAGGAACTCGGCCTGTGGGAGGTCGAGGACATCCCCGCGGAGCTGCGCCAGGACCCGATCTTCCACCGGACCGGCGGCACCGACATCGGTCGTGACGGCTGCCGGGTGCCGCTGCCGTGGTCCGGGGACCGGGCGCCGTTCGGCTTCAGCCCGGACGGCACCGGCGCCGTGCCGTGGCTGCCGCAGCCCGCCGGCTGGGCGCCGCTCACCGCGCGGGCGCAGGAAGGCCGCCCCGACTCCATGCTCACCTTCTACCGCGCGGCGCTGCGGCTGCGCCGCGCCCAACCGGGCCTGCACACCGAGGCGTTCGCATGGCTGCCGGTGGACGGCCCCGAGGTGGTCGCCTTCGGCCGCGGTGACGGCTTCCGCTGCGTGGTGAACCTCTCCGCCGGGCCGGTGCCGCTGCCCGACGACACCGATCTGCTGCTCGCCAGCGGACCCGACCTCGACCCGTCCGCCGGCCACCTGCCGCCCGACACGGCGGTGTGGCTGCGCACGCGGCAGAGCTGAGCGGCCTGCCCGCGGCCGTCCGCCGGCCGGCCGTCCGCCGTCGGGCGTATGACCGTAGGGGTGGGGGCCCGGCCTACGGTGCGCACCGCGCCCACGGGGGACGCGGTGCGGACCGGCCGCGGGTGCGTGAGGCCCCGGTCGGGCGGGGAAGCGGGGGCGGGCGGGGACGCGGGGGTGCGGTCGGGCGGGGAGGCGCGGTTGCGGTCAGGCGGGGACGCGCTGGCCCCGGGTGGCCGGAAGGGCGGGGGCGTCGGGCCTGGCCGGGGGCGCGGTGGAGCCGCGGACCACGAGTTCGGGTTCGTGGAGGAGTTCCTTGGGGGTGGGGTTGTTGCCGGAGATCTGGTTGGCGAGGAGGGTGACCGCGGCGCGTGACATGGCCTCGATGGGTTGCCGGAGGGTGGTCAGCGGCGGGTCGGTGTAGTTCATGAAGGCGGAGTCGTCGTAGCCGACCACGGAGAAGTCCCCGGGGACGGTGAGTCCTTTGCGGCGGGCGGCGCGGACGGCGCCGAGGGCGAGGACGTCGCTGCCGCAGATGAGGGCGGTGACGCCGGCCGTGATGAGGTCCCCCGCCACCGCCTGGCCGCCTTCGAAGCTGAACAGGGCGTGGCCGATGGGGTGGTGGCCGCGGCCGTTGGTTGCGGTGAGGGCGGTGAAGGCGGCGGCTTTGCGGCGGGAGGGGGTGTGGTCGGCGGGGCCGACCATGAGGCCGATCCGGCGGTGTCCGAGCGACGTGAGGTGCGCGTACGCCTGCTGCACGGCGGCCGCGTCGTCCGTGGAGACCTGGGGGAAGCCGAGCGCGGTGTCGGTGCGGACGGCCGCGAAGTCGACGGCGGCGTTGAGCAGCACCACCGGCACCCGGCGCTCCAGCAGCGCGGCGTGCTCGTCGGCGCTCAGGCCGCCGCAGAACACCACGCCGGAGACCTGCTGGTCCAGCAACATCGTGACGTACTCCGCCTCCGTCAGCCCGCCCGCGGTCCGGGTGCACAGCACCGGGGTGAAGCCGAGCTGCACCAGCGCGCCGCCCACCACCTCGGCCAGCGCCGGGAAGATCGGGTTCTGCAACTCGGGCATCACCAGCCCGACCAACCGGGCGCGTACTCCGCGCAGTTGCGTGGGCCGTTCGTATCCCAGCACGTCGAGCGCGGTCAGCACCGCCTGGCGGGTCGCGTCGGAGACACCCGGCTTGCTGTTCAGGACGCGGCTCACGGTCGCCTCGCTGACGCCCACCCGTTCGGCCACTTCCGCGAGTCTGCGAGTCATGGCCCAAAGAATGTCAGGAACACGCGCGGGCTTGCATAGAGGCTTGCGTGGATTACGTCATATCTTCGATTCGATGCGCAATTCCGTATGCTCCTTGCGCAAGCAGCCGTCATTCCCGGTGTGCGGGCCGGAGGTGGGGGACGGGCGCGGTGCGGCTGCGCGGGGCGCGAGGGGCCTCGTCAGCGCGCGCCTGCCGCGGCGCCCACGGCTCCGGCTTCGGCTTCGGCTCCGGTCCCGGCTTCGGCTCCGGCTCCGGGAACGGGACCGGGCGGCTGCGGTGGGCGGTGGCTCCGGCGGTAGGCCAGCGGCGACAGGCCGAGGCGGGCGTGGAAGTGCCTGCGCAGCACGGTGGGGTCGGCGAAGCCGGTGGCCGTGGCGATCCTCGTGACGGTCAGCTCGCTGCTCTCCAGCAGGTGGCGGGCGTGGTCGAGGCGGCTCTGCACGAGCCATTGCAGGGGACTGGTGCCGACCTCGGAGCGGAAGCGCCGGGTGAAGGTGCGCTCGCTCATGTGGGCGTGGCGGGCCAGGTCCTGGAGGGTGAGGGGACGGGCGAGGTTGTCCATCGCCCACCGGCGGGTGGCCGACGTGGAGCGGTCGGCCTCCTTCGGCACCGGGTGCTCGATGAACTGCGCCTGGCCGCCCTCCCGCCAGGGCGCCACCACGCAGCGGCGCGCCGCCGCGTTGGCCACGGCCGTGCCGTGGTCCCTGCGGACGAGGTGGAGGAACAGGTCGATGCCGGCCGCCCCGCCGGCGCCGGTCAGGACCCGCCCGTTGTCCACGAACAGGATGTCCGGATCGACCTCGACGGCGGGGAACAGCCGGGCGAGCCGGTCGCACAGGGTCCAGTGAGTGGTGGCCCGCAGGCCGTCCAGCAGCCCCGCGGCCGCGAGCAGGAACGCCGACGTGCACAGGCTGACGACGCGGGCGCCGGGCGCGATCCGGGCCAGGGCCGCGGCGACCTCGTCGGGCAGCTCGCCGGTGGCGAGCAGGCGTGCACCCGGTTCCTGGGTGGCGACCACCACGGTGTCCGCGCGCTCCAGCAGTGACTCGTCGTCGTCGGGCAGGACGCGGAAGCCCTCGCTCGTCCGCACCGCCGCGCCGCCGAGCGAGCAGGTCAGCACCGAGTAGAGGCGTTCGCCCGCCGGGTCCAGGGCTTCGTTCAGGACGCGGGCGGCGATCCCCAGGTCCATCGGCATGACGTGGTCCAGCGCGAGCACGGCGACGAGATGCGGCATGGCCGGAATGGTACGACAGGTGGCCCCCCGGCCACTGACCGCTCCGCGGCGGGCTTGGGGAATCTGGGAGCACGCCGGGGCGACGGGCTCCGGCGGGTGCATCGGTGCGGGACGGACGAGGGGCGAGAAGGCCATGGGCGAGCGGGGTACGAGCGAGACGACCGGGACCGGCCGGGCCGCCGGCGCGGCGGAAGCGGGCGAGCGGGCCGGGGGCGGGTCCGGCGAGCGGGCCGGGGGCGCGTCGGGCAGGGGCGGGGGGACCGCCGGCCGGCGGACGATGCGGGCGGTCACCCTCGACGGGTTCGGTGGCCCGGAGGTGCTGACCGTCGGCCGGGTCGAACGTCCGGAGCCGCTGCCGACCGAGGTGCTGGTGCGGGTGCATGCGGCCGGGGTCAACCCGGTGGACTGGAAGACCCGCGCGGGCCAGGGCATGGCCGGGTTGCAGAAGCTGCCGCTGATCCTCGGCTGGGACGTCTCGGGGGTCGTCGAGGAGGTCGGCTTCGGCGTCACCACGCTCGCCCCGGGGGACGAGGTGTACGCCATGCCGTGGTTCCCGCGCCCGGCCGGCGGCTACGCCGAGTACGTCACCGCGCCCTCGCGCCAGTTCGCCCGCAAGCCCGCCTCCCTCGGCCACGTGGAGGCGGCGGCGCTGCCCCTGGCCGCGCTGACCGCGTGGCAGGCCCTCGTCGACACGGCGGGAGTCACCGCAGGTCAGCGCGTTCTGGTGCATGCGGCGGCGGGCGGCGTGGGCCACCTGGCGGTGCAGTTCGCCAAGCACCTCGGCGCCGAGGTGATCGCGACCGCGCGCGCCTCGCGCCACGCCTGGCTGAGGGAGTTGGGCGCGGACGAGACGATCGACTACACCGCGCGGCGGTTCGAGGAGGCGACCGGCCCGGTGGACGTCGTCCTCGACCTGGTCGGCGGCACGGACGGCACCGACGTGCGGTCGGTGTCGGTGACCCGGCCCGGCGGGCTGGTCGTCGCCGTCCCGGGCGGTGTCTCGGACGCGTTGGCGGGGGCGGCCTCGGCGGCGGGGGTGCGGGCCAGCGCGTTCCTGGTCGAGCCCGACGCCGCGGCCCTGACGACGATCGCGGGCCTGGTCGCCGCGGGCGCGGTGCGCGTCGAGGTCGAGCGGGCCCTGCCCCTGGAGCAGGCTGCGGAGGCCCACCGCCAGGGCGAGTCGAACCGTACCCGGGGCAAACTGGTCCTGGAGGTCACCCCCCACTGACCCCCCACGGCGCCCAACCCCGCCACCCCTCCCCGACCTTGGGCCGGGGCCGGGCGAGCACTCACGCCAGCACCTCGTCAAGATGCCGAACAGCGGACGGGACCTTCCACCGAGGGGGCCGGTTGGGCGGGGCCGGCTCCGGCGGCGGACGGCGCCACCGCCCCCGGGTGGCGGTTCGCGTCAGGTGGTTCCGCGCAGGCGGCTGCGAACGCGGCGGACCTGGGGGTTGTCGGTGAGCGCGTGCAGGATGCGGCGGCCGGCGCCGGTTGCGTGGGCAGGTCCTTCGGTACGCAGTACGGTGCCGTCGCGGACGACGGCGTACGCGAGCGGTGCGTCCGTCTTGGGGAGGGTGACCGGGTGTCGGCCGGAGGGGAGCTTGAGGCGGGCGGGCAGCCGCAACAGGGCCGTGCCTCCGTCCGGTGCGGGGACGAGGTCGGCGGTGACCGTCAGCGTGGACACCGTGACCTTGACGGGGAGCGGCTGCGCGGACTTCGTCGCCGCGACGTAGGGCAGCGGGAACCACCGGCCGCCGCGCGCGTCGTTGGCGGCGGCCGCCTCCGCGGTGTCCGGGCCGAACCTGCGCAGCCGCTCGCCGAGGTCGAGGGTGAGCTGGCCGGGGCCCTTCGTCCAGTACGGCAGCGCGATGCGGCCGCCGGTCAGCGCGGGGCCCGCGGCGGGGGAGCCGGGGGCAGTTGGGTCGGTGAGCCGGACCATCCGGTCGATGCCGAGGAACTGGACGAACGCCCACGCCTCGTACACCCCGCGGTCGAGCGGCCGGCCGCCTGCCAGCCGTTCCGGGTCGATACGCAGCCGACCCGACGCGACGATGCGGGAACGCCCCTGCCCGGCCGGCAGCAGCCGCAGTTCGAGATCGCCCTCGGGGTACCACCAGTCGTCGCGGTCGCGGTCCTTCACGACCAGTTCCGCGGATGCCAGCCGGAACGGGTCGCGGACATCCCAGCCGTCCTCCGTCCCCGGCACGCCGGTCAGCAGTTCGGGGTCCAGGTACCGCCTGCCGTTCCGTTCGACCAGGACGAGCGGTTCGCCGTCGCCGCGCCGCAGTTCCAGGGTGACGTCCGAGACCAGGCAGCCCTCTTCCCAGCGGGGCGGGCTCACCTCGCCGTGGGCCTTGACCTCCCGGATGTGCTGCGCGAAGGCGAGCGCGGCGTCGAAGTCGCCGCGTTCCAGCAGTTCGGCCCTGAGCCGGGACACGGCGGGAAGCCCCTCGCGTACAGCCGCTGGGAACTCCTCCACGGCTGTCCGGCGGGCGGCCTCGAAGCGTCGGCGCTGCTCGTCCGGATCCTCCCGCACGATCTCCGGCTCGCGCGCCCGGGAGAGGACCTCCACGTGATAGAGACGGTGCAGCAGGCGGTTCTGGAGCGCGTCGATGTCGTCGGACGGGGCCGTGCCGTCCTTGATCTGACGCACGATGGTGCGGAGGTTGCCCCAGAAGTCGTGCCGCGGGCCGAACCGCTGACCGGTGTTGTTGCCGCCGTCGTCCCGCTTCAGCCAGTAGTAGCAGGGATAGTCCGCGAGGACGGATATGCGTTCGGCCTTGAGGTAGGCGGCGCTGACGAAGGCTATGTCCTCCATGATCCACGGCCCCTCGGGGAAGCGCAGCGCATGCTCCTCTATGAAGGCCCGCCGGAACATCTTGTGCGGTGCCAGGGCCTGCATCAGCTCGTCGTTCTCGACGGTGCAGACATCCACCGTGTGCCGGAACAGGCGCCTGGGGCGCGCCATCGTGGTGGACAGTTTGCCTATGACGATGTCGGATTTGTTGCGCTGAGCGTGGGCGTACAACCGCTCCAGCGCCTCGCTGCCGAGCATGTCGTCGTGGTCGACGAACTGCACGTACTCGCCCCTGGCGTGCTCGATGCCGAGGTTGCGTGGTCCGCCCGGCCAGCCCGAGTTGGACTGGGTGTGCACGTGCACGTTGGGGTGGGCCGCCGCGATCTTCTCCAGCTGGCCCAGCGAGTCGTCGGTCGAACCGTCGTTGACGTAGATGACCTCGTACTCGTCCTCGGGCAGGCTCTGCCCGAGGAGTGAGGGCGCGCACTCGGCGAGGTACTTCCCGGTGTTGTAGACGGGGACGATGACGCTGACCTTGACCTTCGACATGTCACGGACACTATCTCGCCCGTCGGCCGCCCGAGCGCGCCGGCGGACCCCCGTAGGCGCCGCCCGCCACGGATCCGGGCCCGGCCAGTGGAGCGCGTGCCCGGCGCCGCACCCTGACGGGCCGGCTGTCCTTCCTCGGCGGCACCGGGAGCCTCTTTCTGTTTCCCTGAGGGATTTCGGCCACGGGCTTGGCCGTGGGAAAACCCACCCTTGACTTGTACACGCGTGGTGACTGTAAGCTCCATCGACTTGTGAAGATCCTGTGACTCCGGGGTGGGGACTTTGGAGCGGGGCGGGGACAGGAGTTGAACGCGGTGCTGCGTGGACGTGTACGCGGGTTGCTGGTCGCAGGTGTGACCGTGGCCGTTATGGCCGGTGTCGGTGTTCCGGTGGGTCTGGGAGGTGCGGCGGTAGCCGCGCCGAGAACCGCGCCGACCGACGGGACCGGAGCAGGCAAGGCCGGAGCTGGCAAGCCGACGGCGCTGACGGAGGATGCCGCGGTGTCCCAGGCCGTGTCGACCGGTCAGGACGTGGAGATCACCTCGCTGCGCTCGGAGTCGAGCGAGACGTACGCGACTGCGGACGGCCGGTTGGAGACCGTGCAGCATCTGCGGCCGGTGCGGGCCCGCGTGGACGGCGGCTGGAAGGACGTCGACAACACCCTCGCGGCCGGCGCCGGCGGGCGGGTCGCGCCGAAGGTGTCCTCGGTCGGCATGACGTTCTCCGGCGGGGGCAACGGCCCGTTGGTGTCCCTGGAGACCGCGGGCAAGGAGCTCTCGTACACGTGGCCTACGGCGCTGCCTGCTCCCGAGCTGGTCGGCGACACCGCGACGTACAAGGACGTGCTGCCCGATGTGGACCTGCAGATGCGGTCCGACACCGACGGGTTCCACCAGTTGCTGGTGGTCAACACCGCGACGGCGGCGCAGAACCCGGCGCTGGCGCAGCTCAAGCTCGCGGTCTCGGGTTCGGGGCTGAAGCTGGCCGAGTCCCCGGACGGCGGGCTTCAGGCCCGGGACGAGGCTGGGGGCGGTCTGGCCTTCGAAGCCCCCACGCCGGTGATGTGGGACTCCGGCGCGGACAACACCACAGAGTCCGCGACCACGGCGAAAACACGGTCGGCGCAGGCGCAGACGGAGGCCGCCGCGGCCGACGGCCAGGGACCCGGTGACGCATCGAAGATCGCGCCGATCGGGGTGGACGTCAGCAGCGACGGCAGCCAGCTTCAGCTGACGCCGGATCAGGAAATGCTGTCCGCGGCGGACACCCGCTTCCCGGTGTACCTCGACCCCGAGACGTACACACCGAAGGCTTCGTCCTGGACGATGGCCTCCCGCTACTGGGCCTCCACCCCGCAGTGGCGGTTCAACGGCGACGCGGACGCGGGCGTCGGCTACTGCGGGTGGGACTACTGCGCCCCCTACGACCTGAAGCGGCTGTTCTACCAGTTCCCGGCCTCGACGTTCGCAGGCAAGTCGATCATCAGCGCGACGTTCGTGGCGCACGAGACGCACTCGGCCAGCTGCGACGCCCGCCCGGTCGAGCTATGGCGGACCAAGGCCATCTCCTCGTCGACCACGTGGAACTCGCAGAACAACGACGCGTTCTGGCTGAACAAGCTCTCGACCGCCAACGTCGCCCACGGGGGCGGGACTTCGTGCCCCGCCGGTGACGTGGAGTTCGACGCGAAGTCGGCCGTCCAGGTCGCCGCGAACGTCGGCTCCTCCACGGCGACGTTCGGGCTCAGGGCGAGCGACGAGGACGACAAGTACGGCTGGAAGCGGTTCTCCGACGACGCCTACCTGCGGGTGAAGTACAACCGCCCACCCGGGCAGATCCCGATGGCGCACCTGTCGATGAACCCGGGCGGCCTGTGCAAGAAGCCCGCCGACACGGTGTCGGTGCGTATCCGGCCCTCGGTGAGCGCGGCCGACGTCACCGACCCCGACAAGGACCAGGTCAGCGTCCAGTTCCAGGCGTACTGGGACGCCGGCGACGGCAAGGGCATGGTCGCGCACTGGACGTCGGCGAAGATCGGACCGAAGGCGTCCGGCTCCAACTTCTCCACCACGCTGCCCACCAGCGTGCCGGAAGGCAAGACCGTCGCGTGGGCCGCCCGCTCGGTCGACTACGACCAGGGCACCTACTACAGCTACTCGCCGTGGTCCCAGACCGGTTCGGCCACCGCCTGCTACTTCGTCTACGACAGCCACGTCCCGGCCAGCCCGCAGCTTGCCTCCGGTGAGTACCCGGCCGTCGACGACACCGACCCCGACGATCAGTCCTACGACGGGGTGGGCCGCTACGGCACCTTCACGATCACCTCCGGCGACTCGTCCGTGACCGGCTACGAGTACGGCGTCAACGCCGACCCGTCCTCGGGCAACACGGTTACCACCACGGCCGGTGCGGCGAAGACGATCCGGTTCCGCCCGACGAGGTCGGGCACGAACTTCATCACGGCGCTGACCATGACCGCCTCCGGTGTGCGGAGCGCCCCCGCCACCTACGAGTTCAAGGTGAAGGCGGGCCAGCCGGCGCGCGCCGAGTGGAACCTCGACGACGCCGAAGGATCGGCCACGGCCGCCGGGACCGCGGGGGAGCGGACGTTGGACATCCACGGCAACCCGGTCCTGGGCGACCCGGGAGCGGTGGGCAGTGCCGTCACGTTCGACGGCACGGACGACTACCTGCAGTCCGACCTGCCGACCGTGGACACCTCGCTGGGCTTCTCCGTCGCCGCGTGGGTGAAGCTGTCGGCCATGCCGTCAGCGGCGGCGGTTGTCGCCACCCAGCCCGGCAACAACAGTCCCGGCTTCGAGCTGTACTACTCCAAGGCACTGGACCGGTGGGCGTTCAACCAGTACACCGCCGACACCGCCACCGCCACCCCGGTCCGGGCCATGCAGGCATCCGCCGGCGGCGTCCAGGCCGGCCAGTGGGTCCACCTCGCCGGCACCTACAGCGCGGCGGCCGGCCAGCTCTCGCTCTACGTGAACGGTGCGCTGGCCGGTACGGCGGCGTACACGAACGCCTGGGATGCCCGCCGGGGGCTGCAGATCGGCGCCGGCCTGTACGAGGGCGTGCCGGCCTCGTACTTCCCCGGTGCCATCGACGACGTCCGCATCTACGACAAGCCCCTCGTCGCCGCAGATGTGACGCGCCTGTACAACAAGCAGCCCATCGCCGCCGGCCGCCCGGCCCGCGCGGTCTTCCCGCTGGACGAGCCGGCCGCCGACGACGCCGGCAACCCCACGACCCAGCTGTCCGGCCGCGCCGATGTCGAAGACGCCACACTGAAGAACGGGGCCGAACCCGGGCAGCCGGGCGTCGACCACGACGCGCTCACCCTTGACGGCGTCGACGACTACGCGACCACCACCTCACCGCACGTCAACAACCAGGCGAGCTTCTCGGTCGTGGCCTGGGCGAAGCTGAGCGAGAAACCCAACCACGCAGCAATCATCGCCACCCAGACCGGCACGAACCGGCCCGGCTTCGAACTGTATTACTCCGCCACCTACGGCTGGACGTTCAACCAGTACGTCTCCGACAGCGACGACTCGACCGCCGTGCGCGCCACCCAGGGCAACACGACTGAGTCACCCGCTGGCGTATGGACCCAGCTCATCGGCTCCTACGACGCCGTCGCCGATCAGCTGCAACTGTTCGTCAACGGCTCGCTCGTGCAGACCACCCCATTCGCCGCGCCCTTCTACGGCGGCGGACCGGTCCAGATCGGAGCCGGTTCCTACGACGGGGCCCCCGACTCGTTCTTCCCCGGCCAGATCGACCAGGTCCAGCTCTACGACCGGGCCCTGTCCGCGCCGGAAGCCTCCGATCTGTACCAGGCCCTGCCCGTCACCGAAGGCCATTGGAGTCTGGACAGTGCCGACGGGACGCCGGGCGTTTCTCCTGACGACCCGAGCACCGGATCCGCTCAGCACCCGCTGACCCTCGGGCAGGGTGCGACCGTCAACACCGACAGTTTCGTGGGCAGCGGCGCTCTCGCTCTCAGCGGGAGCGACGACAGTTACGCGGCTACCGCGGCATCGCCGATCCACACGAACACCAGCTTCACCGTGAGTGCCTGGGTTGCCACACCCGGCAGGCCCACCAAACCGGTCGCGGTGATGAGCCAGGCAGGCTCCTACACCTCGGGATTCATGGTGCGCTACATCCCCGATCCCAACGACCCGGACAATGCCGGGGTCTGGGAGTTGGATCTCGCGGACCAGGACAGCGCGAGCGCGGTCCATACAGTGGCCGACCACACCAATTTCCAGAACAACTACGCTCCCTGGAACAACATCACGGTCGTCTACGACGCGTTCGCCGCCCAGATGCGTCTGTACGTGGACGGAGATCTGCGCCAGACACTGTGCGCAGACGATGACGACGACGGGATCGCCGACGATCCGACCTGCACGGAGAAGGTGTCCTGGAACTCCGACGCCCATGCCTTCGATGCCACCGGCGGCCTGCAACTCGGACGCGCACGCCAGGACGGGTCCTTCAAGGACTACTTCTCCGGTGAGATCGACGACGTATGGGCCTTCCAAGGCGCCGCGGACGACAAGTTGATCAACGATCTGTACGACGGCGACTATGCGGCCACCCAGGCCTAGCCCCTGACGCCACCGGTGCGGCCGGCCCGCTGTACCACCTCGGGCCGGCCGCAGCAGTACTCCACAGCGCCACCAGCGGTATTCCACCATCCGCCCTGCACCAGCGGGGCCACGGTACGTGCGTGAACATCCATGCACGGCATGGGCATGACGAGGAGCAGAGATGGCCCAGGCAAGGGCACAGGCGACCACCCCCCGCAGGCGGCCGTACCACCGAATACGCCGCCGCCTCGCCGCAACACTCTCCACCGCGCTGCTGGGCGCCCTCCTACAAAGCGGAGCCCTGCCGGTCGCGCACGCGGACGACATGCCGACCGTGCCGACAGCCGAGAAGCCCGTGCTCGGACACGACCTGAAAGTGGCACCCCGCCCCACCAAGGGCCGGCCCTCACTGCCACGCACCCAGTCCCAGCCCACGTGGCCTGCGGCTGCCACGGCCAAGGTCACCGTAGGCTCCGACACCCCCCGCAGCGCGCCGAAGTCGACCGACACCGGCCTGATCGCCCTCGCCGGCGCACCCGCCACGACCGCGAAGAAGACCGCGGGCACCACCGCACCGTCCCGCAGCAACACGCCGCTGTCCGGACCCGCGACCGTACGCGTCATGAACCACGCGACTGCACAGCGCGCCGGCATCAACGGCATGGTGTTCTCCCTGGCCAAGGCATCCGGAGCCACCGGACGAGACGCCCGCGTCACGGTCGACTACAGCACCTTCGCCCAGGCGTACGGCGGCTCTTACGCCGCTCGTGCCCACCTGGTCGAACTGCCCGCCTGCGCCCTGACCGAACCCGGCGACGCCGCATGCACCACTGCCACCCCGGTGGCCGCCGACAACGACCTGGCCACACACACCCTGACCGCCGACTCCGTGAGCCTGCCTGCGACCGGACCCGCCGTTCTGGCCCTGGACGCTGCTACCTCCAGCGATCACGGTGACTACAAGGCGTCCCCGCTGTCGGCTTCGTCGTCGTGGACCACGGACCTGAACACCGGTGACTTCTCCTGGTCCTACCCCATGGCGACACCGTCGGTCCCCGGCAACTTCCAGCCCACCGTGTCCCTGTCCTACGACTCCTCCTCGATCGACGGACGCACCTCCAGCACCAACAACCAGTCCTCCTGGGCGGGCAACGGCTTCAACCTGTGGTCCGGCTCCATCTCCCGCTCCTACAAGGCCTGCACCGACGACGGCGTCAAGAACGCCGACGGCACCAAACCCGGCGACATGTGCTGGGGCGACGACAACGCGACGCTGTCCCTCAACGGCCACAGCGGCGAACTCGTCGCCACCGGCACCGACAGCTTCCGCCTGAAGAACGACGACGGCACGAAGATCGACCGCCTGCACGGCACCTCCACCAACGTGCGCGACAACGGCGCCCACGACGAGGAGTACTGGCGGGTGACCACCACCGACGGCACCCGCTACTACTTCGGCTACAACCGGCTGCCCAACTGGACGTCGGGCGACCCGGTCACCAACTCCACCTGGACCGTGCCCGTCTACGGCAACGACTCCGGCGAGCCCTGCCACGCCGACACCTTCGCCGCCTCCTGGTGCCAGCAGGCGTGGCAGTGGAACCTCGACTACGCCGTCGACGCCCACGGCAACGCCATCGGCTACTTCTACACCAAGGAAACCAACAACTACGCCCGCAACCTCACCGCCGCCGACGAGACGCCCTACGACCGCGGCGGCGTCCTGGACCACATCGAGTACGGGCTGCGCGACTCGACCGTCAACACCACCAAGGCCCTCGCCCGCGTCGACTTCACCTCCGCGGAGCGCTGCATCAAGGACGACGGCAGCCCCTGCGACGCCTCCACGATCGGCGACGACGCCACCGGCTGGTACGACACCCCCTGGGACCTGAACTGCAAGGCCGGCGCGGACTGCCTCGCCTCGGCCTCACCGACCTTCTGGACCCGCAAGCGCCTCACCGACGTCACCACGAGCGTGATCAAAGCCGACGGCAGCGGATACAACCCCATCGACGCCTGGCACCTCGTGCAGGGCTGGGACATGTCCGACATCGACTACGAGCTGCTGCTGTCCTCCATCACGCACACCGGCATGTCGGCCACCCCCACCGTCGCGCTGCCACCGGTCACCTTCGACTACGACCAGCGCACCAACCGCCTCGACGTGCCCGGAGACGACACCTCTCCGTTCATCAAGAAGCGCCTGTCGACCATCGACGACGAAGCCGGCGGCCAGATCGACGTCACCTACTCCACCGCCACCTGCGACGCATCCCACCTCCCCACGCCCTCGTCGAACACCACCCGCTGCTTCCCGGTGTACTTCACCAGACAAGGCGACGCCGACCCCACCCTGCAGTGGTTCAACAAGTACGTCGTCGACAAGATCACCCAGACCGACCGCACCGGTAACGCACCGGACATGGTCACCCAGTACTCCTACCTCGACGGGGCAGCTTGGCATTACGACGACGATGACGGACTGACCAAGGAGAAGTACAAGACCTGGTCCACCTGGCGCGGCTACGGCCACGTGCGGGTCGAGACCGGCGGCCAGGACCCGATCGGCATGGAAACACAGGCCGACCACTACTTCCTGCGCGGCATGGACGGCGACAAGGGCTCGACCACACCCGTCACAGTCTCCGACGACGACGGCGGCACCATCACCGACGACAACCCGCTGGCCGGATTCGAGTACAAGACCGAGCAGTACGACCAGCCCGGCGGCGTCGTACTGGGCAAGACCGTCAACACCCCCTGGCACCACCAGACCGCCAGCCAGACCCACAGCTGGGGCACCACCACCGCGAACCTGACCGGTACCGCCTCCACCCGTGCCTGGACCTCCCTCGACAACGGAGCCAGCACCAAGTGGCGCACCACCCACTCCGTGAACTCCTTCGAGGAGACCGCCGGCCGCATCACCCAGACCGACGACTTCGGAGACGAGTCGACCTCGGCCGACAACCGGTGCACCCGCACCACGTATGTCGACAACACCAGCGCCTGGATCCTCACAGCCCCCGCCCGGGTCGAAACCGTCGCCACCAACTGCTCCGCCACCCCTGACCGCTCGAAGGACGTCCTCGCGGACGTCCGCACCGCCTACGACGGCCAGGGCTACGGAGTCGCACCCACCACCGGCGCGGCAACCCGTACCGCCACCCTGCAGACCAACGACGGGACCACCGCCACCTACCTGGAATCGGGCGCCACCTACGACGACTACGGCCGCGCCCTCTCGGCCACCGACATCACCGGCACCGTGACGGCACCAGCAGGCGACACCGAAGCCTCCACCGTCGGCGACGTCACCCGCACCACCCGCACCGACGGACGCACCACCACCACCCAATACACCCCCGTCACCGGCTTCGCCACCACCGTCAAGGTGACCACCCCGCCCGCCACCGCAGGCTCGGCCGCCACCGCGCAAACCACCCAGACCACCTACGACACCCTGCGCGGGCTACCCACCACCGTGCTGGACCCGAACAACAAACGCACCGACATGACCTACGACGCGCTCGGCCGAAACCTGCGCGTCTGGCTGCCCAACCGCTCCAAAGCCAACAACGACATCCCGAACTACCAGTACACCTACACCGACGACGACAAGAAGCCCGTAGCCGTCGTCACGAAAACCCTCAAGAGCGACAGCGCCCAGCAGGCGACCGTCGCCCTCTACGACGGGTTGCTGCGCCCCCGCCAGACCCAGGAACCCGGGCCCGACGGCGGCCGTCTGGTCACCGACACCTTCTACGACGAACGCGGCCTGGTATCCCGGGCCTTCGCCTCCTACGACAACCCCGACCCGCCGGCGCCCGCCATCCTGACCCTGGACGACGCCACCGGCGTGGAGACCCAGACCTGGAACAGCTACGACGGTCTGGGCCGCATCACCACCTCACAGCAGGTCGCCGGCAACAGTGACGGCGGCCAGGTGCTGTCCACCACGACCACCGCCTACGGCGGCAACAGCGTGACCGTCACCCCGCCCAAGGGCGCGTCCCCCACCACCACCGTCACCGACGCCCGCGGCAACACCACCGAACTGGTCCAATACCACGGCGCCACCCCCACCAGCGCGGCGGACATCACCCACTACAGCTACACACCCGCCGGACAACTCCACACGATCACCGACCCCTCCGGCACCGTATGGAACTACGGCTACGACCAGCGCGGCAACCAGACCTCGGCCCACGACCCCGACAAGGGTGACAGCACTTCCGTCTACGACGACCGCAACCAGCTGGTCTCCACCACCGACGCGCTCAAGCAGACCGTCACCCACGTCTACGACGGCCTCGGACGTGAGACCGAAACCCACCAAGGCGGCGCCACCGGACCGCTGCTGACCGCGCACGTCTGGGACCCGTCAGGTTTCAAGGGCCAACTCTCCTCCGCCACCCGCTACGTCAGCGACGGCGCGAGCACCCTCGCCTACACCACCACCTACAGCCTCTACGACACCCTCTACCGGCCTAGCCGCACCACCGTCACCGTCCCCAAGGACCCCGTCCGCCCGGATGAGGACCCACTGGCCGGCTCCTACCAGTTCACGACCAAATACAACGCCAACGGAACCGTCTCCTCCACCTCCTATCCGGCGGCCGGATCACTGGCCGCCGAGATCATGACCCCGACCTACGACGACATCCAGCGCCCGATCGCGCTGTCCGGCACCAACAACACCGACTACGTCACCGACACCGTCTACAGCCCCACCGGCAAGCCGCTGCAGTACACCTACCAAAGCGGCGGCAAGAAGACACAGGTCACCAACACCTACCAGTGGGGCACCCAGCGCCTGGACAACTCCCGCGTCGACCGCGAGGACGTCCCCGGAACCGACAAGTCCTCCACCTACGGCTACGACGAAGCCGGCGACATCACCTCGATCGATGACGTCTCCCGCGACGGAACCGACAACCAGTGCTTCCAGTACGACTACCTCCAGCGCCTCACCGAAGCGTGGGCCCAGGGCACCGGTGCCTGCACAACGGATCCGTCGACCGCGACCCTCGGCGGCCCCGCACCCTACTGGGACTCCTACACCTACAACCTCAACGGTGACCGATCCACCGACACGATCCACGACCCCGCAGGCGTGACCTCCAACGACGTCCACCACGCATACACCTACCCCACCGCCACCCAAGCCCAGCCCCACACCCTCACCGCGGTCGACCAGAGCGGCCCGCAAGGCATCTCCACCGACACCTACACCTACGACGCGGACGGCGACACCAAGACCCGCACCATCAACGGCAACACACAGACGCTCCAGTGGGACGTCGAGGGCCACCTCTCCCAGGTCACCAGCGACGACGGCAACGGCGGCACCTCCACCCTCGCTTCTTACGTCTACGACGCCGACGGCAACCGCCTCATCTCCCGCGCCGAAGACACCACCACCCTCTACCTCGACGGCATGGAGGTCACCCTCGACAAGGGCGCGGCCACACCCAAGGCCACCCGCTACTACGACCTCGGCGGCGGCAACCAGGCCATCCGCACCGACGACGGCAAACTCAGCTTCCTCATCAGCGACCACCTCGGGACCGCCCAACTCGCCATCGCCGCCGGCGACCTGTCCATGCAACAGCGCCGCAGCACACCGTTCGGCACAGCACGAGGTTCCCAACCCACGTCCTGGCCGGGCGACGAGGGCTTCGTCGGCGGCACCCAGGACCAGGACACCGGCCTGACCCACCTCGGCGCTCGCGACTACGACCCCACCACGGGCCGCTTCGTCAGCACCGACCCCCTCCTCGACCCCGGCGACCCACAGTCCCTCAACGGCTACGCCTACGCCGACAACAACCCCGCCACCCTCAGCGACCCGTCGGGCCGGCAGGTGGAGGAGTGCGCGACGGGCGTACTCACCAACTGCAAGAAGGGCTCCCCGACATCCAGTTCCACGTACGACAGCTCACGAGACCGGAACTCCGACCCGCCCAGCGGGGGCTGCCCCAGCACCATCAACCCGGCCTGTCCCGAATACGTGGCCAGCACAGACACCAGCGCAACCACAACGAAACCCCAACTGCCTACGGTGAACCTTCCGCCGGAGTGGACCCAACCGAACCACGGATACGGTATGTGGGGCCTGTGCTGGTGGGGCATCGACACCGCACTCGGCTGTGTGCACGGAAAATGGGCGCTGAAAGCCATACTCGACACCGACCTCGGTGTCCTGAAAAGCATCAGCGGCTATGACGATGTAGTCTCCTGCAGCAAGGGCAACTGGAAGGGCTGCACCTGGAGCGTCGTCGACGGTATCGGCTATCTGTCCGTCGCGGGAAAGGCTGCCGCCGTAGTCAAGGACTCCAAAGCTCTTGCCGTAGTGGACACGCTCGCCGGATGCAGCTTCTCGCCCGACACGCAAGTCCTGATGGCCCACAACAAGAAAAAAGCCATCAAGGATATCAAACCCGGTGACCAAGTCGAGACTGCGGACCCCCGCGACGGCAAAGCAGACGGACCGCGTACTGTCACCGCCCGCATCGTCAACCACGACAACGACCTCGTCGACCTGAAGATCGCGGGAACGGACGGCCGTACGGTCGTCGTCCACACCACCTCCCGCCACCCCTTCTGGGACGATACGAAGCACCAGTGGACCCAAGCCGGACGACTGCCCCTGGGCGACGCCCTCAACGCCGCCGACGGCACCCACGCCCGCGTCCTCGCCGTGAAGCCCGTCCCCGGCGCAGCCGCGATGTACAACCTGACCGTCCAGCAGCTCCACACGTACTATGTGCTGGCGGGGACCACGCCGATCTTGGTGCACAATACGGGCTGTGATGTTCCGGCGCTAGCGGCGAAGATCAATCCGGACGATCTGACGATGACCAAGACGGTTGAGAATCATTTCAACGACATCACTAAGCGGGGATTGCCCGCGCGGCCGTTCATGAATTCGACTCAGGTCGTCCGAGAGATCATGGAGGGCAGTGGCCCGGTATTGGATCCCCGTGGTGCGGAGGGCGCGCTCCGCTGGGATACGCCAGGGGCGCTGAACGGCAAGGAAGGGACTTGGGAGCTTGTGGTAGACACGAATACCAATACCATCCTTCACTTCAATTTCGTGAGGTAGTCAACGTGGTTAGGTTTCGAGTCCGTGCCGGGCGTCCTTTGGCGGGATCTCTGAAGTATTCCCAGGTGGACATGGGCTTCTCCTTCGAGGCTGCGGACCTGCCTGAGCTGGCAGAACGGCTTTCAGGTGGAGGTAGAACGAGTGTCGTCATTGACTCCCTGCAATTGGAAGTGGGGGTTGATTCGGGCGAGCTGCTATACGTATGGGGTTACTGCCCAGGTGGCGCTTGGGCGCCTCTTTCGCTGAGGCCAGCGCCATCAACTGAAGGTAAGATCTTTGTCGAGGCAGACCCCTCGCTCGAAGAGGCAATCTCGGTTTCCATCTCTCGATCGGCGGTGTGGGATTATGGATTCGATCGCGAGTCTGGGTGGGTTTGTGTCTTCCGTTCCATGTCGGCCACAGAGGATCTGATTGAGGTCGCCGAAGGCGTTCTGATTGGACTCATTGGCGAGGACATCAATTCTGTCTGGCTCCACCCTGAGTTCAATTCGTGATCGAGTAAGGGAGTGCCGCCCCAAACCGGCTGGCCCCGCCGGATTTGTTTCCGGCGGGGCCTCTGGGGTGTCTGACGGCAGTAGTTGACGGCAACGTCAGCGGACGGTGCTGCACAAGCGGGTGGGTTGTCGTCTTCGTTCGGCTCCGTGACGGGCTTGGCGGTGTCGCGGGGGGCGTGACCGAGGAAGTCGATGGCGTCGCGTTGGAGGCGGAGTCGGACGTGGGCGTACACCGTCGCGGTCACGCCGATGTGGGCATGACCCAACAGTTCCTTGATCACGACGAGTTCGACGCCCTGTTCCAGGAGGAGGGTGGCGGTCGAGTGCCGGAGGTCGTGGAAGCGGATGCGGCGGAGCTTGGCCCGGCGGAGCAGGGTGTTGAAGTGCCGGGTGAGGGTGGCGCCCTCGATCGGGGAGCCGTCGGGCCGGGTAAAAGACGTAGTGCTGTCCTTCCAGCCCGCACCCGCAGCCTCGCGTTCCCGGGCCTGCCGGTCACGGTGGTGGCGCAGGGAGGGCCGGTACTCGGTGGGCAAGGCGATGCGTCGCTCGGAGCTCTGGGTCTTGGTCGGGAGAGCGGTCAGGCCACCGCTCTTGGTGCGTTGGAGGGTGCGGCGGATGCTGGCGGTTCCGCCGGCGAGGTCGAGGTCTTCCCAGCGCAGGCCGAGGAGTTCGCCTTTGCGGAGTCCGGTGTGCAGGGCGAGTCGGAACAGTGCGTGCAGTCGGTGTTTGTGGGTGGCGCTGAGGAAGCCGCGGGCTTCTTCGGCGGTGCGGGGTTCGAAGCGGCGGGGGCGTGGTGTGCCCATGCGGACGTTGCGGGCGACGTTGCGGAGGATCTCCTCTTCGCGGACGGTGTGCTCCAGTGCCGACTTGAGGACGAAGTGGACGTAGGCCAGGGTCAGCGGGGAGAGCCGCTTGTGGCAGCACTTCCCGGCCGCGCAGCAGAGGGGTTGGTTGCGGGCGGTGTCGAGGCCGCGGGTGCAGCACTGGCAGGTGGTGCGGAGCCGGTTGAGCCAGGTGCGGACGTCCTTGGCGGTGAGCCTGGCGGGCTTCTCCCGTCCGAGGCCGGGGATGAGGTAAAGCCGCGCGACGGCGGATGGGTTCGGCGCAGCCGCCGAGGCGTTCGATCTGCTGCTTGTGCGGGGTCGAAGTTGGTGTGGTTGACGAGGTGGAGCAGGTCTTGTATGGCGGGGCTTGCCACGTGGCGCAGGAAGGGTGACCATTCGGGGCGTGGCCCTTCTGTTCGGGTGGGCAGTCCCGAGAGATAACCAGCCGTATCTGTAGGCGTGTTGGTGCTGATCGGGGCATGGCGAACCAGGCCCAGGGGCGGGCGTGGGTTCAGCGAGGGGGGGATGCGGCCGGTGGGGGCCGGTGCTCAGAGTTGAGCGAGTGCAGTGGTGGCCACCGGCAGCGGTGCGCCGGCCCGCGTCCAGCAGGGCAGCCGGAAGGGCAGGGCCGGAAGCGGGTCGGCCCGTCGTGGTGACGGCGACCGGCGGAGCGGCGGTCGGAGCGGGCTCCAACTCCTGGGTCATGGAGGCGGCGATCGGCGGGGCGGGAGTCGGGGGTGCCGATTCGGGCGATGGAGCGACGTCTGGCACCGGATCGGTGGCAAGGACGGCGGCGGTGGGCCTCCAGACGCGGGTTGGGGCTGGGCGAGGAAGGCGGGGCCGACGTGGCCTCGGCCGAGCAGCAGGAGAGGGGCGACGGTGTCCACGTGGGCCCGTCCGTAGCGTCCTGCCAACAGCGGTTCGGCCAGTGTTCAGCGCGAGAGTGAGCAGCCCGCACAGGTGCAGCAGCCGGACGTCAACCTTCAGCTCCGCCTTGGGGGCGCCGCGCAGAGCGAGGAAGCGCAGGGCGACCAGGAGCCCGACGACGGACAGGTCGACCATGGGGCGATCAGTGGCGTGATCGGGTAGGGGACGCCGAGCCGCAGGGCGAGGGCCCAGACGTTGCCGAAGGAGAAGACGAAGGCCAGGGCCGCGATGACCGCCATGACCATGGTCACGGTGGTCGGATGAACCGTTCCTCCGCCATGTCCGCAACCTCTTTTCCGGTGTGGGCTTTCGGGGCTACTTGGCGAGCGACGGCCGGGGTACCGTGGTATGGCCGGTCGAGGAGAGGAAGGCGTCCAAGCACAGGTCCGGATCGGCGGTCAGATGCGAGGTGGCTTCGGCGACGAGGGCGGTGTCGGCGTCGGAGACGTAGGGGGTGCGGATGCGGGTGTAGCCGGGGCGGCCCTGCGTCGCCATCACCGCGACCCTGACGTATACGGGGTCGTACAAGGTGACCGGGCTGGCGTCGGGCCAGTTGCGGATGTCCTCACCCAGTGCGGCCACCGCGGCTTCGACGGTCTTCTGCGCGAAGGAGAGCCCGATGGGGTACACGTCGCGGATGAAGGTGGGGATGGCGTCGCCGGTGGTCTTTTGGCTGATCAGGATCACCAAGGTGCCCACCTGCGGCCCTTCTTGACCAGGCCCTCCACCAGGCGGGCGTTCTCCGCCGTCAGCACGGCCAGCCGTTTGGTGGTTGGCGTCGCTGCCCTTGTACTCGCGGAAGTACGTGTGCGCCTCGTCGATGATCAGGATGGTGAGCGGCCACTGCGGCGAGAGGCCGACGTGCCACATGTTCTTCACGCCCAGCATGTCCCGGATGGTCGCCGAGCGTCGCTTGCGCAGTTCCTCCAGGTGCTTGAACAGTGCGTTGGCTTCATCGAGGTCGCGTTTCCGCAGAACGTGAACATCCGCTTGACCAGGTCGGCGTAGTCGCCCTCCGAGACCCGTGATGTCCTGCCGTCCGCTGTCACGATCTGCACGGACGGAGACGGCGCGTAGTCGACAACGAACTTGTTGACCCCGGAGGTCTTGCCCGCACCCGGGACGCCGGCCACCGTGGCTCCGGGCACGTTGGCCAGGGACACGCATACCTTTGCGGCGTACTCGTCGATGCCCCAGCTCTCAGCGCGTCAGCTCCACGGGCGGGAGGTCGGTGGGCCGGTGTGTGGTCGGCGTGGTCAGGGGGTCGGAGCGCACGCCCCGGATCACCACCCGGCCGGGGCGGTCCGGCAGCACGGACACCCGCGTGCACCGCCAAGCGTCCGCCAGGAACCGCGCGGGCCTCTTCTACTCCTCCAGCCCGACCTGCGGCAGCGTCCGGGCCCGAACGACCACGCCGAACCGGTCCGGCTCCGCCTTGATGTTCTGTGTCAGGACGCGGGGCACGGTGGCGGGGCCGTCCTTGGACGCGGTGATCTGGGCGACAGGCCGGGGTCTTGTCGGTGACCGTCAGCCCGGCCATCCGCGCGAGCTGTACCCAGCCCCAGCGCACCCGCACGGCCGGCCGCATGCTCACCCTCGTGCCCCGGTCGACCCGCACGTAGCGCACCACCGTCACCAGCAGCCACACGCCGACCAGGACGGCCACGGCCAGCAACGAGTCCGGCGCGTATTCGGGCACGGGATTTTCGAAGTGGATCACTGGACCGCCTCCACCGTTACCAACTCGAGGCGGGCGGCGCGGTAGGCGACGCCGTCGGAGACCTGGCCGTTGAAGATCCGCACCCACGGGGTTGCGAACAACTCCATGGGTCGCACCATCACACCCGGCTTGAGCCCGGCGGCCAGCCCTGTCTCAGGGACGGTGATCTTCAGGACCTCGGCCCGGCCGTCCTGCATGAGCATCACGGTCACCGTGTAGAGCGATGCCCCGGTCTCCCGGTCGGTGGCGACCTCCCCGGTCTGTTGGTCCTTGATCTTCAGCGTCGGGTCGGTGCCCGCAATGCACACCACCGACGGCGGCAGGGCAACACGGATCCGAGTCATTGCCATGCGATCACACCACTTGTTCGATGGAGCCGTCCGATCGACTCAACATTGTGCAAGGAGATGATCGGTCAACTTGTAAGGTCGTTTAGGTAGTGACTTCGATTAGGTTGGTAGGCGGTCAGGTGGGGAAGCCGGGAATGTGCCTCTAGTGCTACGATTTGGCGATACCGTGGGGGTATGACTCTGCCCTTGGACGAGGACTCTCGGCCGCCCTACCTTCAGGCCGCCGAGGCCCTGCGGGACGCGATCCTGAACGGCGAGTACCGTTCCGGCGAGCGCCTGCTGTCGACGAGGGTCGAGAATGCTCTTAAGTCCCTTGGATCACCGGATCTCGAGTCCCGTGTTCGGGCGGTGGACGAGCTCGCGGCCTGCTCCTCAGCCATCATCGAGCGTGTGGTCGCCTCGTTCGAGGCGGACGAGGAGGCCCGGTTCCTGATCTTCGAGCGGCTGGGACGGTTCGGGTCGCTCGCGGTCGACCCCATGGTGCGCCTGTACCGGGAGGCGGGCGACGAAAGCGTGAGGCTTATGTCGGCATCGGCTCTCATTTACATGGGGTGTCCCGAAGGGGTTCCGTCGCTCATGGGGGCGCTCGCGGCTGGGAATCCACATTTGTGTATGGCTGCCACCTCACTCTCTTCGGCCGGGGTGTCGGAAGCCGCTGGTCCCATCGAAAATGCTCTTCTCGAATGTGATATCTCGGATGTCAAAATCTTGGAGTGTCTGACCGCCTCGCTCCGGCGTTTGAAACATCCGTTGTCTGAAAGTGCTCGCCTTCTCTTGTCCGGGATCAGGCCGCAGTGGCTCCGCGATTCGCTCCTCGACTGAGTGTATTTCCGGCGATTGAGCGTGGTTGCCGCCCTGGCCACCTGCTGGAAGTTCGTCGTGGAGCCCGGAGCGGAGGCAATCAAGCTGGCCGATCTGAGACGAGGGCCGCCACGTGTCTCGGGCGCATCACCCTCGAAGGGTGCCTCTCTCACCCCGGGCGGAGCACCAACCGCAGACGGACTCAACTAGTTGCGTCCACGGGATCCACTTTGCCCGCCCGGCGCGGGAGCGGGCCCATGCCGTTGATGTCCGGCCCGCCCGCCCGGCCCGCCCCGGCTGCTCGGCCGGGTTGCCGGCCGCCGCCCCGCTGAGGTCACGCCCGGCTGCGCGAAGCGCGTCGCAGGGGCCACGCCAGCAGTGTCGTCGCGAGCGACCCCACCGCCAGCACCGAACCCGCGACCAGCACGGACGCCGGGCCCCAGAGCCCGCCCAGCACCTGCACCAGGACGGGGAAGGCGAAGCCGACGTAGGTGAGGCTGTAGAACACGGCGATGACGGTCGACATGGACCGCGGGCCGGCGAGGGACTCGGCGAGTTGCAGGCCGCTCACCAGGAGGAGGCCGTAGGCGGAGCCCAGGACGACGGCCGTGGCGAGCAGGAGGACGCGTGAACCGGTGGCGACGGTGAGGGCCGCGGCGAGCAGTCCGACGACGACCGACGCCATGCCCGCCCGGAACGGCGCCGCGGGGGAGCGCCGGGACCGCCGCCGCGCCCACGGCTGCACCGCGATGCCGCTGCCCAGGGTGACGGCGGCGACCACACCGCCGCCGACGGCACCGTAGCCGCCCAGCGGTACGAGGACGGGAAGCGCCGCGAGGGACACGGTCGCGGCGCCGAAGACCCACGGCGCCGTCGGGAGCACCGCGGTCAGGAAGAGGCGGGTGGTCAGCACCCGCACGGGCCCGTCACCCGGGTCCGACGACCGGCCGCCCTGCCCGGCAGCGGGCAGGACCCGCTCGGGAGCCCGCCACACCACCGGCAAGGTCACCGCCACCAGGGCGATGTGCACCAGGTAGGCCGAGATCTCCGGTGCGGGAAGCCACTGGACGATGACGCCGGACAGCAGCGGCCCGACGGCGAACCCGGCGGTCAGCGCGACGGCCGACCGCCGGGCCCCCGCTCCTGCCCCCGCTCCCGCTCCCGCGCCCCCAGCCGTCCCCGTCCCCGCGGCCCTCCCCGCCTCGGACAACTCCCTGATCCAGGCCGTTCCCGGTCCGAACGCCGAGCCGGCGCTGACCCCGACGAGTATCCGCCCCGCCAGGATCGTCCCGAACGCCCCGCCGGAGACGAGGATCACCAGCGAGCCGAGCGCGGAGAGCGCCAACGCGGCCAGCAGCACGCGCCGCCGCCCGAGCCGGTCGGAGACCCCGGCCATGACCAGCAGCGCCGGCACGAGCCCCAACGCGTACGCCCCGAACAGGCCGTTGACCTGCGAGCCGTCCAGGTTCCCGCGGTAGACCTGGAGGACGGAGGCGAACATGTTCGCGCCCCACCCCACCGTGAACACAGCGGCCGCGGGCCGCATCCACGCGCGGGGTGCGACGCCCGAACCCGTGCCCGTACTCGTGCCCGGGCCCGTGCCCGGGCCCGTGCCCGTGCCCGTACTCGTGCCCGTGCCCGGGCCCGTGCCTGTACCCGTTCCCGTTCCCGTACCCCGGCTCGGCGCACGGCCGCCGGGGTGCCGCGGGCGGACAGAACTCAGCGGGCGGGCGGGGCCCGTGGGGGAGGCGGGAGCAGGCCGGCGCGGCGCGGCGGTGATCTCTGGAGTAGCCATGACGACGACGGTAGGGCATAAGTAGACCGGTCGTCTAGAAGCGGATCCGCGGTTGACCTTCGAGTAGACCGGTCGTATAGTCCTGGTTGTCGAGAGCGGCCCGCACCGGTGGGCCGCGTCGGCGGTCAGAGGAAGGGCTGGACGCCATGGGGCGCATCACGGTCGGTGCCGAGAACGGCACGGACATCGAACTTCACTACGAGGACCACGGGTCCGGCCGACCGGTGGTGCTGATCCACGGCTATCCGCTGGACGGGACCTCGTGGGAGGGGCAGGTGCCGGCGCTGCTGGAGGCCGGCCACCGGGTCGTCACCTATGACCGGCGCGGCTTCGGCAGGTCCGATCGGCCGTCGACGGGCTACGACTACGACACGTTCGCCGCTGACCTGAACGCCCTGCTGGAGGCACTGGACCTGCGCGAGGTGGTGCTGGTCGGCTTCTCGATGGGTACCGGTGAGGTCGCCCGTTACCTGTCGACGTACGGCTCCGCGCGGATCGCCAAGGCCGTGTTCCTCTCCTCTCTGGAACCGTTCCTGCAGATCACCGACGACAACCCCGACGGCGCCGCGCCGCTGTCGTTCTTCCAGGGCGTCTCCGACGCGGTCAGGAAGGACCGGTACGCGTTCTTCTCCGACTTCTACCGCGACTTCTACAACCTCGACGAGAACCTCGGCACCCGCGTCAGCGAAGCCGCGGTGCGCAACGCCTGGAACATCGCGGCGCAGTCCGGCGCCCTCGCTGCCGCCGCCGCGCCCCTCGCCTGGCCCACCGACTTCCGCGCCGACATCCCCAGGATCGACGTCCCCGCCCTGATCGTCCACGGCACCGCCGACCGCACCCTGCCCATCGACGCCACCGGCCGGCGCTTCGCGAAGGCCCTGCCCTCCGCCCAGTACGTCGAGATCGAGGGCGCCCCCCACGGTCTGCTCACCACCCACACCGCCGAGGTCAACGACCTCCTGCTGGCCTTCCTCGCCCGGTAGCGCCGGCGCCAGCCCAGTGCCCGCCCCAGCGGCCGGCCCGGCGGCCGACGCGGCACCGGTCCGTTCCGGCGCCGTCTTCCCGGGCGACCACGGACGACCACATTGAGACGACCGGTCTACTTAATTCGACTCCCAGGAGCACACCACCATGAAGGTCCTCATCGTCCTGACCTCGCACGACCAGCTCGGCGACACCGGCCGTACCACCGGCTTCTGGCTGGAGGAACTCGCCGCCCCCTACTACCGCTTCAAGGAGGCCAGCTGGGACATCACCCTCGCCTCCCCCAAGGGCGGCCGCCCCCCGCTGGACCCCAAGAGCAACGAACCGGCCTTCCAGACCGACCAGACCCGCCGATTCGAGGCGGACCCGGAAGCGACCGGCGCACTCTCCGCGACCGTCCGCCTCGACTCCGTCGACGCCGGCGACTACGACACCGTCTTCTACCCCGGCGGCCACGGACCCCTCTGGGACCTCGCCGAGGACCCCCACTCCGCACGCCTCATCGAAGCCACCCTGCGCTCCGGCAAGCCCGTCGCCCTCGTCTGCCACGCGCCCGGGGTGCTGCGCCACACCCGCAACGAGGACGGCACCCCCCTCGTCCTCGGCAAGCGGGTCACCGGCTTCGCCGACACCGAGGAGGAGGGCGTCCAACTCACCGACGTCGTCCCCTTCCTGGTCGAGGACGAACTGAAGAAGCTCGGCGGCCACTACTCCAAGACCGGGGACTGGCAGCCCTACGTCGTCCAGGACGGCCTGCTCATCACCGGCCAGAACCCCGCTTCCTCCGCCCCCGCGGCCGACGCCCTCGTCGAGTTCGTCTCGGCTTCCGCCTGACGGACTCCCCGCACCGCTGCCGGCCCGACGGACCCAGTCCGCCGGGCCGGCGGTCGCGTGTCCGGCGTGCCGGGCCGGGGGAGGGGCGGGCCTACCGGGCGCGGGGAGGGGCCGGGGGAGAAGGAGTCGCCCCCTAGGCGTGGAGGAGCCGGCGGGTCACCGCCGTGGTGGTGTCGAGGGGTGCGAGGCTGCGGTGGATCTTGGCCATGACGCTGGCGCCGAGCCACATGTCGTAGAGGACCTGCGCGGTCTCGCCCGGCGTGCCCTCGACCGAGACCGATCCGTCGGTGAGGCCGGCGGCGATGGTCTGCTCGAGTCGGGCGACGATCGCGTCCGTGCCCTCCTTGAGGGCGAGCCGCATGGACTCCGAGAGGTCGGAGACCTCGGCGCCGAGCTTGACGGCAAGGCACTTGCCCTGGCACTCGTCGAAGCTCTGCGTCTCCCGCCACAGTTGCCAGTAGTCCATCAGGCGCTCGGCGGCGGACCTGCCGGGCTGCGCGAGGACGCGGTCCATGTCGGCGAGGTACTCCTCGAAGTAGCTCTTCAACAGGGCCTCGCCGAAGAGGTCCTTGGAGGCGAAGTAGTGGTAGAAGGACCCCTTGGGCACGGAGGCCTCCGCGAGCACCTCGTTGATACCGACCGCGGAGTAGCCCTTGTGGGCCATGATCCGCTGGGCGGCGTCCAGGATGTTCTGACGGGTCTCGGCGCTGCGTGCTGTGGTGGCTGGCATACGTACCACGTTAGCGCATAATAGACCAGTCGTCTAAAATGCGGCGGCCGATCGCTTCGAGGTGGCGGCCGCCGCTTCCGTACAGGACGTCCAGTCGCCCCTGCCGACCTGAGGTCGATGTGAAAACCGGCCGCCCAACTGGACGTGACGGGCTACTCTCTGCGCTGTTCCAGTGGGGGGATGCATGGCGTTCGCCAAAAAGGGATCACGGCGCATCGTCGTTGACGGCGTGACATATCGCTGGCGGCTCCGGGCGAGGCCCACGTACGACCGGGGAATGTGCTGGTCGCCTGCCGCCTGCCGCCTGCCGCCTGCCGCCTACGCCGTCGAGCGAGCCGACGAACCCGGAGCCGTTCTCGTCGTCACCACCAATTGGCCCCACATGTCCAACTGGGTCGGCAGGACGGGGCGGTCCGTCCTTCCGGCGGGCGTCGCCTGCGCCATACGGCAGGCCCTGTCGGCCGGTTGGGACCCAGGACGTCTCGGTCCACCGTTTCGGCTGGACCGGTCCGGCGGCTTCGTTCCGTAGCCCGGGGCCGCGTCGGAGGGGGTGCCGGCGCGAGGGCGCCTCGGATGGCTGCCGGTCCCAGGTGCTGCGCGAGCGCCGTGAGAGGCCGAAGAGGCATCGTGCGATGGCCAACGGCAACGACGGCGACGGCGCCGCTCGCCGCACCCGCCGGGCGCGTGTCCGGCCTCCTGCCGGGGAGGGTGGTAGGTCCACAGAGGCCATATTGACAGGTCCATGACTATCGATGATTCTGAATTGCCGCGCCGCGTCCCGCACACCCCCAAGGCCGGCGGTTTGAGCATCCTGCACCCCCCACGAAGGAGCCAGCATGCGCAGATTCCTGATACGCGTCGCCACCGTCGCGGCTGCGGCGGCCTTTGCCGCTCCGGCCGTTCCGGCCACCGCGGCGGCCGCACCGGGACTGTCCTTCCGCCCCCTGCACTACAACATCAACGGCTACAACTGGGGCGGGTACGCCGCCACGGGCAGCGGCTTCACCTCGGTCTCGGCCGCCTGGACCGAAGCGAACGCGACCTGCAACTCCACCAACGACCTCTACGCCCCCTGGGTCGGCATCGACGGGTACGGCTCGTCCACCGTGGAGCAGACAGGCGTGGCGACCGACTGCTCCAGCGGCAGCCCCGTTCACCAGGCCTGGTACGAGATGTACCCGGCGAGTCCGGTCTACCTCAGCCGCACTTCGTACCCGGTCGCGGCCGGTGACCACATCACCGCCTCGGTGACCAACACCAGCGGCAGCACGTACGCGCTGAAGCTGACCGACTCCACGCGTGGCTGGACCTACAGCATCAACAAGTCCCTCTCCGCCCAACGGGCCAGCGCCGAGGTCATCATCGAGTCGCCGACCGGGGCCTACCCGAACTTCGGCACCCTCAACTTCACCTCGGCCACCGTCAACGGCAGCTCCCTCGGCTCCTACGGCCCGACCGCGCTCGACCCGTCGAACGGCGCATACGAGGCCCGGACCAGCGCGCTCGGCACCAGCGGCACCAGCTTCAGCGAGACGTACCTGCGGGAGTAGTCGCGCCGGCGCTGGGGCGGCACCCCGCCCCAGCGCACGCCCCCAGGCCGTGTCCAGCACCCGCACCCCTCCGGCCGGATGTTCGACCACCGACCCTCCAGGCTCAGCCCGTGCAGGACGTCCGTCCGGACCGCTTCCCGCTGCGCGCCGTCCAGTAGGCGTTGCCCGGGGGCGTCCAGCGGTTGGAGGGGGAGGTGAACACGGCCTGGCGCCCGAGCACCTTGTGCAACTGCTCCAGCACGCACTCCAGCACGCACATCGCGTAGGCGTCGCGGCCCACCGCGCCCACCGGCAGGTCGGGGTGGGAGAACACCGTCTTCATCCAGGCTGGCGGTACCAGCTTCTGGTCGAGCTCCCGGGGCAGCAGCGGCTTGGTCCCCATCTTGCTCCTCACCTTGCGCCGGGCCGGCGCGGGCCGGCGCTCCACGGCCTCCAGCACCCGCTTGACGCCGCAGACCGCCCCGAGCGCACTCGACTCGCCGAGCAGGGACGGGAACAGGCGCGCACGGTGTCGTAGCGGCCGGCCGGCTGGCGGCGCATCTCCGCTTCGGACTTCGCCCGGCAGCAGCTCGTCCAGAAGCCGCAGAGCCGCCTCGACCTCGGCGCGCGGCCCGACCTCGGTCTCCAGTGTCAGGGGAGCCCCGCCGCGTCCGGATCACGCCGGCCTCGGCGACCAGGTCCAACTGCTCGCCATCCACAACCGATACACGGCCGGACAACGCCGGGGCAGCGATGGCGCACGGCAAGGGGCGCCGGCGGGCACCGCAGGCGCAGACCCCGCAAAACGGCGAGTCAGCCCGGTTCGTGCGGTAGCGGATCGATCAGGACGGATGCACCCTGCGACAACTCGGGGGTGCCGTGCCGCACGGGAAGTCGGTGATCAGCGACAACCTCAACGGGCGGGCACCCCTGATGGTCGGAACCCTGTTCCGGTTGTGCCCCCGGCAGGATTCGAACCTGCGCACACGGCTCCGGAGGCCCTGTGTGTCTCGGGAGTTCTGCCAGGTCAGAGGGCTTTCTCGGATGTGATCACGCGGCCCCGTCCACGTATAGACCGCGCGCCTGGATCCTGGCGTCGAAGACTCTGGTGGGATCTGGCAGAGATCGGGCACGAGAGCGCCCCGAGCCAGGGCTTTACTGGCGATGTTGATTCGGTGCCAGGCGAAGCAAGGGGCCCGGTGTTCGCTGTACCCGACGACGGGGTTGCCGTTGAGCTGGTCTGCGGCTTCCTTGAGGGCGGGGTGCTCGCCAGCCTTGCCGCTCACAGCTACGTGGCCAGTGTCGGTGACGTCGATGTAGCCGTGCTCCACGGTTCGTTCCGCATCCGCTCACCCGTGGGGAGCATTTGTCCCGTTAAGTGAGATCCTTGGGTGAGGTCGGTGACGGAAATCTTAGTTTCCCCCCAACCCAGTGAGGGAGTAAGGCGGTTGACGGCCCCTTAGGTATCGGAGGGTGTCACCGGCGGGTGTCGGCGGCGGTCTCTACACTTGAACAAGCCTGCTCATGCCGGAGTCGACCGTATGGCGACGACGGCCAAAGGGCGAGTGGGTAACAACAGCATGGGTCCGGCTTACAGCAACCGGGCACCAGGAGAGGAGCACTTGATGCTCCGGCATGACGTCGTGCGCTCTGAGGTTTTGCGCCGCCTGCAGGACATGGTTAAGTCCCGTTCGTGGGACGGCGAGTTCCTCGACATCGTCGACACCGCCTTGAACCTGGCCCTGAGCCAGGATCGGCCGGCCGAGAACGTGAACCACCTGGCCCGGAACGTGATGCGCGACGCGCGCGGAACGATCATCCGCGCTAAGCGCAACGCCTGCCGGAGCGCGGCTGCCTGGCCGCTGCCCGATGCCGCTCGCCGCAGGGTGACGACGGTGGAGCTGGACGGCTCGATCACCGCCGAGATGGTCACCCACGACACCCCCGAAGCGCGGGTCCTGATCGCCGAGACCCTTCGGGAGCTGAACGCCTTCGCCCTCACCCTTGGCCCGTACGGGCCCGGGTGCCTGCAGGACATGCTCGGTCGGGAGACCGTGCCCGTCTCTGCCCGGCGCAGGGGTGTCTCGATCGCCACCGTTGAGCGGGCGCGCCGCGCCCTTCGCGAGCAGACCCGCATCCTGATGGACGGCGCCGCGTGAGCGCCTCCGTCGGCATCCCCCTCCTCGTGACCTCCGCCGGCCAGGACGCTCTCACCAGGGCCGTCCGGTTCACGCGCAGCGTCGTCCACACCCGGGTCGAGCCCAAATCTATCGGCGCCTACCTGCTGCTGGGCCACGTGCGGGGAGCCATCCGCCCGCTGTATGTGGGTAGGTCGGACACCTGCTTGCACCGACGCCTCTACCACCACCCCCTGCAGGGGATTGCGACCCACTTCATCGTCACACCGACCCGCAACCCCGACCAGGCGTACGCGACCGAGGCCCGCTGGTACCACCGACACCTCTGCGCCGGCCACCCTCTCCTCAACCGCATTCACCCCGCCAGCCCCGCCGGCACGGCCCGCCGCTGCCCGTTCTGCCAGGAGCCGGGACTCGGACGCGCCCTCACCCGGGCACTGCTCCACCCTCACCCCTCCGAAACCAGGAGCACCCCATGACCACCACCGCCCCGGGCACCATCCCGGTCGTCCTCTCCGGCCGCGCGCTGCTCAGCCTTCGCGACTCCGGCCACAACTTTCCCTCCGCCGTCGGCGAGGTCATCGACAACAGCCTCGAGTCGGACGCCAACAACATCGAGATCCTCACCGAAACCGAGACCCAGAACCGCAAGAAGGCCCTCAGCCGCATCGTCTTCATCGACGACGGTTCGGGCATGGACGACGACACACTCCACCACTACCTGCAGCTGGGCTTCTCTCGGCGCTACATGTCCGAGAAAACCATCGGCAAGTTCGGTGTCGGTGCCAAGCTCGCGGGCCTCAGCGTCGGTATCCGCATCGATGCGTGGTCCCGTGTGGCGGGTAGCGACAAGATCCGTCACGTTGCCTTCGACCTCGACGAGGCCCTCAAGGCCGAGGCGAATGGTGACATCGCCAGCATCGCTCCTCCTGACGACGAACCCCTGCCCGCCGACCTGGAGCCGTATTTCCCCACCGGCTCGGGCACCGTGGTGATGTGGTCGAAGATTGACAGGGTCACAGACAGCGAGGGCCGCAGCACCCCAGACCACGTCATCGTCGAGCTGAAGAAGGAGCTGGCCCGGATCTTCCGTGCGTTCCTCGGCGGCGGCATCCGTATCAGCGTCGACGGCATGCCCCTCAAGCCGCACGACCCGACCTTCCGCCAGAAGGGCACCTGGGCCGAGCAGGTCCTCACTGAGCACCTGAAGGCCACTGGCAAGGAGGTTGGTGACTTCCGAGGCCAGGTCTTCCACGACAAGATCGTCAAGGTGGAAGGCACCACCCACAAGGTACGCGTTGTCATCACCCTGGCACCGCCGGAGGTCGTCCGTGGCAAGGGTGCCGGCCGTGATGCCCTCGCGATCAAGTTGAGGGTCCCGGAGAACGAGGGCGCCATCAGCTTCATGCGCCTGGACCGCGAAATCAACTACAACCTCGTCGCCAAGCTCTTTCCGGATGGGGTCAAGACCAAGGACCGGTACATTGGCTTCGAGGTGCACTTCACCCCCGAACTCGACCGCATGATGGGCGTCCGCAACGTCAAGCGCGGAGCTGTCCCCTCCGACGGGCTCCGCCGTACGCTCAAGACCATCGCAAACAACGTCATCCCGGGGATTCGCGAGGAGATCGACCGGATCTGGAGTCAGGCCGATCGCGACGACGCAAAGAACTCCGGAGAGCACAACTCGCTGGCCCACTCCATCAAGGACGCGGACCGCACCATGCCAAAATCCCGAGCCAAGTCGAACCTCACGGAAGCTCAGATCGAAAAGGAGTACGTCAATCTGGCGAAGGACGCCGGACGGGACAGGAGCGAGGAGGAGAAGGCCGCCTACGTTGAGGAGATCAAAGACCTTCCGTTCGTCATCGAGACCGTAGATGTCCCCGGGGACGACCTCTTCCAGCTCACCCACCTTGAGGGCCAGACGCTCATCCGGCTAAACGAACGCCACGTGTTCTACCAGGAGCTCTACGAGCCCCTGAAGGTGCTGTCGAAGCAGCAAAACAGCAGCTCCGAGGCCCCGGCAACGGCGCGTCGAGCCATTCAAGCCATCACCCTGCTCCTGGTCGCCTATGCGAAGGCCGAGTCCATGCACGAGACGCCCGTCGACCAATACAAGGAACTCCGCAAGTGGTGGGGCACCTTCACCGATCAGTACCTCACGAAGATCAATCACATCCTCTGAGACCAGCCGCCATCCGGGCGACAATCTGAAGGGGGCTGGGCAGACACTCTCGTCTCTGCCCAGCCTCCTTCATCGTGACCTGGGCCTGACCGCAGTCCCTGTCATATAATCCCGCTCGAAGTCGTGGCAGCCGCTTGCCTCTTTGCGCAGCTTCCGGCGCTGGGCCCTGCATTCTTCGGATTCGGCGCGCATTCGCTGCCGCATTCGTCACCTAAGCGCTGTCCCGCAAGCTGCTGGTCACGGGTGAGATGATCTTGTCGTGTCTGGTGTGATCACGGCGTCGGAGCCCTCCTGGATAGCCCCGTTCGCCGGCCTGAGTCCTCGTCAGTTCGGCAAGCTGATCACTGCACTGCGACGGGACGGTGCGGACCCGGTGCGCAAGGGCCGGCCCTGGAACCTCCCGCTGGAGGACCGGGTCCTGCTCGTCGCCGCGTACTGGCGCACCAACCTCACCCTGCGCCAACTCGCTCCGCCGTTCGGGGTGTCGAAGTCCGCAGCAGACCGGATCGTCGACCACCTCGGACCGGCGCTCGCGCTCGAGCCCCGCAAGCGGTTCCGCAAGGACACCGTGCTGATCGTGGACGGCACGCTGGTGCCCACCCGAGACCACGGCGTCGCCGCGCAGTCCAAGAACTACCGCTACTCCACCAACCACCAGGTCGTCATCGACGCCGACACCCGGCTCGTCGTGGCCGTCGGCCGGCCGCTGCCCGGCAACCGCAACGACTGCACAGCATGGGAGGAGTCCGGCGCGAAGGCCGCGGTGGGCCGTACCACGGTCATCGCCGACGGCGGCTACCAGGGGACCGGCCTGATCATCCCGCACCGCCGAAAAGCCGGCCAGAGCGAACTTCCCGCCTGGAAGGAGGAACACAACACCTCCCACCGCAAGGTCCGCGCCCGCGTCGAGCACGCCTTCGCCCGCATGAAGACCTGGAAGATCCTCCGCGACTGCCGTCTCAAAGGCGACGGCGTCCACCACGCCATGCTCGGCATCGCCCGCCTCCACAACCTCACCCTGGCCGGGTGACGTAGAAGCGGGCAGGTCAGCCAGCACGCCGTAGATCATTTACGGGACGGCCCTTAGGGCTTGCAGAGAATTAACGCGTCGTCTTGATCTTGTTGCTGGGGTTGCTGGTGAGAGCGAGGACCCGGGCATGGAGGGTTGCCAGGGCCGCGGGTGGGGTGGTTGCGGGCGGGATGGCGATCCCGTGCGTTTTGAGGAGTCTTCTGTTCTTCAGGAGGGTTCGGTGCATGGCTGTTCGGCTACTGCTGAACAGTACGGCGAGTGGTTCCGCGGCTAAGGCGACGCGTAGATGGAGCACGGTGGCCAGGACCTGTTCGGGGAAGGTGAGCCGGGGTGGGCGGCCGTGCTGGGTGTCTTTGTCGGGAGCCAGCGTTCGTGTGAGGTCGTCCAGTTGCCGCCGGGGCATGCCGGTCAGGGCGGGATCGGACAGCAAGCTCTCGTCCCATGGCGTGGCAGGGGTCTGCGGGTCCTGCGGCGTCAGGGTGGCAGGGCTTGGCCGGGGGTGCAGGGCGTAGTTCCAGTCGCCGTGGAAGGCGTGTCGGGTCAGTGGCAGGGCGGCCATCTCTGCGTCCTGGATCTGGGCTCCGGTGGGGTAGCTGTTGGTGTCCAGGCTGGCGGTCACGCGCAGTCCGGTGCGGGTCGTGGTCGCCGCGATGCTGTTCACGATGACTTCGTGGCTGGTCAGCGGTCGGCCGCGCCAGTTCATGGTGATGTGGGAGAACAGCCTGTGCTCGATCTTGTTCCACTTCGACGTTTCCGGGGGCAGGTGGGACACGGTGATCGTGAGACCGGTTTCGGCCGTGAGGCGGGCGAGGTGGAGTTTCCATGCCCGGGTCCGGTAGCCGTTGGAGCCGCCTGCGTCGGCAGTGATCAGCAGCTGTGTCGCCTGCGGGTAGGCGGCCTGGCCCTGGCCGTGCCACCAGCGACGGATCGACTCCACGGCGAACGCGGCAGTGTCGTGATCGGTGCCGACGTTGACCCAGCCGGTATTGGCTTCGACGTCGTAGATCCCGTAGGGGACCGCCTTGCCCAGTTGCGGGTCCGCGAAGTCGTGGACCCCGGCCTGCACCGGGTCACCGGTCGGCCTGTCCGGCGTCCCGGTGCTCGCGGGCCCGCTCGTTGAGGTAGCGGAACTGGGCGTCACGATCGGCATGTTGGGCGCCCTCCAGGGTCTTGGCGGCCGCCTGCAGGCTGAAGCTCTCCTCGCGTAGCAGGTCGGCGACGGTGTCGGCACTTACTTTGTGCCCGGCCAGGGTCAGCTCCCGGGCCAGGGCGCGTGTCGACTTCACTGTCCACCGCAGCGGGGACATCGGGTCCCCGCGCTCGTCCGGCTCGACCAGCGCCAGCAAGGCCGGGCGCAGGCCCTGGTCGAGGACGGAGATCCGCTTGCGACCTCCGCCCGGCCGTCGCACCCGTCCCAAGGGTGCCTGGCCGGCCTCGATCTCGAACACGCCCCGGCGAACGGTCGTCTCGCTCATCGCCGCCGCCTGCGCGACGGCCCGGACGCCGCCATGGCCCAGGGCCCTGGCCTCCGCGGCCATCAGCAACCGCCGCTGCCGCTCGTCCAAGTGCGGGAACAACACCGCAAACTTCAAGGCGAGTTGACCACGAGTCTCGTCCGGGATGCGCATACCACAACAACGACAAAAAGACTCAGAAGCAACATCTTGAGCCTTTTCCAACCTCCCGCGTGGGTACGGCAGTTGGCGTGACAGACGAGTGAAGCCCCTGGTAGACGGGTTCACGACCAAGATCACCCGCACTGCCAGAGGCTTCACATGCTTGTCTACCCGTCCGGGCTGGACCTGTCCAACTCGCACCTTCGCTTTCTCACCGCCCGGCTGCTCGAACGTCGCCGTGCGATCGGCAGCCGGTGGCGCCGGTTGAGCGCCGGCCGACAGGCGCTGCTCACTCTCGCCCACCTGCGCATGGGGCACACCTACGCCCAGCTCGCAGCCGGGTTCGGTATCGGCACGACGACCGCCTACCGCTACATCACCGAAGCCGTCGACCTCTTGGCCGCCCTGGCACCTACGCTCGAAAAATGCCGTCCGCGAAGCGTCGGCGAAGGCGTTCGTCCTGCTCGACGGCACCCTCCTGCCCATCGACCGGATCGCCGCCAACCGGCCGTTCTACTCGGGCAAACACAAGAAGCACGGCGTGAACGTCCAGGTCCTCGCCGACCCAGCCGGACGTCTCCTGTGGGCCTCACCCGCCCTGCCCGGAGCCGTCCATGACATCCGCGCCGCACGCGAACACGGCATCCTCGACGCCCTGACCTCAGCAGAGATCGACTGCTGGGCGGACAAGGGCTACCAAGGCGCCGGACCTGCTGTCCGCGTGCCGTACCGAGGCCGATGGGACAACCTCTCCGAAGGCCAGCAGGCCGCGAACCGATCGCAGGCCAAGATCCGAGCCCTGGTCGAACCCGCCATCGCCACCCTCAAGACCTGGCGGCTCCTGCGCAAACTCCGGTGCTCCACCACCCACATCACCAGCCTCGTCCAAGCCGTCCTCACCCTCCACCTCACCTGCCCAAACCGAGGTTGAAAAAGGCTCCGTGTGTCTTTTGGCAGGTACAAGGAAGGCTCTGACTGGCATTTCTGCTGGTCAGAACCTTGTTCCGGTGGTGCTGTCAACGGCCATTGAGATGCCCAGGTGAGCGGCCGTCGGGTGTCCTGGCTGGTGGCCATCAGAATTCCATGTCTGTGGCCAGCGGTGTTCCTGGGGGTGAGGGTCAGGTCAAGGGGACCACTCCTTTGCCTGCGAGGGCCTCGGCGAGGCGGTGGGAGTCGCCGGTGGTGGTCACCAGGTGAGCGTGGTGCATGAGGCGGTCGGTGCTGGCCCCGGCGAGGGTCTTGGGCATGATCGTGTCGAACCCTGAGGGGTGAATGTTGCTGGTCACCGCGATCGAGCGGCGTTCGTAGGCGGCGTCGATGATCCGGTAGAACGCCTCGGCGGCGTCCTCGCCGACCGGAAGCAGGCCGATGTCGTCGATGACGATCAGATCGGCCCGACAGATCCGGGCGACCGTGCGGGCGGTCGAGCCGTCGACCTTCGACTTGCCGATCGCGGCGGCGAGGGTCTCCAGGGTGAACCAGGCCACCCGCAGGTCCTTCTCGATCGCGGCCTGGGCCAAACCCTCGGTGAAGTGCGACTTCCCGGTTCCGGACGGGCCGGCGATCACCAGGTTCTCCGCACGGCCGATCCACTCCAGGGTGATCAGGGAGTTCTGGGTGGGTTCGGGGATGGTGGAGTCCTCGGCCCGCCATGACGCGAGGGTCTTGCCGGTGGGGAAGTTCGCCGAGTGACGGCGAAGGCGTCGGGTTGCCGCGTCACGGCCGGTGACCTCCTCGGAGATCAGCAGTCGCAGGACCTCGGCGGGATCCCACCGCTGGGCCCGGGCAGTCGCCAGAACGTCGGGTGCGGCCTTGCGCATGTAGGGCAGGCGCATGCGGCGCATCAGCTTGTCGAGCTCCTCGGGCAGGGCCGGGGCCTGGGGAAACGTCACGGTCGGTAATTCCTTCGTGGGTCGCGGTGGGCGCCGATAGGCTCGGCGGGTGATCAATATGGCGGTGCGTGGTGACAACAGGAACGTCGTGGCCAGCGCCAAAGCCGGTGTGGATTGGACGGCCGGCTTCGCGAATCTGGACCCGGCGCAGTTCCCGATGCTCCGGGCCCTGACGCCGTATGGGGATGCGGTATTCAACCAGCGGCAGGTGCCGCTCCTGCTGTCGGAACTCGACCGGCTTCCTGCCGACTTGGGCGGTGACTGGGTCGGGCAGGCCCGCGAGCTGTGCCAGGTCGTCGAACGCGGGCTTCACCTGTATCTGTGGTTCATCGGCGACTGACTGATGTCAGTCGGCCCTCGCCTCCCCGGCCGCCGTCTGCTGTCGGCCCAGGGCTTGCCAGGCGATGGTGCCGTTCTGGACGGAGTGGGCCTCGTCCGCCCGGACGACCTGGCCGACGGGCTTGCTGGCCGCGATGTGCTCCAGGATGGAGACCAGATCGTCCTCGGCGAAGCGCCCGGCCGCAGCCGCGAGCCCGAGGGCCTGGTCGACCCGGTCACTGCCCAGGACCGCGGCGAGCTCGACGGCGTGGGCCATTTTGGCGCGGATCCGGGACGCTCCTGCGGGTCCGGCCTCCTTCAGCCAGCGCCCGGCTCCCGGGCCGATGCCCACGAACGCGACCTCCGCCTCAGAGCGCGGTCGCAGCCTGGGCTGATGGACCGACCGGCCCTCGGGGTGGTCGGGGTAGTGCGCATCGATGATCTGCGGGACGCCGGGTGTGGACAACTGGTGGCGCCAGATCTCCGACAGGTCACCGGAGCTGGTGCGGGCCGTGATCGACAGCTCCTCGCCGACGACCCGGCACCAGACCCTGGCGCCGGTGTAGCCGGGTGGGGTCGAGTAGCGCACCGAGTTGAAGCTGATGGTGCGGTCCGAGCCGACCACCCGCTCCTCGCCCAGCGCGAGCGCCAGCGGCTCCGGCGGGAGGACGTGCAAGGTGGTGCGTTCGATATCGAGCCGGTCCGCCGGGATCTGCCCGGTCGCCCGGTGCCGACGCGTGTTCACCGTGTCGCACCAGACCAGGCAGGCGTCCGTGAGTTCGGCGAACGTGTCGTAGGTGGGCAGTAGGTTCGCCTCGGTGGGGACCAGGTCGGCCTTCGCAATGCGGACCGTGGCCTCCGCGCCGCCCTTTGACTCAGGGTCGTAGGGAACGCAGCTGACGACCTGGCAGCCGTAGTGCCGGCCTGCGGCGACCATCAGTGGGTGCCGGACCGGGATCCCGGCGATGTGCTCGACGGTGACCGTCTTCGCGTTGTCGGTCAGCAGGTAGGTCGGAGCCCCGCCGATCCGCCGCAACGTGGTGTCCAGGCAGGCCACCAAGGTGCCCAGGGTGCAGTCCCAGACTGGGATCACCACCCGGAAGCGGGACCAGGACAGCCACGCGCAGAACAGCCAAGTCCGCCGCCCGCTGATTTTGGGGCCCTCGCCCCAGTCGAACTGCAGCCATTGCCCGGGCTCGGGGATCCACGGACGATAGGTCCGCCGCTTGCCGGCCTTCCACGCGGTCTTCGCCGCGTTCACCGCCCGCCGGGTCGACCGCGCGCTGCCCGGGTAGCCCATCTTCACCAGCTTCTCGTGGACCACATCGGCGCGGATCGTCGCCTTCGACTGCTCGACCCACTCCTCGATCTTCTCCAGGAACGCGTCGATCATCTTCGGTCGCGGCTCGCGCCCGTACGGGTTGCGCCCGCTGTCGCGGGCCTCGACATACCGCTTGACCGTCTTCGGGTCGTGCCCCGTGAGGGCGGCAGCCGACCAGACCGTCTCGGTGAGGTCGTACGCCTCGAATATCTCCATGATCTCTCTGTCAGACTTCGTCACAGAACCTCTTCGACCGATTCGCTGATGCTTCGCAAACACCAGCAAACCGAACGAAGAGGTCTCCTTCGTCTACGGAAGCGATCAGGAACACCACAGGCCGGACGGCCACCCACCTGGAATTCTGGTGGCCATCAGCCGGGACTCAACTGGCCGCACACCCGGACTCTGCCACGGCCGCCGACAGGTGCCCCCGGCAGGATTCGAACCTGCGCACACGGCTCCGGAGGCCGGAGGAGCGGTTACTCCTTGAACGGCCCTGATCAGGGCGGAGTTGAGATCAAGCGACGGGTAGGGGCGTGATCATTACGTCCCTACGACGTTGGCAGGAGCTGTTCAAGTGCCGACCTTCGCGGGTGCGTTGCGCGGGCGGCGTCTCGTCCAGGCCGACGCGCGATGGAGCGATGTGGAAGTGCGAGGCCGTTATGTTTGATATGCCCGAGTCGGCGGAAGTTGTAAAATCCGACCCCATCGGCCGATAGAGTCCCAGGTCAGAAAGTGTGCTCCCCGCGCCCGCGGGGATGGTCCCGATCTGGGTTTCGGCCACGGCCGCCCCCTTGGGTGCTCCCCGCGCCCGCGGGGATGGTCCCTCGTCCACGTTGACGCGAGCGAAGCTCCCGTCGTGCTCCCCGCGCCCGCGGGGATGGTCCCTCGTCCACGGCCTGCCGGTGCGAGGCGACGGTGTGCTCCCCGCGCCCGCGGGGATGGTCCCTGGGGAACCGTGCGGACCCGACCTGGGCAGGCGTGCTCCCCGCGCCCGCGGGGATGGTCCCGAGATGGACGACGGCTACGACATCTGCTTCTCGTGCTCCCCGCGCCCGCGGGGATGGTCCTACGTTCCGGAGTCACCGGTCACCCCCGAACTCGTGCTCCCCGCGCCCGCGGGGATGGTCCCCCCCTCAGCCCGTACTACGGGCTGATTGGCCGGTGCTCCCCGCGCCCGCGGGGATGGTCCATCCGCTACGACTTCATCAAGCCGCCGGCCGGTGTGCTCCCCGCGCCCGCGGGGATGGTCCCGACGAGCGCAACATAACAGCCCTGGTCAGTGAGTGCTCCCCGCGCCCGCGGGGATGGTCCCGAGGGAGCCGACTACGCCCACCTCGCCGCCGCGTGCTCCCCGCGCCCGCGGGGATGGTCCCAAGAACCTGCGCGTGCCCGTGGCGTTCGCCGAGTGCTCCCCGCGCCCGCGGGGATGGTCCGCTGCCGGGGGAGACACGCGACCGGTGGTGAACGAAGCGCGGCAAGCGCATGGCGGGTGCTGGGCGCGTAGATGCAACGGTTCCGAGCTGTCCGGGGAGAACGGCGGGTGGATCAGCTTCTGCGCGCCGTGGGGTCGGGGCATGGCGAGAGGTGGCCAAGGGGCAGTGGACGTGGCGGGTGGCGGCGGCGCGGGGGAGAGGTTCACGGAGGAGGTTGCCGCGGGGGTGCTGCGCCAGGCGTGTGGCGAGGTGGGACTCGACGCTGCCGGGGCGAGGCTTGTGCGGCTGGGGTCCAACGCCGTGTTCGCGCTCGCCGGGCGGCCGGTGATCGTTCGGATTGCTGCCGACCCGGATGCGCTTGCCGAGATGGATCGGGCCGTACGGGTGGCGCGGTGGCTGGCCGAGGAGGTGATCCCGGCGAACCGGTTGCTCCCGGGGATCGCCCGACAGCCCCTGGTCGTGGGCGGCCGGGTGGTGACGTTCTGGGAGAGCGTGCAGGACGAGGAGGAGTACGCGACGCTGCCGGAGTTGGCGGACTTGCTGAAGCGGCTGCACTGGCTGGAGGAGCCGGAGTCGCTGGGATTGCCGTACTTCGACCCGGTGGCGAAGGTGCAGGTGTCGGTGCGGCAACTCGGTGCGGGCGTCGACCCGGAGGACACCGCGTTCCTGGCCGACCGCACCGCCCAACTGGCGCAGGCGTACGCCCGGCTCGACTTCGTACTCCCCTTCGGCCTGATCCACGGTGACGCGAACATCGGCAACGTGCTACGGGACCGCGCCGGCCACGCCGTGCTGATCGACCTCGACGGCTTCGCCCTGGCCCCGCGCGAGTGGGACCTGATCCAGACGGCGCTGTTCTATGACCGGTTCGGGTGGCACACCCGCGCGGAGTACGAGTCGTTCGTCCACCACTACGGCTTCGACATCATGAACTGGCCCGGCTACCAAGTGCTGGCCAATCTCCGCGAGTTGATGATGACGCTGTGGCTGGGCGGCAAGGCGGCGGCAGAGCCGAAAGCGGCCGAGGAGTTCGCTCGCCGCGTCGAAACGATCCGTACAAACGGCGACCGGCGCCTTTGGCGACCCTTCTGACGACGCGTTCCTACGCGTCGCGCCCGGAACCCGCGGCGGCCTGCCAGATCCGATGCTCTGCGGCCTGCGCCGCCAGTCCCCGCACGGTGGCGGAACCTGCGTGCGGGGCCAGCGCCGTACGGAACTCGCTGAGGTAGCTCACGCACCGGGCCGAGCGGAGCTGTTCCCCGAGGTCGAGCGCGTACAGGGCCACCCGGCACGCCTCCTCCAGGTCGCCGGCCCGCAGGTGGGCGTCGGCCAACACCATGGTCGCGAAGAAGTCCGAGCGCACGTGGATACCGCTCATCGCGTTGCCCGCATGCTCGACGGCTTGCCGCGCGCGGTTCACGTCGCGGAAGCAGTGCGCGGCCTCGGCGGCGAGTTCTGCCTCGTCGAAGTAGGTGATCCACTCAGGCTCGTCGCCCTCATGGCGTCGCTCCAGGTGCCGGGCAGACTCGGCGAGCGCCTGCTCACATGCCGTGCGGTCGCCGGTACGGGCCAGCGCTCGCGCTTCCATGGCGTGGAACTGCGCCATGAGCGTCGGTGTCGCCACTCCGGAGATCCCCATCCGCGCCGCGCGGGCGGGAGTGGCCGCCTGAGTGAACTGCCCGAGGAACGTGGCCTGGTGGCTCATCGCGGACAGCACGCTGCCGGCGAGGCGCCGCTCGCCGCTGTCCTGGGCGAAGCGGAGTACCTGGAGGAAGTACCGCTGAGCCAGACCATGGTGGCAGGCGTCGTAGGACATCCACCCGGCGAGGAGGGTGAGTTCGGCGACGGTTGAAAACAGAGCGTGGCCGGTGGCGTCGTTGTAGCGGCCGCGCAACTGCGGGGGTTTGGTGCAGGTTCGGGAGCGACCAGACACCGCAGAGAGGCGTCGCTCCAAGCCGGTTCGGACGGAGGCGATTCCAGCAGCGGTTCATACCCATGCAGATCGGCTCGCCACAGGTGGCAAACCACGCTGATCGCGGCGTCGGGTGAGGGTGGGTACCGCACGTCGAGCAGCGCGGCATCCAATCGTGATCGGGGGGGGTCCGGATGCGTCGGCTTCAGCCGTAGAAGGTGATGTTGCAGACGTAGACGCATGCATGGCGCGGGACGGAGAGGAAGCTGATGAAACCGCGGCCGTTGAGGATGTCGAACTCGCGGAGGCCGCCTTCCCGGTCGAAGGGGCGGCCGACCTTCGTGGAGTCGCGGCCGAGCGCGGCGAGTTCGGTGGCGAGGCGTTCGACCTCGGCGATCACGCCGGGCGGCAGTCCGTTGGTCAGGTAGTCGGCGCTCGGGTTGTAGTCCCAGGTCCACTCGTTCACAGGCCGGTCTCGGCCTCTGCCTCGTCACGGATGCGGCGGATCTCGGCGATGGCGTCCGTCGGGTCGTCCGTGCCGGTGTCGACGAGGCGTTCGAGTGCACGGAGGCGTGCCGCTCGGGCCGGATGGCGCTCGATGGCGACGAAGACGGCCCAGGAGTGGACGAAAGCGCGGAGCGGGGAGATGCTCGCGGTCTGCTGGGCGTTGGTGGTGGCTTCGAAGAGGTGCTGGGTCAGTGCGGGGAGCCTGCTGGGCGCGATCTTGGTGACGGCGGCACGGAGACCGTCCGGAGTGAGGTCCGGCATGGGGATGAGCGGTCCGTACGGGCCGTCGATTTGTGCGGTCACAGCGGGCTCCGGAACGCCGAGGACATCTGTGTCCACAGGTACGCCAAGACACCCTGACGTATCAGGGGGTCTTCAGGCACTTCCTGCGAAGTGCCCCCGGCAGGATTCGAACCTGCGCACACGGCTCCGGAGAGCATTCGTGTTTTGACCCCAATACCACCGGAGACCTGCACGGACTCTACACCGGCTGCTGGGAAGTGGGCCAGTGAGTCTGAGGTGTGTCGCGTGCTCTCCACGCAAGGCGCTGCCGCGCCTACGACCATGGAGGTTGGCTTCGCCGACCCGTCCCCCCCGAGTGTCACTGCCACTCTGGCCGGACAGCCCGGACAGGTGCCCCGAGGGCTGTCCGGTGCATCGGTGCTGATGGACGGCTTAACCGGACAGTCGGACAGGTGGGACACTCTCCGCCGCAGGCCGGCGGATCCAACTAAGGTGAGCCCCAGTCTGTTATCTCGATGCCGGCCTGCTCCAGAAGGTCTGAGCTGATTCTTAGCGATTGGAAGGGGGAGCCGTTGTGAGCTCCCAGCCAAACCGAGCGACGCTTCTTCTCGGCGTCCGATTGATCGGGCCACCTGTCGAAACGCACGCCTGGCGTTGTGCTCTTTGGGATATCGCTGAAGCCCAAGACATATGCGGCCTCGTCGGGGTTTTTCCTCAGTCTCATCAACAGCCAAGCTACTTCCACCGTCATGCCTGCACGTTGCGCGTTGGCGAATCTGATGGCTCGCCACTGAGTCAATGGCGAGAGTAGCCATCGCGTTGTTTCTCGACGCATCAGCTTACGTCTCCGATCTCTACAGAGCGCTTCTAGACCGTGCCGTCGCGTCCCTCGTGGGGCTGGTCGAGCTGCTGCTGTCTCTTCCGCTGCTCTACGCGCAGATTCTCGACTTCCTGGGCTAGCTTGGAGAGATTCTCTTCTTCTTGTCCCACGTAAGGCGGGATGCCGAGTTCGAAGGCGTTGGCGTTCTGCTCAATTGCGTCAGCGGTCTGCTGAAGGTAAAAGCTTCGCTCTCTGTACTTGAAGTATCCGGTAAAGCCAGCAGAAATTCCGACCCCGAGACTCAAGCCGACAGTAACCCACTTCAGATAGGAAGGAGTGTCGGCTAGGCTGGCCGCAGTTGTTGTTCCAAGCGAGCCCATAATGATGATCGACTGAAAAGCGTTGTGAATTCTTCGGTAGTGTTGAGCTTCTTCCCTGAGTCGTTCCAACTCGCGGGGGAGTGTGTCTTTGTATGTAAATTGTCGCTGGGATGCTGGAACTGAAAGCTGAAATGCCTCTAGTAGCCTTCTCTCCTCGGCTACGTCAAGCTCTACTTGAATTCTGTGTACCGGAGTCCTGTCCTCGCGGTGGTCTTCTACAATCCACAGCACGGAGCACACTAGCCCGCAGAAAATAGTCAGTGGGATGGCGATCCAATTGAACTGCCCGAGATCTGTCGTTCTCCAAGTTGCAACCGTGGCAACGTAGATGCCGAGAGACGAGGCGGTGGCGGCAATCCCGGTTCCCCACAGGCTCCGTAGTTGAAGCTTCCTGGCTCGAATTCTCGCCTGAATGTCGAGAATTTTTTCGTTGTGAGCCATTAATCGTTCTGTAGGGCCCTCTCCGGGCTGATAGCTGCCTGCCATGCCCCACCCCTGATAGGCGATTCGCGTCCTTGAGATTGTATGGATGCTTGTTGTGACTTGAGATGGGATCGGCGTACATGATCAATGTATGGCTTGAAGCGCATCATCTTGGCGTTTGTGATCCGAAGAGATGAGAGAACCGTTATGACTGTAGTTGTGAAATTTGTGGCCGGTTTTTTTTCTGAACCGGAGCGTTTTGGTCCTAGATAGGCCTTCTGGCCTCGGGTTCCTGGCGGTTGATCCTTGACGGGCGGGCGTTGAGCCGGAGCCGGTGGCTGGTCTCGTTCGAACGGAGACGCGAATCTGATTCAGATGCAAGACGAAACGGCGGGGAGTGCAAGGAGGCAACCAAGACATTTTGTCCGGGTAGGTGCTCGCAGTGCACCGCAGGATGGACATGCTCAGGCTGCGGTGCAGCGATGCCCAGCCGTCTGGGGCGTAGGTACCGTGGGTACGGCCCATCAGTAGCTAGGGGGCAACGGCATGCGTGGTCTTGGAGATCACCTCACCATCGGCGAGCGGATCGCGTTCTACAGGAAGCGCCGCGGATACACGCAAGAGGTGCCGGCCGGCCTGGTGGGCCGGAGCACTGATTGGCTGGCAAAGGCTGAGTCCGGGCGGCGCCGGCCGCCACGGGTCGACATGCTCGCGGAGCTTGCGCGAGTGCTCAGGGTGCCCCTCGGCGACCTCCTGGGGCAGTCCGTGCTTCTGGAGGACGACAACCAGCTGGACGACGTGCCCGCAGTCGTGATGCGCTGATGAGTCCGCGGCGGCTCTCCCGCCTGCTGTTCGGTCCCGAGGCGGATGTTCAACTGCCCACCCCGGCGCCGGTAGCCGTACGCGTTGCACATCGCGTCGTCCTCTGCCGACATGAGCGCGTCGGTGAACGTCTTGACCATCACGCGCAGCAGGTCGGGACTCGCCGCGGCGAGGTTGTCCTCGGTGAGGGCGTGCAGGGGCAGACTGTTTGGTGCGGTCATCGTGCTGATCTCCTTCGAGGCTTCGTCACTTCGAAGATCAGCCGGTGGCCGTCTTTCTATGCGGGCACCAACCCGGACGCCGGGACAAACTCCCGGATCAGGTCCAACCCGCTACACCACTTCCAAGGACGTAACCCGGCCTGCTGAGGTAGTGGGTCTCCGGTTGTCCGACTGCGACCTTCCCAAGCCACCCGAGTACGTCGTGAGCCTTGTAAAGGGCTTCCGACAGCCGGAACCGAGGTGGGGGACGCTGACCCTGCGGGATACCCGGCCCGTCTCCGGTAAGCAGTGGACCGATTCGGGGGAGCGGCACGACCGGAGAGGGTTGAAGGCACGTGAGGCGAAAGCCGATCGTCCGGTACCGATCCCGCCCGTGCTGGTTGCCATCCTGCGGGCCCACCTAGCGGAGTTCGGCACGGCGAAGGACGGCAGGGTTTTCGGAAACGAACGGGGGGACGTCGTGGGCACCTCGACCTACTGGCGAGTGTGGGAGGAGACCCGGCCGTACGCACTCCCGCCCGACCGGTCTGACTCACCTCTTGCCGGCCGACCCTACGACCTGCGACATGCCTGCATCACGAGATGGCTCAATGCTGGTGTGCCTATCGCCGAAGTGGCTCGGCGTGTGGGCAATTCGCCTGAGGTGATTCACCGTCGGTACCACGGTTGTGTCGACGGCCACGAGGAATCGGCAAGTATCAAGATTGCCCTAGCTCTCACAGTAGAGGGAGATTAACATAATTCCCGCAGGATGCCAGTTGTCGACTCCTACGGGAATCCCCTACCCGGCCTCGGCTCCTTCGTCGTCCCCATGCTCGCGTAGAGAGACAGGGACATCTGGGAGTGCGGATGGCTCGAATCCTTCTTCCTGCCCTTGCGTGCTGAGGAACAAATATTCGGTGATAGGCCGTCCGCCACCCCGTGTGAGTCTGGTGCGTTCCTCGACCACTAGGTGTACTTCATCTCCGAGCCGCCACGGGACTTCTGTTATCACGCCTGGCTCGAACTTGATGGTTACCGCCGGGCTTGACGGTGGCTTGATTACGGCAGCTCCGGAGATTTTCATCTCAGTAACGTTTCCTGAAATGCGACGAGTTACTCTAGTGAAGGCTGCACCGTGGGTCTTTCGCAACTCCCGAACGTACTGTTTGCCAGCCTCTGAAAGCTTTGAGCTAGTCACTGATCCGTCGTCAGCAAACCATCGCAGTTGAACACCCAAATCGAAGCGGTCGAGTGCTGAGACCAGCTTTGACAAGCTGGATAGCATTGGAGTCCACTCCGAAACGTCTTCTCTTGCTTCAATGGTCTTCACTGCGTCCAAGAGGACGCCGATGGCATGGCTGGCGGTGGGTTGATCCTCCGCTGCCTCCACTTCCGAGTGTTCGGGAAGCTCCGCTTCGTCATGAGTGACGGGACGGACGTGAAGAACCGTGCTTCCGGATGAGACACCAACAAGCTCAAGCTCGACATCTTCGTCTGTCGAGGCGGTCACGCCCTCTTGTAGTGGCTTGAGCAGCGCGTTGCCGACGGAGAACTTGAGGCCGCCTCTGCCGGCCTCATCGCCGGTGAGGCGAATGGTCAGTTCTTCCCGAAAGTGAGCGTCTGGATTCCACCTGCGGACTGAGGTTAGCCACTCAGCCCTGCGCTCCGAGTCGACGGCGTCATCGTCGTCGCGCGGCTCCTCTGACTCGCCCGCGAGCCACTCCTCAACCTCAGCGCGGTGGGCGCCCAGGACGCGCCGACGCCAGCTCGTGGTCACAGCGTCACCTCCAGGTAGCCGCGTCTCGGGACTGCACTTTCCAGGGTAGGGGCGTCCTTCTCGCCTAGGGGCCTGCATCGCTGCCACCAGTCGTCCCAGGCGCCCCGCTGACGCAGGTACTCCAGCTCCGGATGCTCAAGGACGCCAAGCTCGAACACCGAGCGAACCGGCCTGTAGCGGACTTCCAGCGCCGACAGAGAGAAGTGGCGTTCAGTGTGTACCCGCGAGAAGGCCTGAGTCATCCAACCGGCCTTGGGTTTGCCCTTGATCTTTTGAGCGCCAGCATCGTCTATGAAGACAGTCAGATCTGCGTTCGAGGGGTTCAGCCGCGAGCTGACGAAGCTGCCGCCCAGCCATACACAGTGGACCAGCTCTGAGCCGCTTAGCTCCGTCTCAAAGTGCGCCTCAAGCTGGAAGAACCGGGCCATGTAGCGCTCGAAGCCCTCCCAGATCCCTGCTCGGGTTGCCGAAGCCTCGAACCGTGGGTTCTCAACGAGAAGTGCTTTGGCCTCCTCGGCGTCGACCTGATACCTGCCCGGCCGTAGAAAGTAATCCTCACCGTGAGGCTGCGCAGTGAACTCGAACATCGGCGCCCCCCTGCCTCTCCCCAGGGCCAGGACGGTACCGGAGGGATCGGACAGTTCGCAGTGGATCGCTCTGATTGCGACGGCCGCCTGTCGGAGGTGTGTCGCGAACCGTGGGAGACAACGAGAGAGGGCGGGAGTCAGTGAGACTGACTCCCGCCCTCTGTTCGTGGCATCCGCCCTGGTCACCCGGGAACGTTCCCGACTGCTTGGCGAGTGCCCCCGGCAGGATTCGAACCTGCGCACACGGCTCCGGAGGCCGTTGCTCTATCCCCTGAGCTACGGGGGCGACGGGAAGAACATTAGCAGGTTGGGGAGGGTGGTCGTGTACGGGGTTTCGGGGGGCGGTGGGGCGGCGGGCGGGGCTGGAGGGGGTTCACCCGTGGCGGGGAAGAAATGGGCAAAACGCGGACGCATCGAGAGGGGGACGCCTACGCTTTCGGGTGTGGCGGGCGCGTCCGGCCGGGTGCTCGTTGTCGACGACAACAGGGTGATCCGGCAGCTGATCAGGGTCAACCTGGAGCTGGAGGGCTTCGAGGTCGTGACCGCGGCCGATGGTGCCGAGTGCCTGGAGATCGTGCACTCCGTCCAGCCGGACGTCGTGACGCTCGACGTGGTGATGCCCCGGCTCGACGGCGTGCGGACCGCGACGCGGCTGCGGGCGGACCCGCGCACGCGGCAGGTCGGGATCGTGATGGTCAGCGCGGGGAGCCTGCCCGAGGCGGTCGGCGGGCCCGGCGGCGTCGACGCCTACGTGGCCAAGCCGTTCGAGCCCGCCGTGCTCGTGGAGACGGTGCGCCGGCTGGCCCGGCGCGGTCCGCGCCCGCCCGAGCCGCCGGAGGGACCCGCCTCGGAAGGCCGTACGGATCTCCGTACGGACAGCCGTACGGAGAATCGCCCCGGGCTCCCTGCCGAGCCGCCGCCCGACCGCCCCCAGGGCCAGGCCGCCGCCACTCCCGGGCCCGGCGCCTGAGCCCCACTTCCCCCACGGCGTCCGCGCCCCGCCGCTTCCGGCGTGCCCGAGCCCCGATGCCTCCGGCCTCCGGCACCCCCGCCCCGTAAACCCGTCAAACCCGCTCGCCTCCCCACCCCCTCCCTCGCCTACGCTCTTCCCCGTGACCCCCGCCGAGCTGTCCCGCGCCCTTCTGACCACGGTGCGCCGCGCCGTGGACGCGGCCGAGCTGGCCGTCGAGGTGCCCGAGAAAGTGGTGGTGCAGCGCCCGCCGCGCGCCGACTGCGGCGACTACGCGACCAACGTCGCGCTCCAGCTCGCCGGCCCCGCCGGCCGCACCCCGCACGAGGTCGCGGAGATCCTGCGCCGCCGGCTCGCCCGCGAACCGGGCATCGCCGGCGTGCGCATCGCGGGCGCCGGCTTCCTGAACATCACGCTCAGCTCGCGCGCGTACGGCGTGGTGGTCCGCCGGGTCCGCGCGGAGCGCGAGCGGTACGGGTACGGGGAGGGGCTCGCCGATCTGCGGGTCACCGTGGCCGCGGCCCCCGGCACCGTACGCGGCCCGCTCGTCGCCGAGGTGGTGAACGGCCTGCTGCGGGCCGCCGGCGCCGACCCCGGCACCGCGCCCGAACCGCTCGACCCGGCGGAACCGGCCGCCCCCGCCGACCTCGGCGGCGCCCCCTTCACGCGCGCATCCCTCGAAGCCCTGCTCGGCCGCGACGCCACCCGCTGGGCCCTGCTCCGCCCGCCGGCCGAGGACGCCCCGCGCCTCGACGCCCCCGCCCGCGCCGCCCTGCTCGCGCAGACCGAGGCCAACCCGCTGTTCCGGGTCCGCTACGCCCGCGCCCGTGCCCGCGCGCTGCTGCGCAACGCCCGCGACCTGGGCATCTCCGCCGACGACGAGGCGGACACGTGTACGGTCGAAGGAAGCGGCGGGGCGCACCGTGGTCGGGTCGGCGACGCCGCTTCCCCGGCGGCGCAGCCGGGGCCCTCGGGCCCGCCGGGTCCGCCGCACCACCCCGCGGAGACCGAACTCCTCGGCCTGATCGCCGACTTCCCCCGCGTGGTGGAGAGCGCCGCCCGCCGGCGCGGCCCCGACCGGGTCGCCCGGCACCTGGAACGGCTCGCCGACGCGTTCGCCAGGTTCCACGACGAGTGCCCGGTCCTGCCGAAGGGCGACGAGAAACCCTCGGCCGTCCACGCGGCCCGGCTCCGCCTCACCGACGCGGCGGGGATCGTGCTCGCGGACGGCCTGCGCCTGCTCGGCATCAGCGCCCCCGACCGGATCTGACTCCCGACCGGCTCCGACCCCGGGGGCCGGCCCCGACCCCCGACCGGCTCCGACCGCTGGGGTCGGATCCGGACCCGGACGAGCCCGCCCGTTCGGCCCCGACACCCGGGCCACGACACCCCGGTCCCGACCCCCGCCCGGACCGGACCCCCGCCCGACCACCACCCTCAGGGGCCCCGTCCCGGGCCCCAACCGTCCCCGCCCACCCGCCCGCACGCCCCGAGGAAGTCCCCAGTGAGCCGTTCCGCACACCCCGCCGGCCCCCGCCACGCCGATGTCCTGCCCGAAGGGCACTACGCCGGCCCGCCCGCCGACCTCAACACCCTCGACCCGCGGATCTGGTCGCGCACCGTGACCCGCAACGCGGACGGCGCCGCGGAGGTCGCCGGCCTCGACGTACGCGACCTCGCCGCCGAGTTCGGCACCCCCGCCTACTTCCTGGACGAGGCCGACTTCCGGGCCCGCTGCCGCGCCTGGCGCGCCGCGTTCGGGCAGGGGGCCGACGTGTTCTACGCCGGCAAGGCGTTCCTGTCCCGCGCGGTGGTCAGGTGGCTGTACGAGGAGGGCATGAACCTCGACGTCTGCTCCGGCACCGAACTGGCGGTCGCGCTGGACGCCGGGATGCCCGCGGAGCGCATCGCGCTGCACGGCAACAACAAGAGCGCCGAGGAGATCGAGCGGGCGGTGCGCGAGGGCGTCGGCCGGATCGTGCTCGACTCCTTCCAGGAGATCGCCCGGGTCGCGGCCGAGGCCACCCGGCAGGGCCGCCGGCAGCGGGTGCAGATCCGGGTGACCGTCGGCGTCGAGGCGCACACCCACGAGTTCATCGCCACCGCCCACGAGGACCAGAAGTTCGGCATCGGCCTGGCCGACGGGCAGGCCGCGGAGGCCGTGCGCCGGGTGCTCCAGCTCGACAGCCTCGAACTCGCCGGCATCCACAGCCACATCGGCTCGCAGATCTTCGACATGGCCGGGTTCGAGGTGGCCGCCCGCCGGGTGGTGTCGCTGCTCGCCGAGGTGCGCGACGAGCACGGCGTGGAACTGCCGGAGATCGACCTCGGCGGCGGCCTCGGCATCGCGTACACGCCGGAGGACGACCCGCGCGAGCCGCAGGAGATCGCGAAGGCGCTCGGCGAGATCGTCGCCCGCGAGTGCGACGCGGCCCGGCTGACCCCGCCGCGGCTGTCGGTCGAGCCGGGCCGGGCGATCGTCGGCCCGACGGCGTTCACGCTGTACGAGGTGGGCACCGTCAAGCCGCTCGACGGCCTGCGGACGTACGTCAGCGTCGACGGCGGCATGTCCGACAACATCCGTACCGCGCTGTACGACGCCGAGTACAGCGTGTCGCTGGTCTCGCGGGCGAGCGACGCCGAGCCGATGCTGACGCGGGTGGTCGGCAAGCACTGCGAGAGCGGCGACATCGTGGTGAAGGACGCGTTCCTGCCGGCGGACCTCGCCCCGGGGGACCTGCTCGCGGTGCCCGCGACGGGGGCGTACTGCCGGGCGATGGCCAGCAACTACAACCACGCGCTGCGGCCGCCGGTGGTCGCCGTCGCGGACGGGCAGGCGCGGGTGATCGTCCGCCGGGAGACGGAGGAGGACCTGCTCCGCCTCGACGTGGGCTGAGGCACTCCGGGGCACCCGGCGGGCAGAGCTCTCGGGGGCGCCCGGGGAACCAAGCCTTCCGGGTGCCCGGGCACCCGGGTCCCCGGGCACCCGGGTCCCGCCGGCCGCGGGGACGGAAGTTGCGGCGGGCACCGCCGAGCGCCGCCGCAAATCGCGGGAGAGCGTCGGGCGGGAGGAAGATCTCAGGGGCCGTCCGGTGGGTCTCGCAATCCGGACAGGGCGTGGTTTCTCCCGTTCGGTGCGTGAGACTGGTCCCTCCAGGCGAGGTCCCTCCTCCTCCGCTCACCGCGAGCGCGGTCGGCGGGTCGGCGGGCCGCGCTCGACGAGTGGGAACACGTGTGACGAGAGACGAGGTCGGATGATGCGTACGCGTCCGCTGAAGGTGGCGCTCCTGGGGTGCGGTGTGGTCGGCTCCGAGGTCACGCGCATCATCACGACGCAGGCGGACGACCTCGCCGCCCGGATCGGAGCCCCGATCGAGCTGGCCGGGATCGCCGTCCGCCGTCCCCACAAGGTGCGCGACGGCGTGCCCGCCGAGTTGCTCACCACCGACGCCACGGCGCTGGTCAAGCGCGGCGACATCGACGTCGTGGTCGAGGTGATCGGCGGCATCGAGCCGGTCCGCACCCTCATCACCACCGCGTTCGAGCACGGCGCCTCCGTGGTGTCGGCGAACAAGGCGCTGCTGGCCGCCGACGGCGCGAGCCTGCACGCCAAGGCCGTCGAGCACGGTGTCGACCTGTACTACGAGGCCGCGGTGGCCGGCGCGATCCCGCTGATCAGGCCGCTGCGCGAGTCCCTCGCCGGCGACCGGGTCAACCGGGTGCTGGGCATCGTCAACGGCACCACCAACTTCATCCTCGACAAGATGGACTCCACCGGCGCCGGCTACAGCGAGGCGCTGGAGGAGGCGACCGCGCTCGGTTACGCCGAGGCCGACCCGACCGCCGACGTGGAGGGCTTCGACGCCGCCGCGAAGGCGGCGATCCTGGCCGGCATCGCCTTCCACACCCGCGTCACCATCGACGACGTGCACCGCGAGGGCCTGACCGAGGTGACCGCCGCCGACATCGCCTCCGCGCGCAAGATGGGCTGCACCGTCAAGATGCTCGCGATCTGCGAGCGCAGCGCCGACGGCCGCTCGGTCACCGCGCGGGTGCACCCGGCGATGATCCCGCTCAGCCACCCGCTCGCCTCGGTCCGCGAGGCGTACAACGCCGTCTTCGTCGAGGCGGAGGCGGCCGGCCGGCTGATGTTCTACGGTCCCGGCGCGGGCGGCGCTCCCACCGCCTCCGCCGTCCTGGGCGACCTGGTGACCGCCTGCCGCAACAAGCTCGCCGCTACCATCGGAGCAGGCGAGTCCGCGTACACGCGGCTGCCGGTCAGCCCCATGGGCGATGTGGTCACCCGTTACCACATCAGCCTCGACGTGGCGGACAAACCGGGTGTCCTGGCTCAGGTCGCGACGGTGTTCGCCCAGCACGAAGTGTCGATCGGCACGGTGCGGCAGCAGGGCAGGAACCAAGGCAGCGGCGACGACGCCGCCGTCGAGCAGAGCAGTGGCGGGCAGCGCGCGGGCGGCGAGGCGTCGCTCGTCGTCGTCACCCACCGCGCGACCGACGCCGCGCTGTCGGCGACCGTCGCCGCTCTGCGGGAACTCGACACCGTACGCGGCGTGGCCAGCATCATGCGCGTGGAAGGGGAGTAGCACCGATATGAACGTCCAGGTCGACCAGCTCCGAATGTCCGGCACCCACCAGTGGCGGGGCATCATCGAGGAGTACCGCGACCGCCTCCCGGTCGGCGCGGACACCCCGGTGGTCTCGCTGCTGGAGGGTGGCACCCCGCTCGTGCCGGCCCAGGTGCTCTCCGAGCGGACCGGGTGCGACGTCCGGCTCAAGGTCGAGGGGGCCAACCCCACCGGGTCCTTCAAGGACCGCGGCATGACCATGGCGATCACCAAGGCGAAGGAGGCCGGCGCCCAGGCGGTCATCTGCGCCTCCACCGGCAACACCTCCGCCTCGGCCGCGGCGTACGCGGTGCGCGCCGGCATGGTGTGCGCGGTGCTGGTACCACAGGGCAAGATCGCGCTGGGCAAGATGGGCCAGGCGCTGGTGCACGGCAGCCGCATCCTCCAGGTCGACGGCAACTTCGACGACTGCCTGGACCTGGCCCGCGGCCTCAGCGAGAAGTACCCGGTCGCGCTGGTCAACTCGGTGAACCCGGTGCGCATCGAGGGCCAGAAGACGGCCGCGTTCGAGATCGTGGACGCGCTCGGCGACGCGCCCGACATCCACGTCCTGCCGGTGGGCAACGCGGGCAACATCACCGCGTACTGGAAGGGCTACCGCGAGTACGCCGCCGACGGCTTCGCCACCCGCACGCCGCGGATGTGGGGCTTCCAGGCGGCCGGCTCGGCCCCGATCGTCAATGGCGCGCCGGTGCGCGAGCCGCAGACCATCGCCACCGCGATCAGGATCGGCAACCCCGCGTCCTGGCAGTTCGCCGAGGCGGCCCGCGACGAGTCCGGCGGCCTCATCGAGGCGGTGACCGACCGTCAGATCCTCGCCGCCTACCGGCTGCTGGCCGGCCGCGAGGGCGTCTTCGTCGAGCCCGCCTCCGCCGCGTCGGTGGCGGGGCTGCTCAAGGCCGCGGACGAGGGCCGGGTCGACCCCGGCCAGCGGATCGTCTGCACGGTCACCGGGAACGGGCTCAAGGACCCCGACTGGGCCGTCGCCGGCGCCCCGCAGCCGATCACGGTCCCCGTGAACGCGGACGCCGCGGCCACGCACCTGGGCCTGGCCTAGTAGGGCCCGGGGGCGGCCGCACGGCTTTCCGGGGGCGCGGGGAACCGCGCGACCGGCCGCCCACCGCCGGCGGTGGGCGGCCACCGCAACCGGCCGAGCGCGCGGTTCCCCGCGCGGTTCCGCCCGGAAGGCGCCCCCCAGCGCCCCTGGAGTGCACCCTCTTCACAGCAGTCACCCCTGTAAGGGGCGCACACCGCGGGGGCGACACGCATCACGCGCGGTCCGTGCGCCCTATGTCGCGGGGGAACCTTGTTTCGATAGGCTTACCCCAGCGGCGCAATCGCGCCGAGTTCCGGCGGATGCCGCCGCATCGCCATTTCCCGCCTCGCCGCCTGGCAACGGAGCCACGCCCGCAGGGCGTACGCACCAAGGAGATTCGTCGAACGATGGCCGGTCCCGCGTTCCGCGCCGCCGCAGTACGAGTGCGCGTCCCCGCGACCAGCGCGAACCTCGGCCCCGGTTTCGACGCGTTCGGCCTCGCGCTGGGGCTCTACGACGACGTGGTGGTCCGGGTCGCCGACTCCGGCCTGCACGTGGACATCGCCGGCGAGGGCGCCGACACGCTGCCGCGCGACGAGAAGCACCTGGTGGTCCGCAGCCTGCGCACCGCGTTCGACCTGCTCGGCGGCCAGCCGCGCGGCCTGGAGGTGGTCTGCGCGAACCGCATCCCGCACGGCCGCGGGCTGGGCTCCTCGTCGGCCGCCATCTGCGCGGGCATCATGGCCGCCCGCGCGGTGACGATAGGCGGCCCGGCGGGGCTGGACGACACGGCCCTGCTGGAGCTGGCCACGGAGATCGAGGGCCATCCGGACAACGTCGCCGCCTGCCTGATGGGCGGCTTCACGGTGGCCTGGACCGAGGGCGGGGCCGCGCGGGCGGTCCGGATGGAGCCGGCCGCGTCGCTGGTCCCGGTGGTGTTCGTGCCGGCGGTGCCGCTGCTGACCGAGACCGCGCGCGGGCTGCTGCCCCGTACCGTCCCGCACGTGGACGCCGCGGCGAACGCGGGCCGGGCCGCGCTGCTCGTCGAGGCGCTGACCAGGCGCCCCGAGCTGCTGCTGCCGGCCACCGAGGACCGGTTGCACCAGGAGTACCGGGCGCCGGCGATGCCCGAATCCCTGGCCCTGGTGAACCGTCTACGCGCGGAGGGCGTCCCTGCTGTCGTGTCCGGTGCCGGGCCGACCGTGCTCGCCCTGACCGACGAGGGCGCCGCGGACAAGGTCTCCCGGCTCGCGGGTGACGGCTGGGCGGCGAACCGCCTGGCGCTCGACGCCGCCGGGGCGAGTGTCCTGCCGCTCGCAGGTGGGCAGTGACACGATTGCCGGTCGAAGAGAGGGGGAATATCTGTTGGACCGGGTAGTGTTAACCTCAAGCCAGCATTCGCCGCCCTTTGGGCGCGATGGGCTGTGTCCCCGCAGTGGGACCGCACTTCTTCCGGGAGCCTCCCACCCCGTATAGGCAGCCAGTCCGGTCGACCGGACAGCCTGTGTGGGACGTGTCGAGCACGCTCCGGATTCGGTACGAGTTCTCTCCGTGCCGAGAGCACCCATGTATTTCTGCCGTATCAGGCAGACCACCGCCCCGGGTCGAAGCAGCGGGAACGCGAGACCCGGACAGCACGACCGGTCGCCGAGCCAGACAGGCCGACGCCCGCTCCAGGGAAGGACCCTTCGTGAGCGACACCACCGATCTGATGGGCGTGCGCGCAGACAACACTGTCGCCGCGTCCGAAGCCGCCGCGCCTGCCTCCGGTGCTGCCACGGCCGCCCGGCGCCGTCGGTCCGGGACCGGCCTGGAGGGCATGGTCCTGGCCGAACTCCAGCAGGTGGCCGCAGGTCTCGGCATCAAGGGCACCGCGCGGATGCGCAAGGGCCAGCTCATCGAGACGATCAAGGAGCGCCAGGCCGGCGGTGGCGCCGCGGCCGAGAAGGCCGCCGCCCCCGCGGCCGGTGCGCCGGCCGAGAAGCCCAAGCGCCGCGCCACCTCGCGGGCACGGCTGGAGCAGGCGGCCGAGGCCGCCGAGGCCCCGGCGGCCGCCGCACCGGCCGCGAAGGAGCCGGAGGCCAAGCAGCAGCAGATCGAGATCCCCGGCCAGCCGGCCGGCGAGAAGGCGAAGGCCGCCGCGACGGCCGAGCGGGCGCAGGGCGAGCGCGCGGCGCAGCAGGCCGAGCGCGGCGCCGACAAGGCGGACAAGGCCGCCGAGGCCGCCGCCGACAGCGCCGAGGGACGCGAGGCCAAGGGCGGCGACGCCAAGCACCAGGGCGGCGACGACCGCCAGGACCGCCAGCGCGGCCAGCGGGACCGCCGCGAGCGGCAGCGCGACCGCCAGCGCAACCGCGGCGAGGACGGCGGCGACGGGCAGCAGGGCGGCGGCCAGGGCCGGCGGGAGCGCCAGCAGGGCGGCCAGCAGCACCAGGGCGGCGGCCAGCACCAGCAGCAGGCCCAGCAGCAGGACGACGACGAGTTCGGCGAGGGCCGCGGCCGGCGCCGGGGCCGCTACCGCGACCGGCGCGGGCGCGGCCGGGGCCGGGACGAGTTCGGCGGCGGCGAGCCGCAGGTCGCCGACGACGACGTGCTGATCCCCGTCGCGGGCATCCTCGACATCCTCGACAACTACGCGTTCATCCGCACCTCGGGCTACCTGCCGGGGCCGAACGACGTGTACGTCTCGCTCGCCCAGGTCCGCAAGAACGGCCTGCGCAAGGGCGACCACGTCACCGGCGCGGTGCGCCAGCCCAAGGACGGCGAGCGGCGCGAGAAGTTCAACGCGCTGGTCCGCCTCGACTCGGCGAACGGCATGGGCGCCGACTCCGGCCGCGGCCGTCCGGAGTTCAACAAGCTCACCCCGCTCTACCCGCAGGACCGGCTCCGGCTGGAGACCGACCCGGGTGTGCTGACCACGCGGATCATCGACCTGGTCTCGCCGATCGGCAAGGGCCAGCGCGGCCTGATCGTCGCCCCGCCGAAGACCGGCAAGACGATGATCATGCAGGCGATCGCCAACGCGATCACCACCAACAACCCCGAGTGCCACCTCATGGTCGTCCTCGTCGACGAGCGGCCCGAAGAGGTCACCGACATGCAGCGCTCGGTGAAGGGCGAGGTCATCTCCTCGACCTTCGACCGGCCCGCCGAGGACCACACCACCGTCGCCGAGCTCGCCATCGAGCGGGCCAAGCGGCTGGTGGAGCTGGGCCACGACGTGGTGGTGCTGCTCGACTCGATCACCCGCCTGGGCCGCGCCTACAACCTGGCCGCGCCCGCCTCCGGCCGCATCCTGTCCGGCGGTGTCGACTCCACGGCGCTCTACCCGCCGAAGCGCTTCTTCGGCGCGGCGCGCAACATCGAGGACGGCGGCTCGCTGACCATCCTGGCCACCGCGCTGGTCGAGACCGGCTCGCGGATGGACGAGGTGATCTTCGAGGAGTTCAAGGGCACCGGCAACATGGAGCTCAAGCTCGACCGCAAGCTCGCCGACAAGCGCATCTTCCCCGCGGTGGACGTCGACCCGTCCGGCACCCGCAAGGAGGAGATCCTGCTGGACCGCGAGGAGTTGGCGATCGTCTGGAAGCTGCGCCGGGTGCTGCACGCGCTCGACTCGCAGCAGGCGATCGAGCTGCTGCTGGACAAGATGAAGCAGACCAAGTCCAACGCCGAGTTCCTGATGCAGATCGCCAAGACCACGCCTGGCCAGAACAACGACTGACCGTGACCGGCGGCATCCGCCGCCGTAATCGGTCGAACCGCCCGCGTAACCCCGCTGACCTGGGGGTACGCGGGCGGTCGTGGTTTCCGGCCGGTGCGTCGGCCCGCCCCTCGGATGGCGGCACCTGCGCACCGGGCGCACGATGGAACGTCCGACCCACCAGATGTTCCCGGCCCGGGGAAGCCGGGGGAGCGGCCGCCGGACCTCCGGGCGGCCGGACGCGCAGGAAGCCGAGGAGCCGCCATGCCGGACGTCCAGCAGCCGCGGACCGGCTCCAGCCCCAGCGGGGCCGGAGAGGGCCGCAGACGCCGCCGGCGGGCCCTGCACGTCACCGCCTGGGCGGTCTCCGCGGTGGTCCTGGTGGGCGCGGCCGGCGCGGGCTACCTCTACCACCGGTTCAACGCCAACATCCACAGCGTCGACATCGACGGCGCCCTCGGCGGCCACCGCCCCGCCCCCCTCGGCAACGGCTCGATGGACATCCTGGTCCTCGGCTCCGACTCCCGCTCCGGCGCGAACCGCGCGTACGGCCACGACAGCGGCACCGCGCGCTCGGACACCGCGATGGTGGTGCACCTGGCCAAGGGCCACAGGAAGGCGAGCGTGGTGAGCATCCCGCGCGACACCCTCGTCGACCGCCCGGCCTGCACCGGCGCCAAGGGCGCCCTCGCGCCGGCCCGGCAGCAGGTCATGTTCAACACCGCGTACGAGACCGGCGGGCCGGTCTGCGCGGTCAAGACCGTCGAGCAGCTCACCGGGCTGCGGATGGACCACTACGTCGAGGTCGACTTCACCGGCTTCAAGAACCTCGTGGACGCGTTGGGCGGGGTCCCGCTGACCACCACCCGGGCGATCCACGACGACAAGAGCCACCTGAACCTGACCGCCGGCACCCACACCCTCGACGGCGCCCAGGCCCTCGGCCTGGTCCGCACCCGGCACGGCGTCGCCGACGGCAGCGACCTGGGCCGTATCCAGCTCCAGCAGGCGTTCATGAAGGCGCTGCTCGACCGGATCGGCGGGCTGGGGGCCTTCACCAGCCCGGCGAAGCTGTTCTCGGTCACCGACACCGCCACCAAGGCGATCACCACCGACACCGGCCTCGGCTCGGTGAACAAGCTGATGGGGCTCGCCCAGGGCGTGCAGCACCTGAACGCCGGCAACGTGCACATGGTGACGCTCCCGGTGCGCTACGACCCCGCGGACCACAACCGGGTCGAGCCGCTCCCGGCGCAGACCGCCCGGGTGTGGGCCGCGCTGCGCGCCGACCGGCCGATCCCGGCCGACGCCACGAAGGGCTCGGTCGCCGACCGGGAGGACGCCGGCCAGGTGGTCGGCAGCGGGGGACCGCCCGCCGGGCAGACCCCGGGGCGGTGAGTGCCGCGGCCGGCCGCACCCCGCTGACCTGCACGGACGCAGCGGGAATTATCGGGGGCCCGACCTGGTTTTGGCAGGTGCGGGCAGTCCTGGCAGACTGGTCCGCTGGCCCCGGTTCACGCTCACGCAAACCCGCTGGAGCGACCCGGCGCCCTCCCGAACCTAGGAGCACCCTTGAAGCGCGAGATCCACCCCGAGTACGTAGAGACCCAGGTCACCTGCACCTGCGGCGCCTCGTTCACCACCCGCAGCACCGAGACCAGCGGCCAGATCCGCGCGGACGTGTGCTCCGAGTGCCACCCGTTCTACACGGGCAAGCAGAAGATCCTCGACACCGGCGGCCGCGTGGCCCGCTTCGAGGCCCGCTTCGGCAAGAACGCCGGGTCCGCCAAGAAGTAGCGGCCCGACCAGCGCCGGCCTCCGGTCGCCCCGCCCAGGGCGACCGGACCGGCGCTTTGTCGTCCTGCCCCGCGTCCGAAGCCGGCGGCGCGCGTCCCACCGCCCTCCGGCCCCAGGCAGTACCTACTCCTCCAGGAAGCCATGATGTTCGAGGCGGTCGAGGAACTGATCGGCGAACATGCCGACCTCGAAAAGCAGCTTGCCGACCCCGCGGTCCACACCGACCAGGCCAACGCCCGCCGGCTCAACAAGCGGTACGCGGAACTCACCCCCATCATCGCGGCCTACCGCTCCTGGCGGCAGACCGGCGAGGACGCCGAGACCGCGCGCGAACTGGCCCTCGACGACCCGGAGTTCGCCGCCGAGGTGAAGGAGCTGGACAAGCAGCGCGAGGAGCTGACCGACCGGCTGCGGCTGCTGCTGGTGCCGCGCGACCCCAGCGACGACAAGGACGTCATCCTGGAGGTCAAGGCCGGCGAGGGCGGCGAGGAGTCCGCGCTGTTCGCCGGCGACCTGCTGCGGATGTACCTGCGGTACGCCGAGCGGGTCGGCTGGAAGACCGAGATCCTCGACGCCAACGCCTCCGACCTCGGCGGTTACAAGGACGTCCAGGTCGTGGTGAAGGCCAAGGCGAGCCACGAGCCGGGCCAGGGCGTGTGGGCCCGGCTGAAGTACGAGGGCGGCGTGCACCGGGTGCAGCGGGTGCCGGCCACCGAGTCGCAGGGCCGTATCCACACCTCCGCCGCCGGCGTGCTGGTCACCCCGGAGGCCGAGGAGGTCGAGGTCGAGATCGGCCCCAACGACCTGCGGATCGACGTCTACCGCTCGTCCGGCCCCGGCGGCCAGTCGGTCAACACCACCGACTCCGCGGTCCGGATCACCCACCTGCCGTCCGGCCTGGTGGTCTCCTGCCAGAACGAGAAGAGCCAGCTTCAGAACAAGGAGTCGGCGATGCGCATCCTGCGCTCCCGGCTGCTGGCCGCCGCGCAGGAGGAGGCCGAGCGCGAGGCGTCCGACGCCCGCCGCAGCCAGGTCCGCACCGTGGACCGCTCCGAGCGCATCCGGACCTACAACTTCCCGGAGAACCGGATCTCCGACCACCGGGTCGGCTTCAAGGCGTACAACCTGGACCAGGTGCTCGACGGCGACCTCGACGCGATGATCCAGGCGTGCGTGGACGCCGACTCCGCCGCGAAGCTGGCCGCGGCCGGCGACGGCGCTTGAGAAGGGGCCCGACGTGAACCTGCTGCTCGCCGAGGTGGCCCAGGCCGCCCAGCGCCTTGCCGACGCGGGCGTGCCCTCGCCCCGCTTCGACGCCGAGGAACTGGCCGCGTACGTGCACGGGGTCAAGCGCGGCGAGCTGCACACCGTGGCCGACGCGGACTTCGACGCGCGCTACTGGGAGGCGGTCGCGCGCCGCGAGGCCCGCGAACCGCTCCAGCACATCACCGGCCGCGCCTTCTTCCGGTACCTGGAGCTCCAGGTCGGGCCCGGGGTGTTCGTGCCCCGCCCGGAGACGGAGTCGGTGGTCGGCTGGGCCATAGACGCCGTCCGGGCCATGGACGTCGCCGAACCGCTGATCGTGGACCTGTGCACCGGCTCGGGCGCGATCGCGCTCGCGCTCGCCCAGGAGGTGCCCCGCTCCCGGGTGCACGCGGTGGAGCTGTCCGAGCAGGCCCTGGAGTGGGCCCGCAAGAACGTCGCCGGCAGCAAGGTGGACCTGCGGCACGGCGACGCGCTGGCCGCGTTCCCCGACCTCAACGGCCAGGTCGACCTGGTGGTCTCCAACCCGCCCTACATCCCGCTCACCGAGTGGGAGTACGTCGCACCGGAGGCACGCGACCACGACCCCGAACTCGCCCTGTTCTCCGGCGAGGACGGCCTGGACACCATCCGCGGCATCGAGCGTGCCGCGCACCGCCTGCTGCGGCCCGGCGGTGTGGTCGTCGTCGAGCACGCCGACTCCCAGGGCGGGCAGGTGCCGTGGATCTTCAAGGAGGACGCCGGCTGGGCGGACGCGGCCGACCACCCCGACCTGAACAACCGGCCCCGCTTCACGTCCGCGCGCAAGGCGACACCGTGAGGACGCGGACGGCCGGCCGCCAGGGCGGCACCGCGCGCACAGCACCCCCCGCAACGGCGGCAGAACAGCTACTGGAGGTCTTCCCATGGCACGGCGATACGACTGCGCGGACGCGACCGACCGGGTCACCGGGCTGCGCGAGGCCACCTCGGCGGTCAAGCGCGGCGAACTCGTGGTGCTGCCGACCGACACCGTCTACGGCATCGGCGCGGACGCCTTCGACAAGGACGCGGTCGGCGACCTGCTGGAGGCCAAGGGCCGCGGCCGCTCCATGCCGTCACCGGTCCTGGTGGGCTCCCCGAACACCCTGCACGGCATCGTCACCGACTTCTCCGAGCAGGCGTGGGAGCTCGTCGACGCCTTCTGGCCGGGCGCGCTGACCCTCGTCACCAAGCACCAGCCGTCGCTGCGCTGGGACCTGGGCGACACCCGCGGCACCGTGGCCGTCCGCATGCCGCTGCACCCGGTCGCCATCGAACTGCTCACCGAGACCGGCCCGATGGCCGTCTCCAGCGCCAACCTCACCGGCATGCCCTCCCCGCAGGACTGCGACGCCGCCCAGGGCATGCTCGGCGACTCCGTGGCCGTCTACCTCGACGCCGGCCCGACGCCCGCCGCCGTACCGTCCTCGATCGTCGACGTCACCGGGAAGGTGCCGGTGCTGCTGCGGGCGGGGGCGCTCAGCGCCGAGGAGCTGCGCAAGGTGGTACCCGACCTGGAGGAGCGCCGTTGACCGCGCCCAACGGGCGTGCCATACGGTCACTCACCACGTCGCCGACCGCGATCGGGGGAGGCGGCCGAACCGTCCACGCCCCCCTCGACGTGCTGCGCGTGCTGCACGTGTGCACCGGCAACGTCTGCCGCTCGCCGATGGCCGAGCGGCTGATGCGGCACGGCCTCGCACAGCGGCTGGGCGCCGACGCGGACGCCATCCTGGTGGAGTCGGCGGGCACCTGGGGCCACGAAGGCGCCCCGATGGAACTGCACGCCGCGGCCGTGCTCGCCGAACACGGCGCCGACACCGCGGACTTCACCGGCCGCGAACTGCTCGACGACCACGTCATCGACGCCGACCTGGTGCTCACCGCCACCCGCGACCACCGCGCCCAGGTCATCTCGATGGGCCACGCGGCGGGCCTGCGCACCTTCACGCTCAAGGAGTTCACCCGGCTGGTGCGGGCGATAGACCCCGCCACGCTTCCCGACGGCAGCGTCACCGAGCGGGCCCGCTCGCTGGTCCGTGCCGCGGCCGCGCTGCGCGGCTGGCTGCTGGCGCCGAGCCCCGACGCCGACGAGGTGAGCGACCCGTACGGCGCCCCGATCACGTACTTCCGCAGCATCGGCGACGAGATCCAGGACGCGCTCGACCCGGTGGTGACCGCGCTCACCGGCATCCCGGCGACCGTCTGAGGGCGCCCGTACACCGCGCGCCGCCACCGCACGTCACGTCGTCCCCCGCATCCCCGCGCGTCCCCCCACGCCCCGCCCAGGGGCCCCCACGTCGTCGCGCACGCCGCCGGGCGCGGGCGGTGCGGCCGTGACCGGACCGCCGCCGTGCTGCGTCCTGAACGTGATCTTGGTCGCTGTCCGCGGGCCGCGCGCGCCGGGCGCCGCCGGGGGCCGGCCGGGCGCTCGTCGCCGACCTGCGGTTTCGCCGGGCGCGGCCGCCGGGCCGACTTCGTTACCTGCCCGCGACAGGCCGACCGCAACCCTCCGGACCCCCTGTGAGTCTTGGTGGGTGTTCGCCGTCCCGGCCCGGCCACCACTAGGGTGTGACGCTGTGAAGATCCCCCGGACGTGTGCGCGTGCCCGCCGCACCCCCGAATACGTCGGAGGCTGCCCGTGCGCGAGTACCTGCTGACCCTGTGCGTCTCCGCGGCCGTCACCTACCTGCTGACCGGCCCGGTGCGGAAGTTCGCGATCGCGGCGGGCGCGATGCCCCCGATCCGCGACCGCGACGTGCACAAGGAGCCGATCCCGCGGCTGGGCGGCATCGCGATGTTCGGCGGGCTGTGCGCGGGGCTGCTGGTCGCCGCGCACCTGAACAACCTCTCCGGGGTCTTCAAACTCTCCAGCGAGCCGCGGGCGCTGCTCTCCGGGGCCGGGCTGATCTGGCTGCTGGGCGTGCTGGACGACAAGTGGGGCGTGGACGCGCTGATCAAGCTCGGCGTGCAGATGATCGCCGCCGGCGTGATGGTCTTCCAGGGGCTGGCGATCCTGTGGCTGCCGGTACCGGGCTTCGGCACCATCATCTTCACGCCGGTGCAGTCCACGCTGCTCACCGTGGCGCTGGTGGTGATCACCATCAACGCGGTCAACTTCGTGGACGGCCTCGACGGCCTCGCCTCCGGCATGGTGTGCATCGCCTCGATCGCGTTCTTCATGTACGCCTACCGCATGTGGTACGGCTACGGCATCGAGCAGGCCGCGCCCGCGACGCTCTTCTCGGCGATCCTGATCGGCATGTGCCTGGGCTTCCTGCCGCACAACATCCACCCGGCGCGGATCTTCATGGGCGACTCCGGGTCGATGCTGATCGGCCTGGTGCTGTCCTCGGGCGCGATCTCGATCACCGGCCAGGTCGACCCGGACGCCATCACCGACTTCACCGGGTCCACCCGGCAGACCGTGCACTTCATGGTGCCGGTCTACATGCCGCTGCTGCTGCCGCTGACGATGATCGCGATCCCGGCCGCCGACCTGGTGCTCGCCGTGGTGCGCCGGACCTGGCGCGGCCAGTCGCCGTTCGCCGCCGACCGCGGCCACCTGCACCACCGGCTGCTGGAGCTGGGGCACACCCACAGCCGCGCGGTGCTGATCATGTACTTCTGGGCGGCGCTGTTCGCCTTCTCCGCGGTGGCGTTCTCGGTCAGCTCCTCCAGCCTGTGGATCGTGCTGGTGATCGTGGCGCTCAGCGCGATCGGGCTGGTGGTCCTGCTGCTGCCGGCCTTCCGGCCGCACGCGCCGCGCTGGGCGGAGTCGGTGGTCCCGCCGCGCTACCGGCGCAGGCGCCGCCGGCTGGCGGCGGCCGCGGCCGCCGCCGAGCGGGAGATGAACGGCCCGGACCGGCCGGCGCTCAACGGCGCGACCGCGGTGGGCGACCGGCCCCGGCTGCCGGAGCGGTCCGGCTCCACCAAGCCGAGCCCCGCGCCCACCGCGAACAGCGGCCGCTGACCGGTGACCGGTCAACGACGCACCGTGAAGGAGCGGTTCCCGAGCGGGGGACAACTCCGGTAAAAGGGGCGGCGTGTCGCTACCTCGTGCGTGTGACAGGCAGCACATCTTCATGGTAAAGACCGCATCAAAAACTTTGTGATAGCGTTCACGAAAGCAGGGAACACGCCGAAAGACCTTGAGAGAGACGGTCTTCCGGCGAGAGGCACACCCTCGGGCCCGTCCCGCCTCGCCCCCGCTCGTCTCCGACGACACCCGCTCGCCCCAACTCCCGCCGGAGGAGCCGCCCCATGCAGCCCAACGACGCCCGGATCCTCCGGGGCTCCGCCCTCGTGGCCGGACCCGTCGCCGTCATCGCCACCGTGGTCAGTGCCCTCGTCGCAGGCGAGAAGGGCCTGGTCGGCGGTGTGGTGGCAGTCGCCGTCGTCGCTGTCTTCTTCGCGGCCGGCTCATGGGCGCTGATGCGGATCACCGAGAACCGGCCGCAGTTGGCGATGTCCGCGGGAATGCTGGTCTACGCCGTGCAGATCCTGCTGATCGGCGTCTTCATCGTCGTCTTCAAGGACACCAGCGCCTTCAACGGCCGCGCGTTCGGCCTGACCCTGCTGGTCACCGCGCTCGCCTGGGTGGGCGGCCAGATCAAGCAGTCGCTGACCAGCCGGATGCTCTACGTCGATCCCGAACCCTCGGTCCCCGCCGCACGGAAGCAGGAGGCGGACGCGGTCGGGACGGGGTCGCGCGATGCTACGTAAGGGGAGGGTAAGGGGCCTTCATCCAGGTCTGCTATCGTCCGGAGTCGCATCCGGACGTGAGGGCCCCTCGCACATGCAGAGGGTCAAGCCCCCGCGCCCTGCGGTGTATTCGGAACCGGAACCGCGCCGGCGGCACGGACGACGGATGCCCGCGACGCGATGCGGGCTCTCAGCGGACCGGACGGGCTTCGCCACGCCCTGCCCGCAGTGCCGAACAGCGGCCCCACCAGCCGCGCTGACACACAAGGTTGCCGTTACTTATGCGTCACGACGAAGGAGTCACGGGTGAGTGCCCACACGCTGCTCGCTGAAGCTGGATGCCATATCCAGCACGGTTGCGCATTCCCCGCTCCGGGCCTCAACTCGTTCGACTTCAAGCCGATCTTCAGCGTCGGCAGCTTCGACTTCACCAAGCCGATGCTGCTCGCGATCATCTGCATGCTGCTGGTGGTGGGCTTCTTCTGGGCCGCTTTCCGCAAGCCGAAGCTCGTGCCGGGGAAGCTGCAGCTGGTCGGTGAGATCGGCTACACCTTCGTGGCCCGCAGCATCGCCCGCGAGGTGATCGGCAAGAAGGGCGACAAGTACGTCCCCTTCCTCACGTCGATCTTCTTCTTCGTGTGGCTCATGAACATCATGTCGATCATCCCGGTCGCGCAGTTCCCCGCGACGTCGCGGTTCGCGTTCCCGGTGGGCCTGGCCGCCCTGGTGTTCATCACCTACATGTACCTGACGTTCAAGAACAACGGCTTCCGCGGCGGCATCAAGAACCTCGTCTGGATCGACGGCCTGCCCTGGCCGCTGGTGCCGCTCATCGTGGTGCTGGAGTTCTTCTCCAACGTCATCCTCCGGCCGTTCACCCTCGCGGTGCGGCTGTGGGCCAACATGTTCGCCGGCCACATGCTGATCGTGATGTTCAGCGTGGCGAGCTGGTACCTGCTGACCCCGTCGTTGTTCACGGCGGTGTCCGGAGCGTCGTTCATCATCGCGCTCCTGATGACCACGCTCGAGGTGCTGATCCAGTTCCTGCAGGCGTACATCTTCACGCTGCTCGCCTCGATCTACATCCAGGGAGCGCTCGAAGAGGGTCACTGACCCGCGCCACGAGCCCCTCCACCGAATCTTCCGCTGGGAAGCCCCCCAACGGACCGCATCACAAAGGAAGACAGGGAAATGTCTGCCGAGCTCGTTAACCTCGCCGCCGCCACCACCGCCGGCCGCCTGGGCGCGGTCGCCTACGGCCTCGCCGCCATCGGCCCCGGCGTGGGCATCGGTCTGGTCTTCGGCCACTCGATCGAGGCCATGGCCCGCCAGCCCGAGGCCATGCCGGTCATCCGCACCAACATGTTCCTCGGCTTCGCGCTCTGCGAGGTCCTCGCACTGCTCGGCCTGGTCGTCCCCTTCATCTTCCAGAAGTGACCTGGGCTCCCGACCAGTAGCCACTCGACGAAAGGTTCAGACATGATCACCTTCCTTGCGGAGGAGGGACAGCAGAACCCGCTGATCCCGGACACCGCGGAACTGATCGTCGGCCTGCTCTGCTTCTTCATCGTCTTCGGCATCCTCGGGAAGAAGCTGCTGCCGAACATCCAGAAGACCCTGGCGGAGCGGCACGACGCGATCGAGGGTGGCCTGGAGCGGGCGGAGAAGGCCCAGGCCGACGCCAATCGCACGCTCGACGAGTACAAGGCCCAGCTCGCCGAGGCCCGCCACGAGGCGGCCCGGATCACCGAGCAGGCCCGCGAGCAGGGCGCGCAGATCATCGCGGAGATGCGCGAGGAGGGCTCGCGGCAGCGCGACGCCATCATCGCCGCCGGTCACGCACAGATCGAGGCGGACCGCCGCCAGGTGACGGTCAGCCTCCGGCAGGAGGTCGGCAAGATCGCGACCGACCTGGCCGGCCGGGTGGTCGGTGAGTCCCTGGAGGACTCCGCCCGCCAGTCCCGCGTGGTCGACCGCTTCCTGGACGGCCTGGAGCAGAGCGCTGCCGCCACCGAGGCCGAGGCGGCGCGATGAACACCGGAACGACGAGTCGGCGAGTGAGCCTGCCGCCGGCCCGTGCGCTGCGCAGTGCGGTGTGCGAACGAGCCGGGGAGTGTGACCGATGAACGGCGCCAGCCGCGAAGCACTGGCCGCCGCCCGCGAGCGGCTGGACGCGCTGACCGACAACACGTCGGTGGACGCGGCCCGCCTCGGCGGCGAGCTGTCCTCGGTCACCACGCTGCTCGACCGCGAGAGCGGTCTGCGCCGTGCGCTGACCGACCCGGCGCAGACCGGTGAGGCCAAGGCGGACCTGGTCCGCCGGCTGCTCGGCGGCCAGATCGGCGGCGAGACGCTCGACCTGGTGGCCGGCATGGTCAGGTCCCGCTGGTCGCGCTCCCGCGACCTGGTGGACGCCGTGGAGGAGCTGGCCGACAGCGCCGACCTGATCGCCGCCCAGCGCGGTGGCGACCTGGACGACGTCGAGGACGAGCTCTTCCGGTTCGGCCGGATCGCCGCGGGCAGCAGCGAGCTGCGCGCCGCGCTGGCCGACCGCGCGGCGAGCACCGAGGCGAAGAGCGCCCTGCTGGGCCGGCTGCTCGGCGGCCGCGCCAAGCCGGTGACGGAACGGCTGGTCGTACGACTGGTCACCGCGCCGCGAGGACGTAGCCTGGAGGGCGGGATCGAATCCCTGTCCAAGCTGGCAGCGGCCCGCCGGGGCCGGACGGTGGCGGAAGTGGTCTCGGCCGTTCCGCTCAGTGACCGGCAGAAGCAGCGGCTCGCAGACGCGCTGTCCCGGATCTACGGCCGCCCGGTGCACCTGAACCTCGACGTGGACCCCTCGGTCCTCGGCGGGGTGCGGGTACGCGTCGGCGACGAGGTCATCAACGGCTCCATCGCGGACCGGCTCGACGAAGCCGCCCGCCGCATGGCCGGCTGACAGCCACCAACGCAACAAGCATGAAGGCGGCCCTAGTTGGGCCGTGAGGAATACCGGGCCCAACAAGGAGAGCAGGGAACCCAGATGGCGGAGCTCACGATCCGGCCGGAGGAGATCCGGGACGCGCTGGATAACTTCGTCCAGTCGTACCAGCCGGACGCCGCCTCGCGCGAGGAGGTCGGCACGGTCAGCGTTGCCGGTGACGGCATCGCGAAGGTCGAGGGTCTGCCCTCGGCCATGGCGAACGAGTTGCTGAAGTTCGAGGACGGCACCCTCGGCCTCGCCCTCAACCTCGAGGAGCGCGAGATCGGTGCGATCATCCTCGGCGAGTTCGACGGCATCGAGGAGGGCCAGCCGGTGCAGCGCACCGGCGAGGTGCTCTCCGTCGCGGTCGGTGAGGGCTACCTCGGCCGGGTCGTGGACCCGCTGGGCAACCCGATCGACGGCCTCGGCGAGATCGAGACCGAGGGCCGCCGCGCCCTCGAACTCCAGGCGCCGACCGTCATGCAGCGCAAGTCGGTCCACGAGCCGATGCAGACCGGCCTGAAGGCCGTCGACGCGATGACCCCGATCGGCCGCGGCCAGCGCCAGCTGATCATCGGCGACCGGCAGACCGGCAAGACCGCGCTGACCATCGACACGATCATCAACCAGCGCGACAACTGGCGCTCGGGCGACCCGAAGAAGCAGGTCCGCTGCATCTACGTCGCCATCGGCCAGAAGGGTTCCACCATCGCGGGCGTGCGCGCCGCGCTGGAGGAGGCCGGCGCGCTGGAGTACACCACGATCGTCGCCGCCCCGGCGTCCGACCCGGCCGGCTTCAAGTACCTGGCGCCGTACACCGGCTCGGCCATCGGCCAGCACTGGATGTACCAGGGCAAGCACGTCCTGATCGTCTTCGACGACCTGTCGAAGCAGGCCGACGCCTACCGCGCCGTCTCCCTGCTGCTGCGCCGCCCGCCGGGCCGCGAGGCGTACCCGGGCGACGTCTTCTACCTGCACTCCCGCCTGCTGGAGCGCTGCGCGAAGCTCTCCGACGACCTGGGCGCGGGCTCGATGACCGGTCTGCCGATCGTCGAGACCAAGGCCAACGACGTGTCGGCGTTCATCCCGACCAACGTCATCTCCATCACCGACGGCCAGTGCTTCCTGGAGTCCGACCTGTTCAACGCCGGCCAGCGGCCCGCGCTGAACGTCGGTATCTCGGTCTCCCGGGTCGGCGGCTCCGCGCAGATCAAGGCGATGAAGCAGGTCTCCGGCCGGCTCAAGCTCGACCTCGCGCAGTTCCGTGAGCTGGAGGCGTTCGCCGCCTTCGGTTCCGACCTCGACGCGGCCTCCAAGGCCCAGCTCGAGCGCGGCCAGCGGATGATGGAGCTGGTCAAGCAGGGCCAGTACGCCCCCTTCCCGGTCGAGGACCAGGTCGTGTCGATCTGGGCCGGCACCACCGGCAAGCTCGACGATGTACCGGTCGAGGACATCCGCCGGTTCGAGCGCGAGCTGCTGGACTACCTGCACCGCGAGCACAAGTCGCTGCTCACCGCGATCGTCGAGACCGGCAAGCTGCCGGACGAGGCCATCGAGACGCTCACCGACGCCGTCGCCGCCTTCAAGAAGCAGTTCGAGACGTCCTCGGGCACGCTGCTGGTCGAGGGCTGATCGCATGGGCGCACAGATTCGGGTCTACAAGCGCCGGATCAGGTCCGTCACCGCCACCAAGAAGATCACCAAGGCGATGGAGATGATCGCGGCCTCGCGGATCATCAAGGCCCAGCGCCAGGTGGCGGCCTCGTCCCCGTACGCGGACGAGCTGACCCGCGCGGTGACCGCGGTCGCGACCGGCTCCAACACCAAGCACCCGCTGACCACCGAGGCGGAGCACCCGACCCGGGCCGCGGTACTGGTCGTGACCAGCGACCGCGGTCTGGCCGGCGGTTACTCCTCCAACGCGATCAAGGCCGGGGAGCGGCTCGGCGAGCGGCTGCGCGCCGAGGGCAAGGACGTCGAGTCCTACGTCATCGGGCGCAAGGCGGTGGCGTACTACAGCTTCCGCGAGCGCCCGGTCGTCGAGTCCTGGACCGGCTTCTCCGACAGCCCGCAGTACTCCGACGCCAAGACCGTCGCGGCGCCCCTGATCGAGGCGCTGCTGAGGGACACGGCCGAGGGCGGGGTGGACGAGCTGCACATCGTCTTCACCGAGTTCGTCTCGATGATGACGCAGAACCCGGTGGCCAGGCGGCTGCTGCCGCTGACCCTCGACGACGCCCCGGGCACCGCCGAGGCCGACGGCGAGGCCGCCGACGTGCAGCGCCGCAAGGGCGAGGCCCTGCCGCTGTTCGAGTTCGAGCCGTCCGCGGAAGGCGTGCTGGACGCGCTGCTGCCGCGGTACGTCGAGAGCCGGATCTACAACGCACTGCTGCAGTCCGCCGCTTCCGAGCACGCGGCCCGCCGCCGGGCGATGAAGTCCGCGACCGACAACGCGGAAGACCTCATCAAGTCGCTCACGCGGCTTGCCAACGCGGCCCGACAGGCCGACATCACCCAGGAAATCAGCGAGATCGTCGGTGGCGCGAGCGCCCTCGCCGACGCTAGCGCGGGGAGTGACTGACCACATGACCACCACTGTTGAAACCACCACGGCCACCGGGCGCGTGGCGCGGGTCATCGGCCCGGTCGTCGACGTGGAGTTCCCCGTCGACGCCATGCCGGAGATCTACAACGCCCTGCACGTCGACGTGGCCGACCCGTCCGCGGACGGCGCCACCAAGACGCTGACCCTGGAGGTCGCGCAGCACCTGGGCGACGGCCTGGTCCGCGCCATCTCGATGCAGCCCACCGACGGCCTGGTCCGCCAGGCTCCGGTGACGAACACCGGCGACGGCATCACGGTGCCGGTCGGCGACGTCACCAAGGGCCGCGTCTTCAACACCCTCGGCGCGATCCTCAACGAGCCGGAGGCCGAGGCGGAGGTCACCGAGCGCTGGGCGATCCACCGCAAGGCGCCGAAGTTCGACGACCTCGAGTCGAAGACCGAGATGTTCGAGACCGGCCTGAAGGTCGTCGACCTGCTGACCCCGTACGTCAAGGGCGGCAAGATCGGCCTGTTCGGCGGCGCGGGCGTCGGCAAGACCGTGCTCATCCAGGAAATGATCATGCGTGTGGCCAAGCTGCACGAGGGCGTTTCCGTGTTCGCCGGCGTCGGCGAGCGCACCCGTGAGGGCAACGACCTGATCGCGGAGATGGCCGAGTCCGGCGTGCTCCCGCAGACCGCCCTCGTCTTCGGCCAGATGGACGAGCCGCCGGGCACCCGGCTGCGCGTCGCCCTGGCCGGCCTGACCATGGCGGAGTACTTCCGCGATGTGCAGAACCAGGACGTGCTGTTCTTCATCGACAACATCTTCCGGTTCACCCAGGCCGGCTCCGAGGTCTCCACGCTGCTCGGCCGGATGCCCTCCGCGGTGGGCTACCAGCCGAACCTGGCCGACGAGATGGGCCAGCTCCAGGAGCGGATCACCTCGACCCGCGGTCACTCGATCACCTCGATGCAGGCGATCTACGTCCCCGCGGACGACCTGACCGACCCGGCCCCGGCCACCACCTTCGCCCACCTCGACGCGACGACCGTGCTCTCGCGGCCGATCTCGGAGAAGGGCATCTACCCCGCGGTGGACCCGCTGGACTCCACCTCGCGCATCCTGGACCCGCGCTACATCACGCAGGAGCACTACGACTGCGCCTCGCGCGTCAAGGGAATCCTGCAGAAGTACAAGGACCTCCAGGACATCATCTCCATCCTGGGCATCGACGAGCTGGGCGAGGAGGACAAGCTCACCGTCTTCCGTGCCCGTCGGATCGAGCGCTTCCTGTCCCAGAACACCCACGCGGCCAAGCAGTTCACCGGTGTGGACGGTTCGGACGTGTCCCTGGACGAGTCGATCACGGCGTTCAACGCGATCGCCGACGGTGAGTTCGACCACTTCCCGGAGCAGGCGTTCTTCATGTGCGGTGGCCTCGACGACCTCAAGGCCAACGCGAAGAAGCTGGGCGTGAGCTGACACCCCGCACCACCCGGGCCGGCAGGCCCGCGCGACCGGGGGGCGGTCCGACGGACCCCGAAGGGGGTCCTCGGACCGGCCTTCCGGTCGCACCCCTTATTCTGTGTCCTACGCATCCCCCGCAGGCGGTGGGTGCCAACCCGAGGAGCCGTCTTGGCCGATCTTCACGTCGAGCTGGTCGCCGCGGACCGCAACGTCTGGTCCGGCGAGGCCAACCTGGTCGTCGCCCGTACCAAGTCGGGTGACATCGGCATCATGGCCAACCACGAGCCGCTGCTCGGGGTGCTCCAGTCCGGTCCGATCACCATCAGGACCAGCGACGGCGGCACCGTCGTCGCCGCCGTGCACGGAGGGTTCATCTCCTTCGCGGACAACAAGCTCTCCGTCCTCGCGGAGATCGCCGAGCTCGCCGACGAGATCGACGTCGACCGGGCCGAGCGGGCGTTGCAGCGCTCCAAGTCGGAGTCCGACGCCGGCGCCGAGCGCCGCGCGGAGGTGCGGCTCGCCGCGGCGGCCGGCGCACGCTGAACAGGATTCACCGCAGGACGTAGGACCCGGCAGGACCCACGGTGCCGCGGAACGCCCGGACGGGGCGGACCGCGGCACCGGACGCAGCAAGGGCGGCAACCATGGCGAGGCGAGGAGGTCGGTGGACGTGATCCTCGCTTTCGAAGTGGGCGGCGCCGTCCTGGTGGCCGCGCTGCTCGGCCTCTTCCTCTTCGGGCTGCGCCGGCGCCTCATCCAGCGCCCCGGCGGCACCTTCGACTGCTCGCTGCGCCCGGCCCCGGCCGGCGACGCCGAATCGGCCGCCGGCAAGGGCTGGGTCTACGGCGTGGCCCGCTACAGCGGCGACCGGGTGGAGTGGTTTCGGGTCTTCTCGTACGCGGTCCGGCCGCGCCGGGTGCTGGAGCGCCCCGCCATCGAGGTCACCGGCCGCCGTGAGCCGCAGGGCTCGGAGGAGCTGGCGCTGCTGTCGGACGCGGTGGTGCTGTGCTGCGTGCACCGCGGCACCCGGCTGGAGCTGGCGATGAGCGACGACGCGCTGACCGGCTTCCTCGCCTGGCTGGAGGCGGCCCCGCCCGGACAGCGCGTCAACGTGGCCTGAGTCCCGCTCTCGGGCCTCGGTCCCGCTGTGCGGCGCCACCCGCGCGCCGCACCCGCCGCTCCCGTGTTCAGCGGTCCCCGCCCGGCACCCACAGCACGTCGCCGCGCGTGACGTTCGCGGTGCGGGCGAGGATGAACAGCAGGTCCGACAGGCGGTTCAGGTAGGTCGCGGTCAGCGGGTTCATCGTGTCGCCGTGCTCCTCCAGGGCAGCCCAGGTGGAGCGCTCCGCGCGGCGCACCACGGTGGTGGCCTGGTGCAGCAGCGCCGCGCCGGGGGTGCCGCCGGGCAGGATGAAGCTGCGCAGCTTGTCCAGGTCGGCCAGGAAGCGGTCGCACTCGGCCTCCAGGCGGTCCACGTAGGGCTGCTCGATCCGCAGCGGCGGGTACTTCGGGTCCGGCACCACCGGGGTGGCCAGGTCCGCGCCCACGTCGAAGAGCTCGTTCTGGACCCGGGTCACGACGGCGGCCACCGGCTGTGCGAGGTCGCCGAGCGCGAGCGCCACCCCGAGCACCGCGTTCGCCTCGTTGGCGTCGGCGTAGGCGCCGATCCGGGGGTCGGTCTTGGCGGTGCGGCTCATGTCGCCGAGCGCGGTGGTGCCGTCGTCGCCGGTGCGGGTGTAGATGCGGGTGAGGTTGACCATGCCGACGAGGGTAGGGCCTGCCCGGCCCGCCGGGACACGGGGCCGCGCCCCCCAACTGTGCGACCAAGGACACACGGTGACGCGGCCGACATGGTGCTGCGCCCGGTGCTGAAGGGGCGTTAGGGTCCGGCCAGATACCCCAACGGAGAGGTGTGTGCCGTGGCGAAGAAGCTCGCGGTCGTCGGAGCCGGACTGATGGGCGCCGGTATCGCGCAGGTGTCCGCGCAGGCGGGTTACGAGGTGGTGCTGCGGGACGTGACCGACGCGGCCCTGACCCGCGGCCGGGACGCCATCGCCGCGTCCTACGGGAAGTTCGTGGCCAAGGGGAAGCTGGCGGCCGGTGACGCCGAGGCGGCGCTCGCCCGGATCACCACGACCACGGACCTGGACGCGGCCGCCGACGCCGACTTCGTGGTGGAGGCGGTCTTCGAGGAGATCGAGGTCAAGCGGGAGATCTTCCGCACCCTCGACCGGCTGGTCGGCGACGGGACGGTGCTCGCCTCCAACACCTCGGCGATCCCGATCACGAAGATCGCCGCCGCGACCGAGCGCCCCGAACGGGTCGTCGGCACCCACTTCTTCTCGCCGGTGCCGATGATGGGGCTGTGCGAGCTGGTCCGCGGCTACAAGACCAGCGACGACACGCTCGCCCGGGCCCGGGAGTTCGCGGAGAGCACCGGCAAGACCTGTGTCGTGGTCAACCGCGACGTGGCCGGGTTCGTGACCACCCGGCTGATCTCGGCGCTGGTGGTCGAGGCGATCCGATTGCAGGAGTCCGGCGTGGCCTCGGCGGAGGACATCGACACCGCGTGCCGGCTCGGCTTCGGCCACGCCATGGGCCCGCTCGCCACCGCCGACCTGACCGGCGTGGACATCCTGCTGCACGCCTTCGACAACATCTACACCGAGTCGCAGGACGAGAAGTTCGCCCCGCCGGAGGCCATGCGGCGGATGGTCGACGCCGGCGACCTGGGCCGCAAGAGTGGCCAGGGGTTCTACACGTACTAACCGAGTTCACTCAGAGGAGTGAATTCGGTATCGGTTCGCTCACAGCAGGCAACTTCTGTATACGACGGGCCGTCAGTTGTGTGAGGACTGACGGACCGACACGTTCACACCACGCGCGCGGCGTCCGTCCACGCCGCGCGCGGGGCCGTCCGCGCCGGCACCGTGTCCGCGACCGGCACGTGTCCGCACCAGCACCGTGTCCAGCATCGTGTCCACGCCAGCACCGTCCGGGAGTGACTATGCACATCAGGGGCGACCACGCCGAGCTGGTCGTCGGGGGACGCCTCGACGTGCGCAGTGCCGCGGACGCCCGCACGGCCCTGCACACCGCGCTCGACGCCGGCCACGGCGACCTGGTGCTGGACCTGACCGAACTCGACTCGTGGGACGCGACCGGCCTCGGGGTGATCATGGGCGCGCACCGGCGGGCCGGCCGCGGCGGGCGCCGGCTGGTGCTGCGCGGTGTGCCCCCGCAGATGCAGCGGCTGCTGATCGCCACCCGGCTGCACCGGATCCTGGCCATCGAGGCGGAGAAGTGAGCGCGGCGGCGGGCCGGGCGGCGCGGCGGTGAGCCGGGACGGCCGTGGCGGCGAGCGTGGCCGGCACGTCGGGGAGGTAGGCGCGCAAACCGCGTGAACGGCGCCATTCCCCGGTTTCCGGCCGGTTCTCCCCGGTTCCCGCCGGTGAGGCACCCCGGCACTTCAAGGACGGTGTGCGAACCTCTAGAGTTTGCGCATCGATGGCCAGGAGGCGTGCCACCGCGTACGCCGCAGTAGGGGAACCGGGTGGCGGTCCGCGCGCGCGGACCCGCGACAGCCCGTGGCGGCCCCCGCCCAGTGACGCACCTTGGGGGCGTACGACATGGATCACACCGAGCGCTTCGAGTCCGACCCGGACCCGGACGGCGACGGCGCGCGTGACGACACCCCGCGCGGCGGCGCCGAGCCGCGCCCGGGGGCGGGCGTGCCCGGTTCCGGTGTCTCGCCCTTCGCCGGAGGGGCAGGTGGCTCCGGCGGTCGTCGGCCCGCGGGGGCGTTCGACGCCTTCGCGGCCGGAGCGCCGCGGCCGGGCGCGCGCTACGACCAGCGCCGGGCCGAGCGGCCCGCGGCGCCCGAGCCGGCGTCCGGAGGAGCGGACGCGTTTCCCGCGCCCGGGACCTTCACGAACCCGCCGGTCGACGACGACGGGCTCGGGCTCGCCGCGGGCGCCGGAGCCGTCGCGCGGCTCAGGGACGCCGACAGCTTCGACGCGTTCGGCACCGGCGGGAGCGGGGGCCGAGCCACCGGGAGCGATGCCGCCGGCCACGGCGACATCAGTGACGCGTTCGGCGCCGCCCCCGACACCGGGGGCACTGACGGGTACGGCGCCGGCCACATCGAGGGCGCTGGCGGGTACGGCGCCGGACCCCGCGGCGGAGACGCGTCCGACGGCGACGCGCAGGGCGTCGACGCGTTCGGTGATGACGCGCAGGGTGTCGACGCGTTCGGTGATGACGCGCAGGGCGGTGACGCGTTCGGCGGTGACGCGTTCGGCGGCGGGAGGGACGGCGCCGACGACGGGGAGATGGCGGTGGGCCGCGTGGTCGGCGTGGGGTCCGACGCCCCGGGCACCCCGGCTGCGGGGGGCCTCGACGCCTTCGACGCCGCCGCCGGCAGCTCGGCCCAGGGCGCCCCGGGGCCGGGCGCGGGGCTCGTGCCGTTCGGGGGCGGCGAGGTCGCGGGGTTCGGCGACGGGTTCGGCGGGGCTCCGGCGGCCGACGCCGCCGGCCCGGGCGGGCTCGCCCCCGCGGACCGCGATCTGACCGGGCCCGCGCAGGGCTCCGGGTTCGACGCGTTCGGTACGTTCGACGCCTTCGGGCGCTCCGGCGGCGCCGGGACCGGGGGAGCGGCACGGCCGGGCGGCAGCTTCGACGCGTTCGCCGCCGGCGCGGTCAGCGGCGGTGGCAGCGGCGGCGGTGACGGCGACCGGTTGCCGGCGCTGCGGCCGGGCAGCGCCCCCTCGCTGTTCGACGCGACCGCGCCCGTACCGCGCGTGACCCGCCCGGCCCGGGACCCGTTCGCACCCGACATGGTCGGCGGCAGCGGTCGCACCAAGGTCGAGCGCGTGGTGACCCCGGACTACCTGCTCACCATCAACCACGTCGACGGCACCGAGGTCGTCGTCCGCCCGCCCGAGGAGGCGCGGGTGCCGGTGCGCCGCGACCCGGCGGAGCGCACCGCGCGGTCGGCGGGGGCCCGCCCCACCCCGCCGCCGGGCCCGCCCGGTCCCGAGCTGCCGCTGCTGGAGCGCGACGAGGAGCGGGAGCGGGTGATACGCCTGCTGGCCCGCGGCCGCTCCATACGCGTCACCGGCCCGTCCGGGGCCGGCCGCACCGCCCTGCTGGAGTCCGTGGCCAACGCCTGCGGGGACGTCGCGCCCGACGGCGTGCTGTGGCTGTCCGGCTACCACCGCACCGTCGCGGACGTCCTCCAGGACCTGTACGCCGTCGTCTACGCCGGTGAGGGCTACCGGCCGTCCCGTGCCGACCTGCCCGGGCTGCTGCGCCCGGTCGGCGCCGTGGTGGTCGTGGACGACCTGGAGTTCGGCGGCGCCGCGCTGGAGGAACTGCTCGCCGCGGCCCCCGAGTGCGCGTTCCTGACCTCCGCCACACCCGACGTGCCCGCGCCCGCCGTCGAGTCCGCGGTCGAGGAGGTCTTCCTCGCCGGCCTCAGCCGCGCCGCCAGCCTGGACCTGCTCCAGCTCGCCGCCGGACGGCCGCTGGCCCAGGACGAGCGCGCGTGGGCGGCCGACCTGTGGTTCGAGTCCGAGGGGCTGCCGCTGCGTTTCGTGCAGGCGGGCGCGCTGCTGCGGCAGCGGGACGCGCTGCGCACCCCGGTGCCCGAGCCCGAGCCGGGAGAGTGGGACGACTCGGTCTGGCAGAAGGGCGCGCCGGGCGCCGGCACCGGCGACCGGAGCACGGACACCGGGTGGTCCGCGCCGGGTCCGCTGCCCTCGCTCGCGGAGAGCGCCGCCCCCGCGGACCTGCTGGCCTCGCGGCTGAGCGAGGCGGCGCGGGAGGCGCTGGCCTTCGCGGTCGCCCTGGACGGCGAGTGCCCGCACCCCTCGCACCTGCCCGCGCTCGTCGGCGACACCCACGGTGACGCGGCGCTCGGTGAGTTGACGTCCGTGGGGCTCGCGGTGCCGGTCGCCGCGCACTTCCGGCTGTCGGCCGGCGTGGTGGCGCAGCTCGCCCCGAGCCTGTCGGTCGACGACGAGCTGTCCGACGTCCAGGCGCACACCGCGGCACTGCACTACGCCTGGTGGACCGGGCACCCCTCGGTCACGCCCGAGCGGGCCACCGCCGAGTCCGAGGCGATCATCGCGGCGATGACGGCCTGCCGTGACGGCGGGCACGCCAGCGCCGCGGTGCTGCTCGCCCGCACGGTCGCGCCCGCGTTCGCCGCGGCGCTGCACTGGGGCGCCTGGGAACGGGCGCTGCGGGTCGGCCAGGAGGCCGCGCGGCTGTCGGGGGAGGTCGCCGAGGAGGCGTACTTCCTGCACGAGCTCGGGGTGCTCGCGCTGTGCACGGGCAACGTCGACCGGGCCCGGGCGGACCTGGAGGCGTCCATCGCGCTGCGCGCCGCGCTCGCCGACCGGCAGGGCACGGTCGTGGGCCGCCGCACCCTCGCGCTCGTCACCGACCTGATCGGCCCCCCGGCCCCGCCGGCCCCGGCGCAGCTCACCGCGGCGCCGTTCGAGCCGCAGCCGCCGGCGACCGAGGCGACGCTCGCGCTGCCCGAGGCCGTCCCGCCGGTGTTCATCAGCAAGGGGCCCGCGCCCGCCGCGTCACCGGCGGCCGGCCCCGCCGCGCCCGGGCTGCGGAAGCTCGCGGTGTCCGGCTCCCGCCGCAACCTGGTGGCCGCCGGCACCGGGGTGCTGATCGCCGCCGTGGTCGGCACGGTCGTCACCCTCGGCGCCACCTCGGGCGGCGACAGCCACCCGGACAACCAGGTCAAGCCGATCGAGTCCGTCCAGCAGGACCCGCCGGACACGTCGGCGTCGGCCCCGGCCCAGGACGCCACGACGGACCGCCCGTCGAGCAGCGGCGCGTCCAGCGCGTCGCCCTCGACGACCGCCTCGACCCCGTCCGCGACCACCCCGGCGGGCACCGCGACGCCCAGCGGCGGCGACGCTTCCACCACACCCCCGACCACGACTCCGACCACCACGGGCGGCGGCCACCACGGGGGAGGAGGGGGCGGCAACCCGACGACGTCTGCCTCGACGCCGACGGAGCCGGATTCGCCGAGCACTTCGCCGTCGAGTGCAACCCCGACGCCGAGTGGCTCGGCTACAACCAGTCCGCCGACCACTCCCACAGGCAGCAATGTCAGCCAGACCGCCAGCGCGCCGTCCACGCCGTCGGACACCCCGACGTCCACGGGTTCCGTGACGTCGTCCGACACCCCGACGTCCACCGATGCCCCGACGTCCACCGGCTCCGCGACGTCCTCCGACCCCGCGACCGGAACGGACGCCGCCACCTCCGGTGCGCCCACGTCGTAGGCGGGGAACCTCCGGCCCGGGCATCCGGGCCGGAGGACCGGGAGGACCGGGCGCGGAGCCTCCTCAGCCCCTCGGTGCCTCCGGCGTCCGGCCGCTCAGAACAGGCGGAGCTTGTCGTCCTGGATGCCGCGAAGCGCGTCGTAGTCGAGCACCACGCAGTCGATGCCCCGGTCGGTGGCGAGCACGCGGGCCTGCGGCTTGATCTCCTGCGCGGCGAACACGCCCTTCACGGGCGCGATGCGGGTGTCGCGGTTGAGGAGTTCGAGGTAGCGGGTGAGCTGCTCGACCCCGTCGATCTCGCCGCGCCGCTTGATCTCGATCGCCACGGTGGTGCCCTCGCCGTCGCGGCAGAGGATGTCCACCGGGCCGATGGGCGTGGGGTACTCGCGGCGGACCAGGGTCCAGCCGGCGCCGAGCACCTCCATCCGGTCGGCGAGCAGCTCCTGGAGGTGCGCCTCGACGCCGTCCTTGATCAGGCCCGGGTCCACCCCCAGCTCGTGGGAGGAGTCGTGCAGGATCTCCTCGATCGAGATGATCAACTGCTCGCCGGCCTTGTTGGTGACCGTCCACACACCGTCGTCGCCCTCCTTCAGCGAGCAGGGCGGGGACATCCAGTTGAGCGGCTTGTAGGCGCGGTCGTCCGCGTGCACGGAGAGGCTGCCGTCTGCCTTGATCAGCAACAGCCTGGTGGCGGAGGGGAGATGGGCGGAGAGCCGGCCGGCGTAGTCCACGGAGCAGCGGGCGATCACGAGGCGCATGGTGCGCAACGCTATCCGACCGCGCCCCCGCCCGGAAAATTGGCCGGTTGTGGGTGCTGCCGCCTGGTGCGGCCGCGCAGAGGACGCCTACGGTTGACGTACCGGGGCCGACTTCACAGCGTGGCGCGGCCTCCGGGCAACACGTCCTCCCGCACGGCGGTTCCGGCCGTGCGCGGTGCCCGCAGACCCCGTCCCCGCCGGACGCGTGGTCACGAGAGGAGTACCCATGTCGCTCGACGTCTCACCGGCCCTTCTCGAACAGGCCGAGCGAGGCGAGGTCGACGAGCAGGAGTTCGTCGACTGCGTCCGGACGTCCCTCCCCTACGCGTGGGAGATGATCAGCTCGCTGGTGGCGCAACTGAAGGTCGACGGTGGAGAGTTCGCCGACAACCAGGTGCCGCCGCCGAGTGAGAAGGAGCGCGGTCAGCTACTGCGCGCGCTGGCCAGTGACGCGATACGCGGCGCGTTGCAGCGGCACTTCGGGGTGCGGCTGGCCTTCCAGAACTGCCACCGGGTGGCGGTGTTCCCCCTGGACCCGGCGGTGGAGCGCAGCTACGGCGAGTTCACCTCGCTGCGGTCCCAGGTGCTCAACCAGTCGCCGGAGCTGCGCGACTGCTGAGCCGCGCGCGCCGGCCGGCCCGTCCGCGGGGTCGGCCGGTGGGCGGTCCGCGGCCGTCGGACGGCCGGCCGTAAACGATCACCCGCACCGGACACAACCGGGCCTGCTCCCGCGATCCGCGCTCCGCACCGGATCAGGCCAGTTCCGGGAGCACGTCACCGCCCAGCCGGGCGACGTTCTCCATCGTGGCGGCGAGGTCGCCGGAGCCCTCGGCCAGCAGCGCGAAGCGGGTGATGCCGGTGCGTTCGGCGGTGGCGGCGAGCCGGTCGGCGCACAGTTGTGGCGGCCCCACCGGGTGGAGGGAGCAGAGCAGTTCCGTGTACCCGCGCGGGTCGCGCATCGCGCGCGGCCGGCCGTCGTAGGTGCGGTGCGCGGACAGGCCCTGCCGGAGCCAGCCGGGCATCGCCTTCGCCAGTACCTCCACCGCGTCCGCGCGGCTGTCGGCGATCTGCACCACGCCCGCGGAGACGTGGTCCGCGGCCGCCACCGCGTCCGGCGGGTGCCCGGCCTCGCGGGCGGCCCGGCGCCACATCGCGACCATCGCGGCCTTGTCCTCATCGCCGCAGTGCATGCCGAGCAGCATGGGCAGACCACGGCGGGCGGCCTCCCGTACCGTCCCGGGGGAGGTGCAGGCCACGACCACCGGCGGTCCCGGCCGCCCGTCCAGCTCGTCCGGCCGCGGCACCACCGCCACCTCGGGGAAGGCGTACCGGGCGCCCCGGGCGCCGACCGCCGGTTCGCGCAGCCAGCGCATCAGCAGATCGAGTGATTCGGGGAAGCCGTTCTCGAAGGCGTCCAGCCCCGCGCCGAAGACCTCCAGGTCCACCCACGGGCCGCCGCGGCCGACCCCGAGGGTGAAGCGGCCGCCCGAGGCGAGGTGCAGCAGCGCCGCCTGCTCGCCGAGCGCGACCGGGTGCACGGTGGGCAGCACGCTGACCGCGGTGCCGACACCGATCCGCGAGGTGCGGCCGAGGACGATCCCGGCGAGGGTGACGGCCGACGGGCAGACGCCGTACGGCACGAAGTGGTGCTCGGCCAGCCACACCGCGTCCAGGCCCGCGGCCTCCGCCGCGTCCGCCGTGGATATCGCCCGGCCCAGTGCCTCGCCCTGGCCCTGACCGGGGAACTGGGCCGCGAGTACGAACGTCCCGATGCGCATCACGCACCCCCTCTTTCCCCGTCCAACGCCTGGCACGTGCCAAAGGCACGGCCTGGCCGGGAGTTTTCATGATTTTCGGCAACGCGCGGGGTGTCCAGCCGGCTCCGGTCCTGCGCGTAACCTGGAGGGACGGTCCGGCCCCGGCGGGTCGGGCAGGTCCGCTGTCGAACCAGTGCAGCCCGGGTTCCGGCCGGGCAGAGCGCGAGGTGTCCCGTGTCGCCGCGACGTAACCGCCCCACCAAGCAGGCCCCCGCGCAGGAGCGCGAGCCGGGCCTCGGCGGCGGCCGCACCGAGGAGTGGCAGGGCGACGAGTGGGTGGTCCGGCCGATCGCCGGCAGCGCCTCGGGGAAGCACTACCGCTGCCCCGGCTGCGACCAGGAGATCCCGCCCGGCGTCGGCCACGTGGTGGCCTGGCGCGAGCACGGCGGCGTGGACGACCGCCGGCACTGGCACCGCGCCTGCTGGAACGCGAGGGACCGCCGCACCAGCAGGGTGCAGCGGTCCCGCAACGCGCCGCGCTACTGAGCCGGCCCGCGGCCGGCGCCGCGGCGGCCCCGCGCTCGGCCCGGCCTCAGGCGTCGCGGCGCTTGAGCACCACGTATCCGCCGATCAGCACGGCGACCACCCACAGCGCCATGATGAAGATGCCGCCCCACGGGCCGTACGACGTGTGGCTGTCGCTGTCCGGCACCACCTGCATGATCTTCTGCCCGGCCTGGTCGGGGAAGTAGCGGGCGACGGACTTGACCTTCGGCACCGCGCTCAGGATCGGCGAGACCAGGAAGAAGAAGGGCATCAGGATGCCCAGCCCCAGCATCGGGCTGCGCAGCATCGCCGAGGCGCCCACGCAGAACAGCACCATCAGCGTCATGTACAGGCCGGCGCCGAAGACCGCGCGCAGCACGCCGTGGTCGCTGATCGACGCGTTGTGCGAGCCGAGCAGCGCCTGCCCGACGAAGAACGTCAGGAAGCTGGTCACCATGCCGACGACCAGCGCGAGCAGCCCGGCGACGGCGACCTTCGAGGCGTAGAAGTGGCCGCGCTGCGGCACCGCGGCGAGCGAGGTGCGGATCATGCCGGTGCTGTACTCGCTGGACATCACCAGCACCCCGAAGACGATCAGCGCGAGCTGGCCGAGCGTCATCCCGAAGAAGCTGGTGTTCGTCGGGTCGAAGGTGGCCTTGTCGGACACCGACATCGAGCCCCACTGGCTGTTGAACACGGCGCTGATGATCGCGCCCAGCCCGAGGGTGACCAGGAAGGCCAGCGCGAGCGTCCACACGGTGGAGCGCACCGAGCGGATCTTCGTCCACTCGGACTGGAGGACCGCGGAGGTGGATGCCATGTCAGTGGCCCTTCTTCTTGCCCTGGTCACGCCACTGCGCGCCCCACTCCGGGGCGTTGGGCGGTGCCGGCGGTGCCTGCGGAGGCGCGCCCTGCCCGCCCTGCTGCGGTTGCTGCCAGCCCTGTCCCTGCGGCGCGGCCTGGCCGGGGGCGTACGGTGACGGTCCGTAGGGCGACTGGCCGTACGGGGACCCGCCGTAGGGCGATCCGGCGGACGGCGGCGCGCCCGCGGGCGCGCCCGGCTGCCCGGCCGCCCCCCGCGCCGGCGCACCGGGTCCGCCGACCGGCGGCCCGCCGACCTGGCCGTGCGCGTGGTACTCCACCGACTCCGCGGTGAGCTGCATGAAGGCTTCCTCCAACGACGCCCGCTGCGGGCTGAGTTCGTGCAGCACGAGCTGGTGCTTCGCCGCGAGTTCACCGAGCGTGGCCGCGTCGCCGTCCGAGACCTCGAAGCCGCCGTCGGCGGTCTCGACCACGGTGTGGCCGGCCTTGGCCATCACGTCCTTGAGCTGCTCCCGCTGCGGGCTGCGCAGCCGGACGTACGACCGCGAGTTCTTCTCGATGAAGTCCGACATCGAGGTGTCCGCCATCAGCCGGCCGCGCCCGATGACGATCAGGTGGTCGGCCGTCAGCGCCATCTCGCTCATCAGGTGGCTGGAGACGAAGACGGTACGGCCCTGGGCGGCCAGACCCTTCATCAGGTTCCTGATCCAGTGGATGCCCTCCGGGTCCAGCCCGTTCACCGGCTCGTCGAACATCAGGATCTCGGGGTCGCCGAGCAGGGCTCCGGCGATGCCCAGCCGCTGGCCCATGCCGAGCGAGAAGCCCTTGGACCGCTTCTTCGCCACCGCGCTCAGGCCGACCGTCTCCAGCACCTCGTCCACCCGGTGCCGGGGGATGCGGTTGGACTGCGCCATGCACAGCAGGTGGTGGTACGCGGTGCGGCCGCCGTGGATCGCCTTGGCGTCCAGCAGCGCGCCGATGTACTTCAGCGGCTCGCTGAGCTGCGCGTAGTGCTTGCCGTCGATCCGGACGTCGCCACTGGTGGGGTTGTCCAGGCCGAGCATCATGCGCATCGTCGTGGACTTGCCCGCGCCGTTCGGCCCGAGGAAGCCCGTCACCACGCCGGGGCGCACGGTGAAGGTCAAATGGTCGACTGCGGTCTTGTCCCCGTACCGCTTGGTGAGCCCCTGCAACTCAATCATGGGCCCGAGGCTACTTCAGAACGCACAACCCCCGTCCGAGGAGGGACGGGGGTTGTGGAAAAACGTGCCGCCGGCCGGACAGGGGCCGTCTCAGCGGGACTGCTGGGCCGGGACGCCGCGGGAGACCGGCTCGTCGTCGGCGGGGGAGCCGGCGGCGGCGACGGCCGCACCGGTCAGCGTGGCCAGCATCTCGCGGACGTTGGTCAGCTGCGCGTTGATGCTGTCGCGGCGGTTGGTGAGCGCCGCCAGCTCGCGCTCGGACTCGCTGCGGATCCGGTCGGCCTTGGCGTTCGCGTCCGCGACGATGTCCTCGGACTGGCGCTGCGCGGTCTCCACCGTCTGGCGGGCACGGCGCTCGGCGTCGGTGCGCAGCTTCTCGGCCTCCAGCCGGAGCTGCTCCGCGCGGTGCTCGATCTCCGCCAGCCGCTTCTCCGCCTTCGCCTGACGCGACGCCAGGTCGCGCTCGGACTGCTCGCGGCGCTTGGCCAGGTTGGTCTCGAAGTCCGCGGCGGCCTGGGCGGCCTTCGCGCGGGTCTCCTCGAACAGCGCGTCGGCCTCCTCGCGCTTGGCCGAGGCGTCCTTCTGCGCGTCCGCGCGAAGCTGCGTCGCGTCGCCCTTCGCCTTGTCGACGATCCGCGCGCCCTCGTCCTCCGCCTTGGACTTGCGGTCGGCGGCGAACGACTCGGCGTCGCTGCGGACCTGGGCCGCGGCCGACTCGGCCAGCTCGCGGTGCTGCTCGGCAGCGCGGCGGGCCTCCTCGCGCAGGTCCTTCGCCTCCTCCTCGGCGAGGCGGAGGATCTTCTCGACGCGGGCACCCAGACCCGCGTACGACGGCTCGGAGTCGGTGACCTGGGCCTGGGCGTTCTGGGTTTCGAGGTGCAGTTCCTCGATGCGCTTCTCCAGCGCGGTGATCCGGGTCAGTGCGCTGTCACGGTCGGCGACGAGCTTGGTGATGCGGTCGTCCACCTGTCCGCGGTCGTATCCGCGACGCACGAGCTCGAAGCCGAAAGGGGAGGAAGTGTCGCTCATGGGGTTCCTGTCGATGATTCAGACCGGTGAGGTGATAGGGGGAATCCTAGGGGCCGCGGCGGCGTGTCACCGGGCCATTGCGTATTCGGTATGGAGAATGTCCGCTCAATCGAGTGGTGCCTCGTCGGCGCGTTTGCCGCTCGTACGGGTGGCGGGGATTCCGGCGCCGGCCGCCACCGCGTTCTTCCCGGACGACCCCCCGCCGGGCGTCTCGAACGACTCCAACGCCTCCAACACGTCCTGGACACGGGAGATTTCCGCGTTGATGTCCTGCCGGCGGCGCACCAGGACCTCCAACTCCCTTCTGCCCTCGGACACGATCCGCTCGGCCTCGGCCCGGGCCTCGTTCCGCACCCGCTCGGCCTCGCGCTCGGCCGCGGACTTCTTCTGCTCCGCTTCCTTGAGCAGGCCCTCGACCTTCTTCACGGCGGCGATCCGCACCTTGCTCGCCTCGGACGTGGCCGTGCTCTTGATCTCGGCGGCCTTCGCCTCCGCCTCCCCCAACTGCTCGGTGGCGGCGGCCACCAGTTTGTCGACCCGCTCGCCGACCACCTTCATGGCCTCGGCGGCCTCCTTGCGGGCCCGCTCGTGCAACTCCTCCACCTCGGACTCCACCCGCTGGCGCAACTCGGCGGTGCGGTCGCGGGTGTTCGTGGCGTCGTTGCGCGCCTCGGCCAGCAGCGTATCGGCGTCCGTGCGGGCGCGCTCCACCATCGCGTTGCCCTCATGGGTGGCCTCGCCGACGATCCGCTCCGCCTCGCCGCGGGCGGCGCCGACCATCGCGTCGGCCTGCTGCTCCGCCGCGGACTGCGTCTTGACCGCCTCCGCCTGCGCCTTGCCGATCAACTCGTCGGCCTGCTCGGCGGCTTCGCTGCGGCGCTTGTTCGCCGCCTCACGCGCCTCGTCCAGCACGCGCTGCGCGTGCGCGCGGGAGTCCTCGGCGTTGCGCTCGGCGCTCGCCAGCGCCTCCCGGGCCTGCGCGCCGAGGCGTTCGGCCTCCTCGCGGGCCTTGCCCACGAGCTGGTCGGCCTGGTTGGCGGCGTCGGTGCGCATCCGGTTGGCGTCGCCGCGCGCCTCCGACCGCAGCCGGTCGGACTCCTCGATCGCCTCGCCGACGGTGCGCTCGGCCAGCGCGCGGGCCGCCTCCGACTCCTCGTTCGCCTCCCGGCGCACGCGTGAGGCGTCCTCACCGGCCCGCTCCCGCTCGGAGTTGGCGTCGGCGCGCAGCCGGTCCGCCTCGCCCTGCGCCTCGGCCCGCAGCCGCTGCGCGGCGTGCTCCGCGGCCGACCGCAGCCCGGCGATCTCCTCGTCGGCCTCCCGGCGCAGCCCGGCGACCGAGTCGCGCACCTGCTGCGCGGTGCCCTCGGCGGCGGCCACCAGCTCCGAGGCGCGCTGCTCGGCCTCGGCGACCAGCCGGTCCGCCTCGACGCCGGCGTCCTCCACCCGCTTGCGGGCGGCGGCCAGCAGTTCCTCGCTCTCCCGGCGGGCCTGGGTGCGCTCCTGCTCGGCCTCGGTGCGGGCCGCGCCCAGCACCTCCTCGGCCTCCCGGCGGCGGCGGGCCGCCTCCTCCTGGGCGGCGCCCAGCGCCTCGGCGGCCTCCACCCCGATCCGCTCGGCCGCGGCCGCGGCCTCCGCGCGCAGCCGGTCGGCGGTCTCCTGCGCCTCCGTGCGGCGCTGCTCGGCGTCGGCTGCCGCCTCGGCCTGCAACCGTACGGCGACCGACTCGCCCTCCGCGCGGGTCTGCGCCGCGTCCGAGGCCGCCTCGTCGCGCAGCCGGACCGCCTCGGCCTCGGCCTGCTCCCGCACGGTGCGGACCCGCTCGGCGGTCTCGCCGCGCAGCCGCTCGGCCTCCTCGGCGGCCTCCGCGCGAACCCGGTCGGCCTCGGCGGTCGCCTCGCGCAGCGCCTCCTCGGCGCCGGCCACCCGCGCCTCGGCCTCCTCGCGCAGCCGGACGAGGTCGCCCTCGGCCTCCTCGCGCAGCCGGGTCGCGGCCGCCTCGGCCTCGGCGCGGGCGTCGGCGACGGTCTGCTCGGCCTCGGCCTTGGCCGCGTCCGCCTGCCGGACGGCCTCCGCGCGCAGCTCGTCGGCCTCCTCACGGGCCTTCCGCAGCGCCTCCTCGGCCTTGGCGTTCAGCGCCGAGGCCCGCTCCACCGACTCCGTGCGCATCCGGTCGGCCTCGGCGGTCGCGCCCTGCCGCACCTCGTCGCCGTCGGCCTTCGCCTTGGCGAGCAGCTCCTCGGCCCTGCTCGCGGCCTCCTCGATCTGCTGGACCGCCTCGCGCCGCGCCTCGCCGCGGATGCGCTCGCCCTCGGCGACCGCGTCGGCCCGTAGCTGCTCGGCCTCGCCGCGCAGCCGCCGGGCCTCCTCCTGGAGCTCGACGGTCCGGGCGCGGTACTCCTCGGTGTCGTCCTGTGCGGCGCCGCGCAGCTCCTGCGCCGACGCCTCCGCCTCGGCCCGCAGCCGCTCGGCCTCCGCGTCGGCCTCGCGCCGGATGCGCTCGGCCTCCTCGGCCGCGGCCTTGGTGGTGGAGCGGGCGTCCTCGGACGCCTTGGTCAGGATCTCCTCGGCGGACCGGGCGGCCTGGGCGAGCTGCGCGGCGGCGTCCTCGGTGGCCTTGGCGCGGGCGGTCTCCTGCGCCTCGGTCCTGATCCGCTCGGCCTCGGCGCGGGCATCGGCGACGGTCTGCTCGGCCTCCGCCTTGGCCGCCTCGGCCTCCTTGGTGGCCTCGCCGACCATGCGGGCGATCTCGGCGCGCGCGGTCTTGGTGCGCTGCTCGTTCTCGGTCTCGGTGGCCGCCAGCCGCTTGGCGGCGCCGGCCGCGGCCTCCTCGCGCAGCCGCTCGGCCTCGGCCCGGGCCTGCCGCAGCGTCTCCTCGGCGCCGCGGGCCCGCTCGTCGGCGAGCCGGGACAACTCGGTGGCGCGGCTGCGCGCCTCGTCGGACTCGCTGCGGGAGGTGGTCCGCAACTGTTCGGCCTCGCTGGTCGCCTCCGCGGCCTGCGCGGAGGCGCTGGCGAGCAGCCGCTCGGCGTCGGCGCGCGCCCGACGCAGCAACTGCTCGGCCTCGGTCCGGGCGGTCTCGGCCTCCGAGGTCAGCCGCTGGCCGGTCTGCTCGGTGATCCGGGCGGCCTCGGCGCGGGCGGCGGCCAGGGCCGCCTCGGCCTCGGCGCGGGTCTCGTCCATCAGCCGGCGGGCCTGGGACTCGCTGCGCGCCCTCAGCTGCTCCGCCCAGGCCACGTTCTCGTTGACGTGGGTCTCGACGGTGGCGCGCCGCTCGGCCAGTTCCTCGTCGAGCTGGCGGCGGCGGGCGATGGCCTCGGCGTGCCAGTCGGACTCGAACCGGGCCTGGTGCTCGGCCTGCTCCTGGAGCAGCCGCTGGGTCTGGGCACGCGCCTCGCGCAGTTCCCGCTCGGCGTCGGCGCGTAGCTGGTCGGCCTGGATCTGGGCGTTGCGCAGAAGCTGGTCGGCCTGGTGCCCGATGTTGTCGTAGGCGGGGCGGGAGGCGAGGTTGCGGCGCGCCTCGTGCAGCTTGGCGCGCAGCACCTCGACCTGGTACCCGAGGTCGTCGGCGTGATCGACCGCCTTGCCGCGCTCGGTACGCAGCCGGTCCATCTCGGCTTCGAGTCGAGAGAGCTGGTCGTCAGCCCGGTAGCTGTCGTTGCCCCGCACTCCGCGGTCCCATCGGTCTCCTGGCGTCCTCACCCGCCAACCGGGTGAGATTCTCCGTAACTCGTTTGAGAGAACAGAGCTATACGAAGAATGGTGTCAGATCAACGTCGCGGAGCGGGAGCGTACCCAGGAGCGTGCTCCCGGCCGCCCACCCCGGTCGGCCCCGGTCACTCTACCGGGCGGGACCGGGGTTGGGTCAGTGGTCTCGGGCCTGTTCGGCGGTCCGGCGACCGGATCGCTACTCCCCGTCGTGGGCGGCGGGGGCGCCCGGGGCGGAGGTGACCAGTTCGGTGAGGACGCCGTGGCAGTCCTTCGGGTGCAGGAAGGTGATCCGTGACCCCGAGGTGCCGTGGCGCGGCTCCTTGTAGAGCACCCGCACGCCCTTGTCGCGCACGGCCTCGGAGTCGGTGTCGACGTCGTCCGTGCCGAAGGCGATGTGGTGCACGCCCTCGCCGTTCTTCGCGAGCCACTTCCCGACCGCGGAGTCCTCCCGGGTCGGCTCCAGCAGTTGCAGGTACGACGCCCCGCCGTCGTCGGTCCCGCTGATCCTGATCATGGCCTCGCGGACGCCCTGTTCCTCGTTGACCTCGCTGTGTTCCACCTCGAAGCCATAGGTGGCACGGTAGAACTCGACGGTCGCGTCCAGGTCGAAGCAGGCGATCCCGATGTGGTCGATGCGCGTCAGCATGCGACCAGTTCACCGTACGCGCGCGTGGTCACGCAACGTGCGCGCCATCACACGTTCCGCCTCGTGACCCCGAGGCTACCGGTCAGTACATTGACGGTAACCCTCGTTAACCTCTCTTCAGTCGAAGGGGCCGCACCATGACCAGTCAGGAAGCCCGCACCTCCGTGATCGTCGCCGGCGCCCGCACCCCGATGGGGCGGCTGCTCGGCAGCCTGCGCACGTTCTCCGGGGCCGACCTGGGCGGCATCGCGATCAAGGCCGCGCTCGACCGGGCCGGCATCGCCGGCGACCAGGTGGAGTACGTGATCATGGGCCAGGTGCTCCAGGCCGGCGCCGGCCAGATCCCGGCGCGGCAGGCGGCGGTCAAGGGCGGCATCCCGATGAACGTGCCCGCGCTCACGGTGAACAAGGTGTGCCTGTCCGGCCTCGACGCGATCGCGCTGGCCGACCAGCTCATCCGGGCCGGCGAGTTCGAGGTCGTGGTGGCCGGCGGCCAGGAGTCGATGACCAACGCGCCGCACCTGCTGCCCAAGTCGCGGGAAGGCCACAAGTACGGCGCGATCGAGATGCTCGACTCGATGGCGCACGACGGGCTGACCGACGCCTACGACGAGATCGCGATGGGCGCGTCCACCGAGCGGCACAACACCCGGCTCGGCATCGAGCGCGCCCCGCAGGACGAGTTCGGCGCCCTGTCGCACCAGCGGGCCGCCGCCGCCCGGAAGAACGGCCTGTTCGACGCCGAGATCACCCCGGTGGAGATCCCGCAGCGCAAGGGCGACCCGGTGATCTTCGCCGAGGACGAGGGCATCCGCCCGGAGACCACCGCGGAGTCGTTGGGCCGGCTGCGGCCCGCCTTCGCCGACGGCACCGGGGCCGGCACCATCACCGCCGGCACCTCCTCGCAGATCTCCGACGGGGCCGCGGCGGTCGTCGTGATGAGCCGCGCGAAGGCGGAGGAGCTGGGGCTGCCCTGGATCGCGGAGATCGGCGCGCACGGGAACGTGGCGGGGCCGGACAACTCGCTCCAGTCCCAGCCGTCGAACGCGATCCACCACGCGCTGCGCAAGGAGGGCCTGACCGTCGACGACCTCGACCTCATCGAGATCAACGAGGCGTTCGCCGCGGTCGCCGTGCAGTCCATGAAGGACCTCGGCGTGACACCGGAAAAGGTGAACGTCAACGGCGGCGCCATCGCGCTCGGACACCCCATCGGCATGTCCGGCGCCCGTATCGTGCTGCACCTGGCGCTCGAACTGAAGCGGCGCGGCGGCGGCACCGGAGCGGCGGCCCTGTGCGGCGGCGGCGGGCAGGGCGACGCCCTGATCCTGCGGGTGCCGGGCAACTGACGGGAGGCGGTGCGGCGCGGGCGGCCCTGCGGACGGGGCGCCGCACGGGCCGTACGGGCCGGTGACGGGAACACGGTGCCCCCGGCGAGCGGGCCGAAGGGCGCGCCGGTGGCGAAAGGGAGAACACGCGCGGTGAGCGAGGGACGAACGGGCGGGGAGCGGGAGCGGCCACCCGGTGGGGACACCGGGCGGGACCGGACCGGGAGCGGGCCGCAGCGGGCGGCGGACGTCGGGACGCTGGTCGCGCAGGCGCGCGCGGGGCGGCCGCGCGCGGTGGCCCGGCTGATCTCGCTCGTGGAGGGCGGCTCGCCGCAGTTGCGCGAGGTGATGGCGGCACTCGCCCCGCTGACCGGCGGCGCCTACGTCGTCGGGCTGACCGGCTCGCCCGGCGTCGGCAAGTCCACCACGACCTCGGCACTGGTCACCGCGTACCGCAGGACCGGGCGCCGGGTCGGCGTGCTCGCTGTGGACCCCTCCTCGCCGTTCTCCGGCGGCGCGCTGCTCGGCGACCGGGTGCGGATGTCGGAGCACGCCTCCGACCCGGGCGTCTACATCCGCTCGATGGCCACCCGCGGCCACCTCGGCGGCCTGGCGTGGGCCGCCCCGCAGGCCATCCGGGTGCTGGACGCCGCCGGGTGCGACGTGGTGCTGGTGGAGACCGTCGGCGTCGGCCAGTCCGAGGTGGAGATCGCCGCGCAGGCCGACACCTCGGTGGTGCTGCTCGCGCCCGGCATGGGCGACGGCATCCAGGCCGCCAAGGCCGGAATCCTGGAGATCGGCGACGTCTACGTGGTGAACAAGGCCGACCGCGACGGCGCCGACGCCACCGCCCGCGAGCTGAACCACATGCTCGGCCTCGGCGAGGCCCGCGCGGCCGGGGACTGGCGCCCCCCGATCGTGCGGACGGTCGCCAGCCGCGGCGAGGGCGTCGACGACCTGCTGGACGCCCTCGACAAGCACCGCGGGTGGACGGAGGAGCGCGGCGCCCTCGCCGAGCGGCGCCGCGCCCGGGCCGCCGGCGAGATCGAGAACATCGCGGTGACCGCGCTGCGCCGCCGCATCGGCACCCTCCACGGCGACGCCCGGCTGTCCGCCCTCGCCGCCAGGGTCACCGACGGGACGCTCGACCCGTACGCGGCGGCCGACGAACTCGTCGCGGGCCTGACCGAGCCGTAGGAGCGCCCCCGGGGTGCCGCCGGACCGGTCCTTGAGCGGGCCCGACCGGCACGATCCGCCGGACGGGCCCTCAGGCGGGCTCGCCCGCCGGTGTGGCGGCCTCCGCGGCCGGGTCGGTCCGGCGCACCGATTTGACCACCAGGAACACCGCGGCCGTGCCCAGCAGCCCGCCGCCGCACACCACCGCGTACGGCGGCACCGCCTCCGCGACCGCGCCGGCGGCCGTCATGCCGACGCCCTGCAGGGTCATCAGACCGGTGCCCAGCAGCGTCATCGCGCGGCCGCGCATCTCCATCGGCACCGCCTGCACGAACCAGCGGTCCATCCCCAGCGCGTAGGCGCCGCACAGCCCGGTGACCGACAGCAGCCCGACCGCCACCGGCAGCGGCGGGTGGACGGCGAACGCGGCCAGCGGCAGCAGCGAGGCGGCCGCCAGCGGCAGGGTGATCCGGTCCCGCGCGTCGGGACCGAGCAGCGAACCGGCCATCGTCTGCCCGATGACGGTGCCGGCCGGCATCGCGGCGAGGAAGACGCCGTAGCCGACCGATCCGGCCCCGGCGTCGGCCGCGAACGGCACCGCCACACCCTCGGCGACGCCGAAGAACATCGGCGGCACCCACCACATCAGCAGCAGTGCCCTGATCCGCGGGTGGGACAGCAGGCGGCCGCTGGCCGCGAGCGACTCGCGCATCAGCGCGCTGCCCCGCCCGCCGCGGGCGGGCCTGGGGAGCGTGCCGAACCGCAGCAGCAGCGCCGAGCACAGGAACGTGCACACGGTCACGTAGAGCGTCTGGCGCGGGGTGAGCCAGGCGACCACCGCGCCGGCCACCCCGAACCCCACGATCTGCGAGGACTGGGACACCATCGAGATCAGTGACCGGCCGAGCACGAACAGGTCGCCGGTCAGGATCTCGGACAGGCTCGCCCCGCGGGTGCCGGTGAACAGCGGCGAGATGATCGAGACGCCCATCCGCAGCACCAGCAGCGCGGCGATCGGCATGCCCGGGATCACCATCAGCGCGACGCAGGAGGCCGACAGCAGGTCGCAGGTGACCAGGATCCGACGGGCCGGGGCCCGGTCGGTGATGCCGGACAGCAGCAGCCCGCTCAACGCGTACGGCAGTGTGGTCAGCGCGAAGACCAGCGCGGTCAGCAGCGCCGAGCCGGTCTGCCGGAACACCAGGACCGCCAGGGCGACTTCGCAGAAGACGGTGCCGAGCATGGAGAGCACGTGGGCGGCGAACATCGCCCGGAACTCCCGGACCGCGAACACCGCGCCGTACCCGGCGCCGGTGTCCTCCTTCTCCGTGGTGTCGGAGGAGTGGTCCGAGCCCGTCCGCGGGGGGTGGTTGCCCCCACGGGACGGGTGCTCGCTGTCCGTTGTCATGACATCACACTGGTGGCAGTGGCCCCACCCGTCGTAGTCTTTCGGCCACTGCCGAATCTTGGGGGGTGTGATGCCGTCGCGCATGCGTTTCGCCGCCGAGGAACTGCTGCGCTGCCGCTTCGCGATATCGCCGCTGCGCGAGGCCCAGGGGGCGATCCGGACCCTCTCCCACCCCGACCGCCACGGCTACCACCTGCCGTGGCTGCGCCAGGTTCGCACGATCGCCGCCGGCCTGGACCTGACCGCGTTCTGGCTGCTCACCCCGGAGAACGGGCACGGCCCGGACTTCCTCCACCCGGTCCCCGCGCTGCCGTTGGCCGCGCTGGAGGACGAGATCGCCGCGATCAGGGCCACCGACCCGGACCTCGCCCGGCGGCAGATCGCCCAGGCGCTGGCCCAGACCCCGGGCGCGACGGACACCCGCCGCGGCCGCGCGATGCTCGCCGATCCGGCCGGCACCGTGCGCCAGCTCGCCGGGCAGTACGAACACGTGTGGTCCGCGCTGCTCGCGCCGCACTGGCCGCGGCTGCGGGCGGTCCTGGAGGCCGATGTCGCCTACCACGCGCGGCGGTTGGCCGACGGCGGCATGCAGCGGCTGTTCACCGGGCTGCATCCGCTGCTCAGTTGGTCGGACGGGGCGCTGACCGTCGGCGGGTCCCTGCCGGACGCGCGGCTGCCGTCGGCCCGCGGCGGGCTGGTGCTGGTGCCGAGCGTCTTCTTCTGGCCCGAGGCGGGCAGCGCGTTCGACCCGCCGTGGCAGCCGACCGTGGTCTACCCCGCGCGCGGGGTGGGCGGGCTGTGGGCGCGGAGCGGACCCAGCGCGTCCGCCGCGCTGGTCCGGCTGCTGGGCGCGAACCGGGCGGCGATCCTCACCGGGCTGGACGCCCCCACGACCACCACCGCCCTCGCCCACCGGCACGAACTGGCGATGTCCTCCGTCTCCGCGCACCTGGCGGTCCTGCGTGACGCCGGGCTGCTCAGATCCCGCCGCTACGGCCACCAGGTGCTCTACGAGCGCACCCCGTTGGGCATCGCGATGGCGACCGGCGGCCTGATCTGACCGCCCCGCAGCGGCCTTCGCACAAAGCCTGCTCCGCGGCGGCCGCCGCGCGGCGCCCGCCCGCGCCGTCGTCACCGCGCGAGCAGCCGCTCCACCGTCTCGACCTTCGAGGTGAGCCCGTCCGTCACCGACGGGCGGATGTCGGCCTTGAGCACCAGGGACACCCGGGGCGCGCGTGCCTCGACCGCGGCCACCGCGCGCCGGACGACGTCCATCACCTCGTCCCACTCGCCCTCGATCGAGGTGAACATCGCGTCGGTGCGGTGGGGCAGCCCGGACGCGCGGACCACCCGCACCGCGTCCGCGACGTACTCCCCGACGTCCTCGCCGACGCCCAGCGGCGTCACGGAGAAGGCCACGATCACGCCGAGGTCACCGCCTCGGCGCCCGAGCCGGTCTCGGCATCCGCACCGGCCGCGGCCCGCTCCTGGGCGGCCCGGGCCGTCGCCACCGCCCGCTCGCACTCCCGCGCGAGCATCCGCTCCGCGAAGAAGCCGCCGGTCGGCAGCACCGAGAGCACCAGGTAGAGCGCCGAGCGGCCGAGCGGCCAGCGCGCGCGGTTCCAGGCGTCGGCCCAGAAGAGCACGTAGATGATGAACAGGATGCCGTGCACCATGCCCATCACCGGCACGGCGTTGAAGTCCGTGGTGCTCTTGAGCACCACGCACACCAGCAGGATCACGAAGGACGCCGCCTCCGGGGCGGAGATCAGGCGCAGCCGGCGCAGGGCGGCGGCGGTCTTGAGTTCCACGGGAACCTCGCTGTCGGGAGCTGTCGGGAGCTGTCGGGAACGGTCGGGAACGGTCGTGCGGTCGCGGACCGGTGGCGGGCGGGCGGACGCCGCGTTCTTGTGAAGACGATCACAAGCTCCCACCCATTATCACCGGGCCCCGCCCGCCTCCCGTGGCCGGGGTGGGCAACCGCACGCCGGGCGATAACGTCCCTGTCCACGGGACGGAGTCCGGCGCCGGCACCCCGCCCCACCCCTCCACCTTCCGTTTCCGAGCGACCACCCACGGGGACCGACACCGATGAGCAGAGACTGGGACCGCAGGCACTGCGCCAGCAAGGGCCACATCACCTACGCGCCCGACGAGCCGGGCCTGCGCGAGCGGCTGCACGCGGAGACCGCCGTGGGCACCGTGTGGCGCTGCCTGCGCTGCGGGGACTTCGTGCTCGGCGAGCCGCACGGTTCCGGGCCGGCCGCGCAGGCGCCCCTGGTGCCGCGGGGCCGGGCGCTGCGCGACCTGTTCATCCTGCGCTTCCTCGCCGTGGAGCGGGTGCTGCGCGGACTGCTGGTGATCCTGGCCGCCTGGGCGGTGTGGAAGTTCTCCAACTCCCAGGACGCGGTGCGCCGCCTCTTCGAGGACGACCTCACCGTCTTCCGCCCGGTCGCGGACCACTTCGGCTACGACCTGGACCACTCGCCGGTCGTCGACACCATCCAGAAGACCTTCGACTACAAGAAGTCGACGCTGCACGTGGTGGCCGGCGGCCTGCTCGGCTACGCCCTGATCGAGACGGTCGAGGGCGTCGGGCTCTGGTTCGGCAAGCGCTGGGCGGAGTACCTGGCGGTGATCGCCACCGCCGCGTTCCTGCCGATCGAGGTCTACGAACTCACCGAGAAGACGAGCGGGTTCAAGATCGGCACGCTGGCGCTCAACGTCGTCGCCGTCCTCTACATCCTCATCGGCAAGCGGCTGTTCGGGCTGCGCGGCGGCCACGCGGCCTTCGAGGCGGCCCGGCGCGGGGCGTCGCTCATCGAGGTCGAGGCGGCGGCCGGCGCGGTGGACACCGCGGGCACCCCCGCCCCCGCGGGGGGAGCGCCGGGCGGCGGTGCCAGGCCGCCGCTGCCGGTCCGCCGACGCTCCTCGCCGTCCGCCCCCTCCTCGTCCTCCTCCGCCGATACCGTGTGAGCCATGGCGAACTTCCGGTTGCAGGGCACCCGCGTCCTGGCCGTCGACCTGGCGGGCGACGCGGTCAAGGCGAAGAACGGCGCCATGGTCGCCTACGACGGCGAGATGACGTTCAAGAAGATGACCGGCGGCGGCGAGGGCCTGCGCGGGCTGGTGACCCGCAGGATCACCGGTGAGTCGATGGCCGTGATGGAGGTCAGGGGCCACGGCACCTGCTACTTCGCCGACCGCGCCACCGAGATCAACCTGGTGCGGCTGGACGGCGGGAAGCTCTTCGTCGAGGCGTCCAACCTGCTGGTCACCGAGCCGTCGCTGCGCACCGGCACCACCTTCACCGGGCTGCGCGGCGCCTCCCAGGGCAACGGCCTGTTCACCACCACCGTGGAGGGCACCGGGCAGGCCGCCATCATGTCCGACGGCCCCGCGATCGTGCTGCGGGTCAGCGCGCAGACCCCGCTCGTGGTGGACCCGGGCGCCTATGTCGCGCACACCGGCGGCCTGCGCCAGCAGCTCCAGACGGCGGTCGGCTGGCGCACCCTGGTGGGGGAGGGCTCCGGGGAGAGCTTCCAGCTCCGCTTCGAGGGCGAGGGCCTGGTCTACGTACAGCCCAGCGAGCGTGTCACCGTCGGAGGGCAGCTCTAGTGCCGTTCACCCGGATCAACTCGAAGATGGTCGAGGCGGCCGTCGTGCCCGGGCAGCGGGTGTTCAGCCAGCGCGGCGCCATGCTCGCCTACCGCGGCCGGGTCGCCTTCACGCCCAGCATCACCGGCGGGCAGGGCGGCGTGATGTCCATGATCGGCCGCCGCGTCGCGAACGAGGCGACCCCGCTGATGACCGTGGAGGGGTCCGGGTCGGCGATGTTCGGCCACGGCGGCCACCACATCCACACCGTGGACCTCACCGGCGAGACGCTCTACGTCGAGGCCGACCGGCTGCTCGCCTTCGACGGCTCGCTCCGGCAGGGCACGATGTTCATGGGCTCGCAGGGCGGCGTGATGGGCGTGATCCGCGGCCAGGTCACCGGGCAGGGCCTGTTCACCACCACCCTGGCGGGCAAGGGCTCGGTCGCGTTCATGGCGCACGGCGGCGTCGTCGAACTGCCGATCACCGCGAGCGGCCCGGTCCACGTCGACCCCCAGGCGTACGTCGCCCACCGCGGGGACGTGCGCAACCGGCTGACCGCCGCGCTCGGTTGGCGCGAGATGGTCGGCCGCGGCTCGGGCGAGGCGTTCCAACTGGAGCTGTCCGGCAACGGGACGGTCTACGTGCAGGCGTCCGAGGAGAAACTGTGAGCCACCCGCCCCCGCCGCCCTCCGTGCCGCCGACACCGCCGACCGGGCCGGTGGTGCACGACGCGTGGACGCTGCCGTCGAACGACAACGTCAACCCGTACGCCTTCAGCGTGGCCCTCGACGGCCAGTGGTTCCTGCAGAAGGGGAAGATGATCGCCTACTACGGGCAGATCGACTTCCAGGCGATCGGCGCCGGCCCGCTCGACCACCTCGTCGCGGAGAACTTCCACTCGCCGACGCACGCCGCCGACTGGGTCGTCGCCCAGGGCCGTGGCAGGATGCTGCTCGCCGACCGGTCCTACGACATCAACTCCTACGACCTGGACGAGGGCAACCTCACCATCCGCTCGGGCAACCTGCTCGCCTTCCAGCCCGGCCTGTCGCTGAAGCAGTCGATCATCCCGGGCTTCCTCACCCTGATCGGCACCGGCACCTTCGTGGCCGCCTCCAACGGGGCGGTGCACTTCGTGGAGCCGCCGGTCCGGGTGGACCCGCAGGCGCTCGTCGGCTGGGCCGACTGCCCCTCGCCCTGCCACCACTACGACCACGCGTACCTGCGCGGGGTGCTCGGCGGCGTCAGGGCGCTCACCGGCCTGGGGGGCGCGTCGGGCGAGGAGCACCAGTACGAGTTCGTCGGTGCCGGACAGGTGCTGCTCCAGTCCACCGAGTCGGTGCTCGCCGAGCGCCCCACCGGAGCGGGCCCCGCGCCGGGCACGTAACCCCGCAGGCCCCCCGGTCGTTCCGCAGGGTGACCACCCGGCTACCCTGGCGAGCGTCCGGGGGTGCGACTCCCGGTAGCATGGCGGCATGGAGACCGAGACCGCGGACGCCCCCGCCACCTGGCTCAACGAGGAAGAACAGCGCGCCTGGCGGCTTCACTTGGACGTCAGCCGCCTGCTCATGTACCAACTCGAGCGCGACCTCCAGCCGTTCGGCCTGACCAACAACGACTACGAGATCCTGGTCAACCTCTCCGAGGCCCCCGAGCGCCGGATGCGGATGAGCGACCTGGCGAAGTCCACGCTCCAGTCCAAGAGCCGGCTGTCCCACCAGATCACCCGGATGGAGAGCTCCGGCCTGGTCCGCCGGGAGGACTGCGAGTCCGACCGCCGCGGGCTGTACGCGGTCCTCACCGACCAGGGCTGGGCCACCATGAGCGAGGTCGCCCCGCGCCACGTCGCCTCCGTCCGCGCGCACTTCGTGGACCGGCTCGCGCCCGGGTCGCTCACCGCCTACCGTCAGGCGCTCCAGCCGGTGGCCGAGCACCTGCGCGCCGAGCGCGTCAGGTAGCCGGACGGGGTGGTCGGCCCGGCGGGCA